>NZ_LMCJ01000006.1:0-175342 GCF_001623085.1 Pseudovibrio sp. W74
TCTCCTGAAAAAGGCTCTGCAATCAGAAGATCGCAGAGCCAGTTGGTGGCCTCGGTTATTCGAGATTATCCGAAGACGAAGTTGCCTTTCACCGTGGCTGCAACACGCTTGATTGCCAGCGCAACCCGTTTAGAACCTCGCATCGTCAACATGCCTTCAATGAAGTTGTCGCCATGCTCAGAAGAAATGAGTACATCGGCTTGCTGACGGTCATAATAAGTTGCTGCCATCGCCAGATCACCAGCCAACCATTCACCAACAGACATGGTATTGGTTTCCACCACATCCTTACCCCAGAGCTTTGGTGTAGACACTGAGTTCACGTTGCCGAAGATGTATCGTTTCTGATCATCTTTCAGGAGGTCAATTGCTGCCCAATCCGTTGGGTTCATGACAAAAGAGGTTGCAACGTAATCCGCTAATGCGACCTGCAAAATAGCAAGCCGCAAACGATCAATCCGGGTGGCATTGGGTAGGCCAGCAGCAGCAACAAACGCCACAGCCTCAGTCAAAAGCCCCTTCAGGTTTTCACCCTGCCCATCTCCAGCAAGGATCTGCTTTTCCTCTTCCAGATCCAGACCATAACGAAGCTCGGAGTCGATTTCCGTTTGCAGGAAATCGGAATCTGCCAGAGCTTCCTCTGTGATGTTGGTATGATGCGCAATCTTCTTGACTTCAGAGGTCGCCTTGTCCCAGCCAAAACTGGACTCTGGCATTGCGGCCCCTTCAGCAACCATCGCCGCTTTATTATCTTGCACTGTCTGCTTACGGTACTTCACCAGATCAGAACTGGTTTTGCCCTTGGTCAGCAGATCCCGGATAAGCAAGCGACGCCGAGGTATGCGGACCGGATCACGTTCTTCTTCATGGTAGATCAAACCACCAGCCGAGCCTGCAGCAGTGGTGATCGCATTGGAGACATCAATGAGAAGGTGTCCTTTAGCTCCGGCGCTTTTGAAGTTCTTAATCTGCTCATCTTCTGCCACAAATGCCTGACCAAGTGTCATCGCCGGAGCTGGTCCACCGCCGCCAATCCCATCAGCCACCTGCTGTGAGATTTCCAGTGTCTGGCTCTTGATGCCTTCCAGCGAGTTTTTCAGCTCAGTGACCGAGTTGTTCAAAGCCGTCTGCTCAGTCAAAAGCTTGTCGGCCTTGTCTTTGGTTTCCTGAGAAACCTCACCAGAGCGCTTCGCTTGCTTCAAAGCCTCTTCCGCCGTGCCCTTAACGTTATCAGTCACCTCATCCAGCTGCTGACTAACTTTTTTCAGCAGGTCTTCTGTCGTCATGTTGTCATTGCGTACCGACCCGACAACAGCATCAGGGCGAGCAAGAGCAAGTGCCGCCAAGCAAATGGCGGGCATGAGTGATTTCGTTCTCATGAATGTTCTCCGATTTACATGGAATCCAATTTATCGAGGAGGCTTTGCACTCCTGCTCGAACGGCAGCGCCAGACTTGCCGGATGGAGCAGCGCCAGACGTGCTCCCTTTCAAAGCCGCACAAAGTGAGCGACGTTTTGATTTTGGTACGTTGAGACGCGCAAGGAGGATATCAAGCTCCTTCTGCGCAGCATTTGGTGAGGGCTTATCGGAAGCTTGGCTTGGAGCCTGCTCAATCTCATCACTGGGAAGAAGCGCATCTGCAAACCCTTGTTCAACAGCACTCTCACCATTGATCCAGGTCTCTTTGTCGAGCTGGTTGCTCAGCTCTTTTTCCGAGATCTTGGTGCGTGCGTGATAGATGCTGACTGCCGCATCATCAAACGGCTTTAGCCAATCGGCGACCTCAAGGAACGCATGGCGATCACCGCATGCACAAACCCATGTGTTATGGATCATCAAGAAAGCCGCTCGCCCGATCTGGATTTCATCTGCCGCCATTGCAATGACAGAAGCTGCCGATGCAGCTAACCCCAACACCTTCACCGTTACCTTGGCCTTGTGCTCGCGCAGCAGATTGTAAATCGCCAACCCTTCGAAGAAATCGCCGCCCGGAGAGTTGATCGAGACGACCACATCCTTCTCACCAATGTTGCGCAGCACCGCTGAAATTCGCTTGGCAGTCACCCCATCATACATCCAGCTCTCGCCAATAGGATCGAGGATGGAAATGGTGTTTTCGCCGTCCTCACCAGCTGCTGCTTTGATATCGGGATTCCAGCGCTGCTGTACACTTTCAGCAATCGCGCTTTGAAGACCTTTCCCAGCCAACACCGGGACATTTGGCAAATTGCGGATGCTCATTTGTCTTCCTTTCCAAGCAAGTCAACCAGTCCCATAGAGGTTTGAACCACCAGTTCATCATTGTTACCGCCGCGCCGTGGCAGATTGAGCTTGTCGCGTCCCTCATCGCCAGACATGAAGCCGCCCATACGCATTTTGAGGAGGAAATCGCCTTTGGCTTTGCTGTCCATTTGCAACATGGCTTCGCGGTTATATTCCACGTACCAACGTCCGCGTTTTTCAACGGGAATGAGGTCTTTCAGGATACGAGCCTCGTTTTTGATAAGTAGCGGATTGATGCCAAGCGAGAGCCAGGACAACATCACCGCCTCAACACCACTGCCCCACATGGTCTGGCCATCAGATGAATGGCCGATCACAATCGGCGGAACCCCAAACCATCTGCAAACATCTTCAACGCCAAAGCGCCGGGTTTCCAAAAGCTGCGCATCCTCAGGGTTCATCTGGAGCTGTTTGTAAGAAAGCCCAGCTTCAAGCGTCAGGATTTTACCTGCCTTGCGAGAACCTGAGAATTTGGTGAGGATCACCTGAAGTTGACCGCGCTGCGTCTCGTTGAGGCTCTGGTCTGAACTCAGAACACCAGCGGCCATCATCGCATTAGAAAATACGCTACCCGCTGTTTCATCAGCAGCCAAAGCCGCCCCAATTGAATTCGCCCCGTACTTGATGGCTGACATGCCCAAACCATCACCAGCCCCAAACCCGCGCAGATGGAACACCTTATCAGCGGGCAACGTGCTGTGTTTGCCCCGGTCATAGACACTGTATTCCAGCTTGCCATCCCGATTGCGTTTGGGTGTGACATTGAGCAGAGGGCGCAGCCCAACCAGTCTTGATCCCACAAAGAGCTTTTCCGCACATGCATTGCCGCGCAAAGTTGCATGCGCTGTCATACCCTCCCAGAACTCAACCCCAGTTTGCTCAGGGTTGGGACTTTTACATAGGATCTCGGACAGATCCTCTTCAATCTTCACCCTGCTGTTTCCATCACCCTTTTCATAAAGAGCAAGAGGCAGTGTTGAGATCACCTGCGAAGTCTTGCGAACACAATCCCAAACAGCAGAAAACGCCAGAGCAGAGGACGCATTCACGGTTTTGCCAGCCGCAGAAGAGTGCCCGCCCCCAGTCCATGCATCTCCCCCATTGAGGTTGATCCATCCAGACTCGCCTGCTCGTAGCTCCTGCTTAATGCCGCGAGCTGCCGCCTTTAAAAATCTGATCATATAACCATCACCGGATTGCTGAGGAAATCATCCAGGCCATTGCCTTCTGCTTCTGGATGGCGGCTCATAAGATCGAACGCGTTGAACGCTGCTGTGAGCGGGTCAATCTTCATGGAACCGGAGGCTTGCTTGGTCACGTAGTCAGCATTGCCGCGTTTCTCGGTTTTGGCGTTAGAAACACACCAAGCCATCAACCGCGAGCCACCATGAACCAGAGATTTGTCTGCTAGCTTTCGCGCCATGCCTTTGGTTACGCCTGAGAGTTTGTAGCCTTGAGGTACACCAACAAGCTGCTCTTGTTTGACCTCCCGCTCCATCAGCTCATCAACAATTGCAGCCACTCCGACTGGGTCTAGTCCAATGGCATGTTCTTTCGGAAACAGACCACGATCCAGAACTTGCTCAATGTAGTCAGCAACAATCGGAATATCGTCTTCGATGTTCTCACAGATGAACAAGTCGCCATCCTTCTCGAAGTCTCTAAGCGCCGTCGCAATCTGCTTGCGTTTGTCTAAGGCACTCTCATGGCAACATGCACAGGTCCAAAGCAGCCATCTGCTTTTCTCGGTCTCGCTCTCTTTTTCGCGCCCGATAAAACAAAGCCCTAGAAGGTCATCCAGACCGCCGCCATCAACGCCAGCAGTCACAACCTCACATCGATCTAAAAACTCATCAAAATCACGGATGACAGTGAACTCAGCAGCCTGCCAATGATCAGCCCCAGCCCACCGATCCCGTCGCAGGTTCATGCCAATCGGCACATTCAAGTGCTTGGCAAGGAAGCTTTGCTTGTCCTCTTCACCCGTTCCATCCATGGCTTCGCGAAGTTTGGATTCCAGCCAGCTCTTACGAACGGAACGCCCGAGATTGGGATTGGTGATGTAATAGTTTTCCGGCTTCAGATAATCCTTGCTTTTGAGCATTGCTTTGGGGAACTCGTAGAGAACTCCAAGCCGCTCAGGATCGTGAATTTTCCCGTCACGTACATCGCGGTAGTATTCAAGCTTACTCTTCCAGACCCCTGCTGGCGGCTCATCAGAATGCGTGGTCAGATAAACAACAAATCCTTCAGGACGAGCAATCAATCCGCCAGTGGCCTCCTGCAGCATGGCCGCTGCCTTTGGCTTCTTGCCAAACAACCACAGCTCATCAACCAGAACGAAACCAGCTTTTTTGCCAGAAAGCGTGTCACTGTCAGCAGCCACAATCTTGAGATTTGAGTTTGTGGTCTCATGCCTGATTGTTCGCTGGTGCGAGATCACCTTGAGGATGCTTTTGAGTTCCGGATCGTAGGAGACCATCGCCGCAGCAGGATCAAAGCAGTTGTTGGCGACCTCAATTGTAGGAGCCAACAGCAACAGCTCATTGAGGTGACGCCAGTTGCGAATGAGCGCCGTCACCATGATCCCGGCTGCAATAGTGGACTTGGCATTTTTCTTTGAGATCAGGAGAAGGAACTCACTGATCAAACGCTGCCCTTCTTCCGCGTCATAAGCTCCAAAGATCGCTCCAACAAAATCAAACACCCATTGGTCACAGCACTCACCAAATGTCGGCATGCCCGGAACATCAACCACCTTGAGCGACTTGAAGACGTTCAAAGCTGCTTCGGCTTCTGCTGAGAACAACGGATCAAAGGGAATGAGAGATTTCCCTTGAACAATCCGTTGTTCCCAATCCACGCAGGCTGTTGACCAGTGCTGAACTTTCAAGACAGTTCTTTCTTAGTTGATCAGCTGGGGAGCTTGGGGAGGTGCAAACTTCCCGTCATAGGTTTCTGCCGTTTTTTTGCGCTCTTCTTTTTTGCCGAGCGCTTTTTCAGATGCAGCAGGAACACTCTTTCCGCGGTTAGCAATCGCATCAGCCAGCTTGTCACGATCAGAGCGCTCTAGGCGTGCGAAGATTTCTTTGATCGCTGACACCTTCCCGGCTTCAGCCATGTCCATGAGCTTGTCCAGCAGCTTGGCTTCCACTCTCGCCCGAGCATCATCCTTGACCTTGAGCTGACGAAAATAATTCTTGCGCAAAGTGGGAGCTGTGATCCCTAAAGCTGCAGCAATTTCATCCTGAGTTTTTCCAAAGGCGAGTAACTGTATGACAAGTCTACGCTTTTCGTCGCTCACCACATGAGGTGGACGCCCTCGTTTTCCAAATCCCTCAGGGATTGGATCGCCTAGCAGGTCAAATTCGAAGTCGGCCAAAAAAAAATCTCTCAGTTATAATGGGGCGGGTAAGGGCCATTCAGCCCCCGGACTTTCACCCCACCCCCTATTTTCCGTTAAAAATCAATGACTTGGCGGATCGCTCGCCAAAACCTTCGCAATCGCCTCAGGAGGATCAGCAGCTCGACCGCCACTCAATCAAGTCGATTTCCCTAGTCTAATCAATGGCTTGGTAACGCATCTGCCGCGCCTTCGCAGTCTTCCGATTGTGGCACCACGTGCAAAGGCACTGGATGTTGCCCGGATCGAGGTCAGCGCCGCCATCCTTGCGCTCGACGATGTGGTCAGCGATGAGCTTGTGTTGCCGCTTCGAGAAGTCCTTGCCGCACATCTCGCAGACATAGCCGCGCAGCTGCTTGATGTACTTGGCGAGAGCCTTCCATTCAGCCGTGAGGTAGAACGGATCGACCGCCTTAGGCGCTTTGCGCAGCGTTGAGCCCAATGTGTTCAAGCGTGGTGTGATGGATTTGAGTGGCAAAGGAAGCAGCCTTCAAACAGAAAAAAGGCCCGCCTCTCAGCGAACCAGTTAACGCACTCCGCATGCGTGTTAAAATTCCATAGAAACACTTCGCGCCAACTCCGCCATCTGGCGTCTTATGTTGGCTGGGCCCCGCGTTCGGATCGCTCTGTTTGGTGTGGCGGCTTTGCCTGCCCAGGCTCCAAAGATGCACGGTAGTCATCCTGACACGCATCATGGTTAACTTAACGACACCTTGTCAACCGGAACTGTTGCTTTTGTGGTCCGGCCAAAGGCTTGTAGGTCCACCCTCAATGCTTCACCGTTCGGTTTAATATCCCGCACAACTCCTTTCAATGTTGCTCCTAATCCAGCAACAAGAAGGATATTGCTCCCGATACTAAAGAGCTGACCACTCACGCTCTTTCGCCCTATTTGCACCTCACAGGCCGTTTCGAGAATGCGGGTCATTTCCTCCAGAGGAACCAGATGAGGAGCCTGCAGCATTGAACTCGAAAGAATCTTTTCCACACCGTCACATGAGTGTATCTGGCCAGCTGACATCCCTGATTCCAAGTCCAACCCGACAAACAGATAACGAGGGAACATTGGTGTACTCACATCAATGCGCTTTTTGCTATTTCGCTGACGTCGAAAAAGAGGAATCTTTGGCAGATAGGCAATCGCACCTGTTGCCGACACGCTTGCCTGTGCTCGATCCTCACAGTTGGGATTGGTCTGCACAACCACCCAATCAAGAGGAGCTTGCTTGATGAGAGCACGAAGCAAGTAGTAATCGTGTTCTAACGCCCTGTTTCCTGCATTTGGAGCTTGCCTCATCCTCTAACCCCGCCAGCCTTTGACGCCACAAACAGCCAATCCCGTGTCTTTGTCCCGACAGGCATTTCAGCGCTGTGGGCGACTGGAGCTGACACAGCAGATCTCCCGGCATCAGGAGAGCTTGCCAAATAGAGCACATCGCGTTCCCTGCGAAATTCCTCATTCAATCTATGCAGTAGCATAGGCTTGCCCTCCATCATCAGCAGCCAGCGTTGCAACATCGCAACCGTAAACTTCTAAAAACACAGCGTCACATAGATCCATTCGCCGCTTGGCAAATGCATTAATCATCATTTGAACAGGATGGCGATCAGGCAGAGCCCGCTCAGTGCTGGCCTTCTCGCCATAGAGCACCTTCAAGGCTTCAACTCGCTGCGCTTTCAAGCGGGTTTCACGTGCCTGCACCTCAACGATCAATCCCTCAATCTCACGATCAGAGGGGTACCTGTGCTTGGCTTTCACGAAATCAAACAGGACAGAGATCCAGTCTCCGTTACAGGCCTCTAACGTCTGCTCCCTGCCATCAGCCAAGAGAATGCGCATCACCGCATCGGTGGGCAGGCTATAGCGTTCACCATCCTGACGTTTGCGTGCAGGCTTCACACCCATCACCGCTTTGCACGCAGCTATAGCAACCGCATAGTCAGGCCATCTGCGCCCGGATACCTCTCGTGCAATCTTCGTGGAAGCAAGCTCAAGCGTATCTGCCTCGAACCCGCCTAACTGTTTGCACAGCATATCAAAGTAGGGTTTCTTCTCATCACCGGGAACCATGGTGAACTTGCCTGAAAGCGGCTTGACAAAGAGCCGCATTACATCCGCATATCGGTCTTCAAGGGATTTTTCGCAAGGCTCTGTCATCTGGCATACTCCGCTTCAAGCTGAGCAATCGCCTCGCGGCAACTCTCCCGCTCAAGCTCCTCCCGCCGCGCCCGTTTCCGCGCTGCTTTATCGCCCAAACGCTGATATTTGCCGTAGATTTGCGAGACTTCCAGCCGCGCCTTATGTGCAGAAAACACCGCTCCGGTGAAGTAATTCAGCGAGTGGATCATACCGGGAGCCCGTCCAGCCACCTCGCGCACGGCAGTGGCCACATCCTGTTCCAGATCACAACCCCGAACAAACCAGCCAATGGCCGGATTAGTGCCGCCCCGCAGCGCTTCAACATCAAGCCCTACCGAGTTCAGCAAGGCAGCAACACCTCGCATAAACCGTCCAGCTGCCTCGCTATTCGGCAAGGTTCCAGCAGCAGGAGGCACAGAATTTGCTTCATCAGACCTACTCGCAGCCACTTCGTCATCAATATCAGAAGTTTTTAAAGACAAGTTATTATAGCTGCCCTTCTGGGCGGGCATCCCCTGCCCGTCTATGCTACGTCCTGCACACACATGCCCATCTTCGATATCAGCAACAAACAAGTCCATCTGCTCCGGTACCGGCATATCTTTATTGATGACCCTGTAGGTATACGAACAGCGCCCGCCGTCAGGACGTTTGCCCTCATTGCGCTGAAGCCAGCCTGATGCCATCAACCTGCTGATTGCCCGATACACCGTAGAGCGCGCCACACCAAGCAGCTCTGCAATCTTCACCTGAGAGCGATAGCAAATACCGTTTTTATCGGTAGAGGAGCAGAGTACGCCCAACACATCACGGTCACGCGGCATCAGGGTTTGATCCGCATAAACAGCCGCAGGCACAAACGAGATACGTGGGCGATCTGCTTGGTTTTCAGAGGCTAAAGTCGCAGTCATAACGTTCCTCCATCTTCAGGCTTGCAACATGGAAAATCACATCTGGCGAAATGAGTTGAAGTGGTCATACCCAGCCCTCCACGTTCATTTCAGGAGACTTGAGCAAGTACTCTTTTTGCATGAGCTTTGATCCCACGCCATCGTAGTGCCGCACTCCGATCCACCCTTCACGCCAAGCTTTCTTAAGATGCTTGATCACACTCGGCTTACTCAGGTTGCAACGCTCACCCAGGTCGTGAATTGTCACGGAAAACGGCTCTTTAATATCCGTCGCAAACAGGCTTATCGTATGCAGTACCAAGCAGGTACCGGAGTCCATGGGGTACACGGAGAACTCTCGCCGCCACTCTTCAATGTTCCGAAATTCACGCACTACAAGCCTCCATTGGCTCTAGGTGAGAAAAGAGCGGCCCTGCATCATCATCTGCCGCTGATTGGTGGGATTTCCGTTCTGCTGGACCCATCCAGTCTTGCTCGATGCGCTCCTGTGCAATCGCTGCATATTCTGGATTGAGCTCAATCAGGATCGCTTGCCGACCAAGCCGCAGCGCGACTAAGCCAGTCGTGCCAGCACCACCAAACGGGTCCAAAACAACACCATCCTTCGGACAACCCGCTTCAATGCACCGCCGCGCTAATTCAGGAGGATACGTCGCAAAATGAGCACCGGGGAATGGGCGCGTTGCCACATTCCAAACTTCAAGCGGAGCAGGCTCATAGTTGCGAAGATTGCGCCCATTCGCCTGCTGTTCCTGCTTGGTCATCTTGTCCCAGCGACCATCAAATCCGGCATGTCGTTGCCTGTGACCGCGCTGCTTATCCGATACAAGCTTGTTTCCTACGCTCTTGCGCTTCCCGGCAGAATTGGCCGTGTAGGAACCACCTCGGAATCCATTGGCATCCTCAACACCGACGCGTCCTTGCCGGACCGCAGCAGCATCGTAGAAGTAGCGTGGGGACTTCGTGACAAGCCAGATCTTCTCATGTGCCCCTGCTGGTCTGTCCCGTACGCTTTCCGGCATAGGATTAGGCTTTGCCCAAATGATCTCACCGCGGACCCACCACCCCGCATCTTGCAAGGCAATTGCGAGCCGGTTTGGCACCATGCAAAGGTCTTTGGGCTTCAAACTGCCTTGAATGGTTGAGAACGGTTTTTGGGTGAATGTCCGGTCGTCTTTTCCTGTTCGGATCCGCCCGTCTGCATCAGATTTGTGCCCTGCCGGACTGGTTGCGTAGCAGTCGCCGTAATTGATCCAGCAAGTACCTTCTGGTTTCAGCACCCGCCGAATTTCCTCGAACACCTCAACCATCTTATCGAGATGTTCTTTCAGCGTTGGCTCAAGCCCCAGCTGACCCTCAACGCCATAATCGCGTAGCCCCCAATAGGGCGGTGACGTGACGACGCAATCAACTGAGTTGTCAGCCATCTCACGCAAACGGTCGAGCACATCACCCAACCGGATTTCGCATGGCAGATCACCAATGCGGAGGGTTTCAGGCACGCTCATGCAGCAACCCTCCCGAAGGATTCCGCAGATCGACGCTTAGGCGAATGCGTGTTGCAATCAGCATCGCAAAAAGATGCAGAGAGCCTTGCCGGATGCGCCAACATAGCAAAGCTCTCTGCGCACACTGGCAACCCGAGGAAAGGAACAGCCAGCATGGATGATGATGAAACAATGGAAACGCCAATTGCCCAGCAGATCATCAAGCTTGTAGAGCCATTCGCAAAAGCAGATGAAAAAGCAATACAGCTGATGTCAAAAATCATTAACCTGAACGAAGAAATAGACGCGTTTAACGCAGTATCTGAAGAAGAGTGTCGGACCGTATTGGCATTCAACCAGATCGTTCGGCTTACAAAGGTTGAAACTGAGTATTTCGGATTATCCGTGTCTAATAGAAAAAATATATTATCGTCACCAAACAAGCATAAATACACAGATAAAGTAAAAGAGTTTTTCGATGTGAAGTTTATAGACCATGTAGAGTTACTAGAACTTAGAGCAAATATTGGGGTCAGCCTGCTCGAATACCTTAAACGAGTACCCCAACTTGATAACTGGAAGTGTCCAGAACCCGAAATCACCATAACAATAAAGCCACATCTGTAGTCTGAGGCTATGCAAAAGTGACAGGGAGGTATTGACAGTCCAAGCAGCTCTGGAGCCAGGTCTTGCCAAGTTCTTTTGGACTGAAAGCTACCCATCACTCCGCCTTCGCGTCATCTGAAATTGACGCTTTGTAGGAGGAGAGGTACTTCGCATATTCTTTCTGTGCGCCTTCAAACATGCCGACGATGCGGCGGTGTTCTGCCGGAGTGATTTCCCAATCAGCCGCCGCCTCTGAGGCAGCTTTAATAGCGTCACAGGCCGCTTGAACCATATCGAGGGCGCAAGCGGCTGGAGTTTTGCTGGTTTTCGCGTCTAATTTGGTGGCGATGTAACCCAGAGTTCGCAAATGTTCCAGCGTAAACACCGGATCACTGCCTATGGAGACCAGCTCTTCTTCCAGCTTCACCAAACTCATCAGAGTGATATTTCCAGCCTCGTTTACATCAGGCCATTTTTTGACAGTCGTCAGGCCCAGATCCAGAAAAGAAGCAGTACATTCCTGACCACCGAAAGCTTTGATGAGCTCTTTGGTTTGGCGGCAAATCCAGACCTTGCGCCCGTTGTCCGTTCTGGAAAAACTCATAGGTACCCAATCCCTTCCAGAAGCCCAATGACCCGATGAAGGTCAGGCAATAGATTGATAGGCGAGAACAAAGATTTGACAGCGATGGCGAGTTGAGCGCACCTGTTCGCAATCATTGAGTTCTCAGCAGCTAAACAAAAAGGAGAGCAGCTGGTCTATGCGTCAGCAAGCAACTACTCTCCATAGGCCGATGCCCAAGACGGTATTCGTGGTGAAAAGCATCAATCAGAAGGGTCATAAAACGACTTCCTCTGATCGGTGGTAGGTTGCGCTCTCTTCCAATTGAAGAGAGAACGAGGAACACGAAGGCCCTTCTCTTTCGCCAACTCATCCAAAACGTCAAACCACGACGCTGGGATGCCGCGAGCACAAGCAGCAAAAAGAGCTTTATCGCTTACACCAAGCTTTGATTTGAGCGTGGTACGACCAACTACATCAAATGTCTGTTTGATCCGCTTATTCATGTATATAAAATTCTACAATTTGTATCTTTTGTCAAGGATACAAATTGAGATTTCTACATCAGGTAGATTTATGCGAGATTACGAACATGGAAAAAGCTGCAAAACAATATGAAAGCATCGGAAATAGACTCAGGCTGATCCGTGACCACACCGGGCTCACACAGCAGGAATTTGCTGAGAAACACGGCTTCAACCGCGCTCGCTATAACCATTGGGAAACTGGCCTTAGGCGGATTTCTCTAGATTGTGCCTACAAGATACGCGAGACCTACGACATCACGTTGGATTATATCTATCTCGGCAGAGAAGCGGGACTACCTCAGTCATTCATTCAGACAATTTCGAAGCCAACGACCAAGAAGTGAGGGGCTACCCCCTCACCCAATACCTCTCACATGAGCTCGGACATGCGGCATAAATTTAAACATACGACCGCAGCTGCCTCATCTGACAAACCAACAGTCAGATCACAAAGATAGTCCAACGGCAGACCAAGCAGCACCGCGGTATTCAGCAACAATTCAAGTCTAACTTCCGAGAACATAACGCCCCCCAATATATTGCTTCAGACTTTGCCCCTTTATCCAGAGACGTATGCAGAGGAGCAATATTGGAGAATTAATCCAATATATTCTGATAGATAAACGATATAGATTTTCAAATTTGACACACCCACTCCCAAATTAAATATGCCCCAACCCTCGGAAAAGTCGTCACTTTCCTAGACACATCCCCATAATCCCCCACCCAAATTCTCATCACCAAAAACCAAAGGGCTCTCATAGAGCTCCCTGAACGGCGATTAGCTATCAATCTACATTTTGTATCTTTTTCAATTGACAATATACATTTTGTATCATTTAATCAATCTCCATCGGCTATTCGTTTTTGGAGATAGAGATGCCCAGTGCACAAGTCATTCAATTCCCTGCAACCAAACAGAGCCCAGCTCAAACGCCCACCAAATCCGTACAGGATGTTGGTGAAGACGCCCTTGCCCGCACAGGTGAAGCGCACGGGGACATTTGCATCTTTCGCTCTGACTTGCGTCTCATGCTGAATCAAGCCCCTAACGACCGCAAACAGATCTCGGCTCGCATCCTCGCCTTACGCGAGACCTTCAAAGAAGCCGAATTACAGCTCGTAAAGCTCCTGCAGGAAATACGGACCGCCACCCCGGCTGACGCCGTCTAAGCACAGATCATCGCCTCACCATCCCTCACCACTACGGAGAAAGAGAATGTCTGTTTCAAAACGCAAACTGGAAAAGCAACTCCGCAAACAGGACAAGCGTATCGCCGAACTGGAACGCATCAATAAAATGAGCCCAGCACAAACCAAACAGTTCGAAAATAAACTCAAGCAAATCTTCGAAGCTTCAAACAAAGAACTCCGCGCCAAATTTGAGAACATGAAACCAGCACAAGATACTAAAGCTGATAATCAGATCGAAAAGCCTTCTTCAGAGCACACTCAGGGGCCAAGCGCCGCCGTACAAGCCGTTCTCGGTAGCATAGAACCTTACCTAAAAGAGGCTCAATCTCCCGCACTTGGTATCGCCTTCGTTCTGACCAACGGCCAGCAAATACAACCCACCCACAACTCGCGGCGATACTAAGCCCCAATCACCCCGCTTGAGTTCGTCCCTTAGCAATCTCGCAAGAGGAACAGACCCATGAATAGCATTGATAATGACGTATTTAGTGATCGCTGCAACGTGCCCCTGTTCCTCTTGAGTGAGGCCGCAAAGCTCGCCGTTCTGGTGGCCTTCGCCATCACTCTACTGCTCCTCGCCCCTGCTCTTGATGAAACAGTGATCGAGGCAAAGCAGAGCATTCCATCTGATTTCATCAGCACCCAGCTTTCCTCATTCGACGCTGACAAGCCGCTCAAATAAGGACGCGCCATGCCTTTTCCGATCATCTTCACTGTGAATTGCTTTCGCATGTGGCAGCTTTACCTATTCGGCTCTGCGCCTGTGCTCTACGGACCATCCCTACAGCAGGAGAACGAGCAATGAAGTGCCCAACCTGCGTTGGTACTGGTCGCGATGACTACTTCCATCTTGCTTTAAGTGAGTGTGAGCGATGCGGCGGAACCGGCTCGCTCCCTATCGAGGACCTTAATCCAGGCGCCCTCAAATCAGCAACGCGAGCCTATTGGGACACGCTACCAGTGAGTAAGCAAAAGCCTTTCAACGAACTCACGCCCAACAACCAAGCAGATCTCGCTTGGCACGCTGCGAAAATCATTTTCGCCTACGACGCCCGCAACGAAGAGACAGGGAGCTAAGCATGCAAAAACTGGCACCTCAGGAAACTCTGTCAGCAGTCGAAACCATCAGAGAAACAGCCAGAACAGCTGGCTACTCCGTACCTGCATTCAAGCGGATTATTGAGGAGTTCATCTACCCAATTCGCTGGTCAGAACCGCAGATCAACTGGTCACAGGATGCGCGCTTCACAACCCATGAGTTCTACTCACAGCCACCATTGATGCTTTGCATGATTGTGAGACGCGACTGGCTCAACGGGAAAACCGATTGGATTGCATACTTCCAACACGCCAACGGAATCTACTCTTCGGATAGCAAAACTTACAAAACCTTTAAAGAAACCGAAGATGCCTGCAACCAATTCCATCGCAAACACATCTTGAAACTCTTCGATCTGGAGGCAGTTTGCAGCGATGCCTATGAGATGGTCGCGAATATGCTGGAAGCCAAGAGCGGTTCCAGTGAGAGCCTCCCACCCGAGGAGAAGGACAAGCTGGCAGCATTCCAGCACATCACCCACGCCCATTAGTATTGCCGAGGTTACTCCTCCCAAGCACGAATGCGTCGCCTCGGCAGTAGCGGCTCAGGAAAGGCGCACCTGAGCCGCTTCCCATCCTCCTCAACACTGGTCGTAACCTAACCTCAAAGAGGCACAGCAATGAGATTGGAAACAGAAGTCAACCCGATCCATATCGGCATCATGCTGACAACCAAGCCGGAAGCTTTAGCAGAGCTACTCACCGCCATTGCTGTTAACGCTCCCTCTGAGCTTGCTGAGCAAGTCAACGAGCATATACCAGAAGCCCTACGCGACCGCACATCCAACCTGCTTGAGAAACTACTCATCGCAATCTCAACCTGAAACCAATGAGGTGATAAATGTTAGATGGCAAAACCAATCCGTTGAACTTCCCGCCTCGCGGTTTAGGTAGAGTGGATGCCGCCAAGTACATTGGCATAAGCGCAAGTCTTTTCGATGAGCTGGTTGCAAAACGTTTGATGCCTGATCCTAAAATGATGAACACCAGAAAAGTCTGGGATATCCGAGAGCTGGACAGAGCTTTCGATGAGCTCCCGCATTCCAACCAATCAGCAACAACAAACAGCAACCTACCAAGCGACTTCGTGTAACCATGAGCACAACAAAGTTCAAAGGCGTTCATACCGAACGAGATCGACACGGAAAAATTCGCAGGTACTTTCGCAAAGATCGACAGTCACGCAGAATCCGCCTTAGAGAGGAGCCCGGAACACAAGCTTTTCTTGATGAGATCGCCCGCGCCCAGCTTGGGTTAACAAAGCCTGCACCGCTGGCAAAAGATAAGCCGAAGAAGACTATTCGAAAGGTAAAAGGAACATTCGGCTGGCTGGCAGAGGAGTATCTCAGTCGAGTAGGACCCACCTTTGCAAAGTCAACAGTAGACCAAAAACGCCGAGTGCTCACCGCTATTGGCGACGAAACGTGCTTGAGCGCCTCTGCGTCTGCTTTGCGAGATATGGACTATCGCGGACTAACCAAAGCACACGTCACTAAACTGCGCGATCAAAAAGCCGGTACTCCTGAAGCAGCAAACCACCGTGTGAAAGCTCTATCAGCCCTTTTCGAGTGGGCTTGCGGAGAAGCTGAACTTGCCGAAACCAACCCCGTCCATGGGGTCAAGAAGTTCAAGTCAAACACGACCGGCCACCATACTTGGACACAAGATGAGATGGACCAGTTTGCTGCTCACCATAACCCAGGTTCAAAAGCCCACCTGTGCTTCACAGTTTTACGCTACACCGGCTTGCGCATATCCGACGTTTCTCGGCTTGGACCAAAACATCTCTACACTGATCGCGAAACAGGCTTGCTTCACTTTAAGATTGCAACCAAAAAAAATGAGAACAACACCTCTAAGGTGATTGATATGCCGGTACTCCCACCACTAGCATTGGCTATCAAAGACCTCGATGAACAGGTAACGTTTGTCCAGACACAGTGGGGAAAACAGTACTCCATAAAAAGTCTTGGCAACCGCTTCAGCACTTGGTGCAATCAAGCAAATCTTCCTCATTGTTCAGCTCACGGAATCAGAAAAGCTGATGCCGTTCTGGCTGCAGAACAAGGCGCAACTGCTCATGAACTACTGAGCATGTTCGGCTGGGAAAAACTAAGCACCGCCGAAATCTATACGCGAAAAGCAAACGCAAAAAGACTGAGCCAAACAGGCTCTTCAAAACTGCTAAAAAAGTGAGGGAAACCAATTTGCTAAGTCTTTGTTTTTTAGTCCTTAGCCTTTCCCTCACCTACCACCTAACAATATGATTATTCAAATATAACCCGCTTCGGCAGAGGCCTCCATTTTTCTCCCTTTACATTGATAGCAAAAACCTTTTCGCCTTTGGGGCGCAGAAGAATTGCGCCTTGCGATCAGCCATGTCTCGCGTTTCAGAGCACTGGCGGCGCGTCTATTTTTACGTGGCCAACCTCCCGGTGATGGCTCGGTTTTCCTGTCAACTTGCTCCTGAAACTCAGATAACCCGTATAGATCTCTGACTGCCGCCCTTTCACACCCGGCAGTGAGCGCAGGTCCAATCCAGACCATGGAAAGTAGGGCGAACGGCGCAAATCTGCGAATAGGCCAACACGAGCACCAGGGCGCGTTGCAATGCCGCGGCGATGGAACCCATGCGTATCAGCAATCACCAGTGAGTTTGCCGGCACATCAAAGCAGACGGGTTCACCATATCTCATCCTCAAAATATCTTCCTCACTGGCTCGAAAAGAACCCGCTGCATGCATGCCATCTGGGTGCTGCACCGCATTCAAGCTCTGTTCAAACTCCCAGGCAGTCCGCTCCGGCGTATAACGATGAGACCCCGGCACGTAATGAAATGGCCCATCAGCGACATCAACATCGCGTAAAAACAACCACGCTTTCGATGTGGCGTGGAACGTATCCATATGAAAATCAGTCTGCGGGTCTTTCCTCGTTTTTTCCAAGTCCCACAAAACGGCATGTAAAAACACGATGGGGTCCGCATTGTAAGACGCCACATAGCGCATCGCATTTTGCAAATAAGGATCGCGAACCGCCCTGCTCAGACCGGGCAAGTCTTTCAGCACCGATGGTGGCAACCCAATGAACCGCGTCACCGTTTTCCCCTGCCGCATTTCACTTGCGGCAAACGCATTCGTGGCAATCTCATCCTGAACTTGCGCAAAAACATCCTTGGAGAGGAAATTCTCTTTCACTACGTATCCATTGCGATGAAAGAACGCCTTATCTTCCTCTGGCAAAAGGCGCACCATCTGACGACGGCGTAGTGCCGCCATTTTTTCCGCCCACGCCACACGCTTCAGATAAAACCCGCGCTCATTTAACCAGCGACTTCCGATAATCGGATTCTTCTTAAATGACTTTTGTCCCATCAAAGCATCAAGAGCCCAGATAGGACTTTTTAAAATTCGCAACACACGAGCCCCCACTCCGCTGACAAAACCGCCAGAACCTGTGCAATAACAAACACACCACGTATTCCTGTGTCCAATTGCCATTTAAACTCATCAAGCAAGCTATTGCAGCACTGATGATTTAAAGGGCAATTTTCGATGAGCGATACACTTGATCAACCGACTAAGCGCTCAGCTCCCAAACGCCGCAAAAAAAGGCGTTGCAAAGCCGAGTTTGCCTCCGAAAGCGACATGTGCACCCATTTCATCAACAAGCTTCCCGAAGAGTGGGTCCCCTACCCGGAATGGGGCAACTGGGATATTCTGCTTGTCAGGAAGAAAGATGGGTTTCAGGTTGGCATCGAGGCCAAGTTGCGCCTCAACGCAAAAGTCATCTCTCAATCTGCAGAAACCGCCTATCACTGCGACAAACCCGGGCCGGATTGCCGAGCAATCCTGATTCCAAAAGGCTCCAATCTCGACTTTCAACCGGTTTGCAACATCCTGTCTCTGCAGATCATTGAGATTGAAAGCGAAACCTCTAAAAGCCCAAGTACCGTCAGTTGGTATCGGCCCAAACTCCCCAATCCAGATCGCGCATCCCCGGCAGGAAACTTCAAAGAGTTTTATCCCTCCGAACGGCTGGAACTCCCTGAAATCATTCCTATTGTTGCAGCTGGCAAGCCCTCTCCTATCAAGCTGACACCGTGGAAAATCAAAGCCATCAAGCTTGATATTCTGCTGCAAAAGCATGGCGTGGTTACGCGCAAACTGTTCAAGGCCCTCAACCTCAGCACAACGCTCTTCCTTCATTCCGGCAATGGCTGGATGCTGAAGGGATCAGAACGGGGTGCATGGACACGTGGCCCCAACTTCCCCGATTTCAGAATAGGGTGCGAAGAGAACTATGACGAGTTGGAAAAGCGTTACAAAACATGGGTTAAGACCTTGCCGATGGAAGGCATCCTCGCACCGGAAACCGAAAAAGAACCTGCCTCATGAGCGAATGAGCAGCCCTTTGTTGTTGCATGCAGAACAAACACCCCGAAACAACAGAGTTTCACTTGACCTAAATAGCTGCTAGATTACCCTTAGGTAAACCAAGCATCTGGGAGGGAGCGATGGTTTTCAAAACGCAAGATGAGACGGGCACACTCAAAACATTCAGGGACGCAAAGCGATATTACTGGCTGATTGCTTATGCCAGCAGCAGCGTCACACTCATCACAGTCGCGCTTTATGCCTACACGCATGTCACAGCAACTCTGTTCATTCCCCTCGTTTACTTCTTCATCGTCATTCCCGGTCTGGACGCACTGATCGGCGAAGACCCGTATAATCCCGCTGATGATGTGTTGATCCAGATGGCGGAAGACCCTTATTACAGCCGGCTCGTGCACTGGCTGGTCCCATATTCATGGATCAACCTTTTTGCAGGCGTATGGCTTGTTGGCACCTATGACCTCCCTCTTTGGCTGATTGCTCTGTTTGCCTTTGGCAAAGGCTTGTTCGGCTCTGGCACCATCATGCTTGCCCATGAACTCGGCCACAAAACCAACAAGACAGATCAATTACTGGCCAAGTTTGCCCTCGCAGTCGTCGGCTACGGTCATTTTTGCATTGAGCACAATCGCGGCCACCACGTGTATGTGGCAACGCCGGAAGATCCCGCCAGCTCCCGCATGGGAGAAAGCATCTACGCCTTTGCTTGGCGCGAGATCCCAGGCGCGTTCGTCAGAGGCTGGCAAAACGAAAAGGAGCGCTTGCACAAGAAAGGCCTCAGCACCTTCTCGGTAAAGAACGATATTTTACAAGGCTATGCCATCACATTGATTGTATTTGCCATTTGCACTGCTCTGTTCGGCTGGAAGGTTCTGTTGTTGCTGGCTATTCAAAGCGTAGTCGCATGGTATGGCCTGACGCAGGCAAACTATGTGGAGCACTATGGACTTCTGCGCCAAAAGGACAAGAATGGCAAATACGAGCGCTGCCAGCCACGCCACTCATGGAACACAAACCACATCTTCTCAAACCTGAGCACATTCCACCTGCAGCGCCATTCAGACCACCACGCCAACCCGCTGCGCCCCTATCAAACCCTGCGAAATTTCCCGGACTTACCCAGCCTTCCAAGTGGATACCCCGGTTGCTTTGCATTGGCGGCCATCCCCTCACTGTGGTTCAAAACAATGGACCCAAAAGTTCTGGAATGGGCTGGCGGAGACATCAACAAGGTCAATCGCGTTGATGGGTATGAGCCTGTTGCATTCTCTGCGCCGAACATCTGTTGAAACACGCAGAATGCCGATGCATTTCATGGCAATCACACAGTCGCCCCGCTAAAACAGGATCAAGTTTTGAAGCGGGGTTAGACCGATGCAACATGGTGGCGATCTTTCAAAGGCAATTGCTGAGTTTGGCGGCGAGATCAGCGACTGGCTGGACCTTTCCACCGGCATCAATCCTGTTGCCTATCCAGCAGCAGAACACATCACGTTCCGCGGTCTGGCAGAGCTGCCAAGCGAAAGAGCCGAAGTCGCGCTGATTGAAGCTGCACGAAAGGCTTATCAGGTCGCACCGCACTCAGGCATCACTGCAACACCCGGCACTCAGGCAATAATCACCGCGCTTCCGCATTTATTGGGTGCCAGCTCTTCAATCGCAATCGTCAGCCCAACTTATGCTTCCCACGATGAAAGCTGGAGAGCTGCTGGTGCGACCGTCCAATGCATTTCCGCTCAAGAAGCCCATACCGCTGCGACTGATCACCTTTTGCTTGTGAACCCGAACAATCCGGATGGCCATCTTTTCTCAAAAACCGAACTTTTGGAACTTGCAGTTAAGAGGAAAGAAAGCGGCGGCTATCTGATCATCGACGAAGCCTACATGGATCTTTATCCAGAAACCTCGATCATTCCTGAGCTTTATGACCTTCCGATTCTGGTCCTGCGCAGCTTCGGCAAGTTCTTCGGCCTCGCAGGTTTGCGCCTAGGGTTTCTTGTTGGTCCCAAAGCAATCACGACGAAACTACAGAACCAGTTGGGCAGTTGGGCGGTGTCGGGCCCCGCATTGGATGTTGGCTGCGCCGCTCTGTCGGATCTGAACTGGCAAGACGAAATGCGGGCGTTTTTGAAAACGGAAATGGCCATTTTCAGGGCAACATTTCAGGAGCTAGGTACATCAGCCATGGGCCACACCAATCTCTATCTGTTGATTGACCACCCTTGTGCTCACCAGCTCCACACAGCACTGGCGAAAGAGAAAATCTGGACACGCGTGTTCGATTACAGCGAAAGCTGGTTGCGCCTTGGATTGCCTGCATCCAAATCCGCCCGGCAGCGGTTCATGCTAGCATTTAAGAGCGCAGTACAGACGGTCGAAAACCATGCTGCTCTTTGAAAACACGCTCTGGATCGTTCTGCTTGCCATTTGTCTTGATGCCGTGATTGGCGACCCGGACTGGCTGTGGTCCAGACTGCCACATCCAGTCACTCTGATTGGTAAGCTGATCTCCTATATGGATCACACCTACAACAAACCGGAATACCAACGCTCAGCTCGCAAAACCAATGGCATTCTAACGCTTGCCTTGTTGATCAGCACCGCTGGCTTTGCTGGACTGGCACTCCAGTATCTGCTCGATTTTTTGCCATTTAGTGGCATTCTGGTCGCGCTGATCAGCATGACCTTGATTGCGCAGAAAAGCCTCTATCAACACGTAGCAAGAGTACGCGATGCCCTGCGAAACTCCGGCCTTACCGAGGCCCGCAAACAAGTCTCCATGATCGTTGGCCGTAATCCTGAGTATTTGGATGAAGCTGGCGTCAGCAGAGCAGCAATTGAATCTTGCTCGGAGAACTTTTCAGATGGTGTGGTCGCACCCATCTTCTGGTTTGCCGTGCTCGGTCTACCAGGGCTGTTCATTTACAAAGCCGTCAACACAGCTGACAGCATGATCGGCCATAAAAACGAAACCTATGAGGACTTTGGCTGGGCCTCAGCACGGTTTGACGACTTGATCAATCTACCAGCCTCTCGCCTGTCCGGTCTGCTGATCGTGCTCGCAGCGCTCATTTCCGGCAGAGCTTATAAAACAGCACTCTCCACCATCCTTAGGGAAGCAAAAAAACACCGTTCACCCAACGCAGGCTGGCCCGAAGCTGCTATGGCAGGGGCGCTCGGAATAGCTCTAGCAGGCCCACGGCAGTATGCTGAATACCGTATTGAAGATCCCTTCATGAACGCAGAAGGACGCAAAATAGCGGATGCAGATGATATTGATTGTGCGCTGAAACTGATGGCAATTTCCAGCGTCCTCCTAGCACTCCTGATCGCAGCAATTTTAGTTATCTAATGCGGCTTTGAGCAATTTCCCAAAGCGCATCCAGATCAAGATGCTGCTCCAGATGATCCGCCAGCGCATCCAGCGCCCGTTCCACGCGGTGCTCGTATCCCAATTGAGAAACAGCCCCAAACCCTTTCAGGAATGCTGCACGAAACGCATCTGAGCCAAAGACGCCATGCATATAACACCCTGAAATCTGGCCGGTTTTCGAGATCGCACCATCCACGTGGTCTCCAAGGTCAACAAAGGGACGTTCACAATCCGGGCCAGACGTCCGCCCCACATGGATCTCATAACCTGTGACACTCTCACCACTCGGGACATGCAACCCGGTCTTCTCCGTGGTTTCCTTATGGGCTGTCAAAACCGTTTCAACATCCAGCAAACCAAGCCCGTCAACGGTGCCAGCATCACCTTCAATGCCTTCAGGATCCGCGATAGTTTTGCCAAGCATCTGGTAGCCGCCACAAATCCCCAGCACTTGCCCACCGCGGCGGACATGACCGTAAAGATCAATGTCCCACCCCTGAGCGCGGAAGAAGGCAATATCACCGATGGTGGACTTGGTCCCCGGCAGCAAAACCACATCCGCATCAGCTGGCAGCACCTCACCCGGGAGCACAAACTCCAGCGAAACATCCGCTTCCATGCGAAGTGGGTCAAGATCATCAAAATTCGCAATTCGGCTGATGACAGGAACCACAACCTTCAACTTACCGCGACTGGTGCTCTCAGACAGGTCCAGCGCATCTTCCGCAGGCAGGTCCATCACTTGCGCAAACCATGGCACCACGCCATTGCAGGGCCATCCGGTTTTGTCCTCAATAGCCGTTACACCTGAATCAAACAGTGAGGGTTCACCCCTAAACTTATTGATTAAAAACGACTTTATGCGTTTTACTTCACCACTTTCCAGCACAGCATGCGTTCCGACCAACGAGGCAATGACGCCGCCGCGATCAATATCTCCACACAGTACAACCGGTACATCTGCTGCCTCGGCAAAGCCCATATTGGCAATGTCACCGGAGCGCAGATTGATCTCAGCCGGCGAGCCGGCTCCCTCAACCAGAACCAGATCAGCCATTGACTCAACTTCAGCAAAACTCTCCATAACGTACTGGATAAGCGTGCCTTTTTGCCGACCAAACTCCGCCCCGCGCAACGTACCAAACCGTTTGCCCTGCACAATCACCTGAGACCCACTGTCGCTTTCAGGTTTCAAAAGCACAGGGTTCATATGCACGCTCAACGCAACATTTGCGCCTCGTGCCTGTAAGGCTTGAGCGCGCCCAATCTCTCCACCGTCAGCCGTGACAGCAGCGTTGTTAGACATGTTCTGCGGTTTGAACGGCTGAACGGAAAGACCACGCCGCGTGAAAGCACGCGCCAGTCCGGCAACAAGCACGCTCTTACCAACGTTAGAGCCAGTGCCCTGTATCATCAGGGCTGGCTTTCTTTTCTGCGAAACGGATGACGTCACAACTTAAAACTCAATGCCTTCCTGCGGCTTCACGCCAGAGCGGAATGGATGCTTGATCTGGCCCATCTCAGTCACAAGATCAGCAATCTCAATCAACTCGTCCTTCGCATTCCGACCTGTGATAACCACATGAACATCCTCAGGTTTTTCATCACGCAGGTACGCAACAACCTCTTCAAGAGGTATGTATTCGTAACGCAATACAATGTTCAGCTCATCCAGCAAAACCATCTTATGTTCACGAGAGCTGATCAGCTCCTTTGCCGCATCCCAGGCAGCGTGTGCAGCTGTGATATCTCGCTGGCGATCCTGAGTTTCCCATGTAAAGCCTTCGCCCATGCGTTTGATGGTGACGAGATCAGAGAAGCGATCCAATGCCATGCGTTCGCCGGTCTCCAGGCGGCCTTTCACGAACTGTACGACAGCCACTTTATGACCATGACCGAGGCTGCGAAAGATCATGCCGAAACCAGCGGTGGATTTGCCTTTCCCCTTGCCGGTATGGACGATCAGCAGTCCCTTCTCGATGGTCTTAGTCGCCATGATCTTATCGCGCGCAGCCTTCTTCTTACGCATCTTTTCAGCGTGGCGCGCGTCCAGATCTTCTTCACTCATGTCAGCCTTGGTAACCATTCTTATTCCCCTCCACCCATGAGCGCGCGTCGCAGCTCCATTAAGTCCTCAAAGGCGCTGTTTCGTTTCGGCACCCACATATCTCTTTGAATGATCTCTAAAAATCGCTCTGTCATTTCCAAAAGCGCTGCAGAATTCTTCTCTGCAATAAAGTCCCGCACCTCATCATCATAAAGATATGCATCATAGAGCTGATCAAAATGATGGTTAGAGACTGCATTGGTCGTCGCCCCAAAAGCAAAGAGATAGTCGACCGTGGCCGCCATCTCAAAAGCACCTTTATACCCGTGGCGCATCACACCTGCGATCCATTTTGGATTGGCAGCTCTTCCTCTGACAACCCGCCCGATTTCCTCAGAAAGCGTGCGAATGACAGGGCGTTCAGGGCGCGAATGGTCGTTGTGGTAGACGTGCGGAGCATCGCCTTTGAGCGTTTCAACAGTTGCGGCCAAACCGCCCTCAAACTGATAATAGTCATCAGAATCAAGGAGATCGTGCTCTCTGTTGTCCTGATTGTGAACCACTGCATCAGCATGGGTGAGCCGGGTGACCAGATCGTCTCTGGCTTGCTCGCCTTCTTGCGAACGGCCATAGGCATAGCCGCCCCATTCCAGGAAACTCTCCGCAAAATCCGCGCGTTTATCCCACAGCTTCTCGTCAATCAGCGCCTGCAGGCCAGCGCCGTAAGCCCCTGGTTTACTACCAAAAATCCGGGTGGAAGACCGCTTGCGCGCTTGTCCTTCTTCAACACCTTTCGCAAGTAATCCCCCAAGCTCAGTTTGGTACCGAGCCGCCAGAGGATTGGCATCATCAGGCTCATCAAGATCGCAAATCGCAGCAACGGCAGCGTCAAACAAATGTATGAGTTGTGGGAACGCATCGCGAAAAAAGCCGGAAATTCTGAGGGTTACGTCAACGCGAGGGCGTTGAAGCTCGGAAAGCGGAACAATTTCAAAACCTGTCACGCGGCCAGAGGTGTCTTCCCAGACCGGACGAGCCCCAATCAAGGCCAGCGCCTGTGCGATATCATCCCCGCCGGTGCGCATATTTGCGGTTCCCCAGCAGCTCATGGCGATGCTTTGCAGCCACTCGCCGTGCTCCTGAAAGTGCCGCATAATCAACGCGCTAGCGCTTCTCTCACCAAGCTTCCAGGCGACCTTTGTAGGAACGGAGCGAACGTCAACAGAATAAAAGTTACGCCCGGTCGGCAGCACATCAGGGCGACCACGCGACGGCGCACCCGATGGTCCGGGGGGGACAAACCGTCCGGCCAAGGAGGATAACACCCCGTCCACCTCAGCAGCGCCAGAGGCATCAACTGAGCGCGCGATGTCTTGCTCCAGCGCCTCCAACACGGCGCAAGTCGCTGTAAATCCAGCCGGAACCACCCGCTCACCAGAAACATACGCCAGCGCCAGCGCTTCCAGCCGCTCAACTGTATCCCCGCAGCTGCGCCACGGCGCGTCAACAAGCTCCTGCAAAAACACAGGCCGTTCACCAGTCCACGCCTGCTCAAAGGCACAATCCAGTGGATCAAACTCCACCAGATTCAAATCCTCAGCAAGTGCGCGTAACAGACTGTTCTCGTGAGGCTTTTCACCACGCGGCACGCGCAGCAAAGCCACCAGCAATTCGGCCCGTTGCTCTCCTGTTGGCGACTGCCCAAGAATGTGCAACCCATCGCGGATTTGTACCTCTTTCAGGTCACACAAGTAGGCATCGAGCCGTGCCAAACGCGTGTCCTCATCCATCTGCGATGTGAGGCCGATGTCTTTGTCCATACCTTCACGCGCAGCAACGCCAAGTATCTCTTTTCCAAGCGCTTTCAGGCGGCGATGGTCCACCCCTGCGGCGATGTAATACTCATCCAGCAACGCCTCCAGCTCCAGCGCAGAGCCGTGGCTCTCAGCGCGGGCCAGCGGAGGGGTAAGATGATCAATGATCACCGAGGATAACCGCCGTTTCGCCTGCGATCCCTCTCCGGGGTCGTTGACGATGAAAGGATAGATATTAGGCACAGGTCCAATCACGGCTTCCGGATAGCAAGCCTCTGATAAGGCGAGTGCTTTTCCGGGGAGCCATTCCAGATTGCCGTGCTTGCCAAGGTGGATAAGTGCGTCCGCCTCAAAGCTGTCGCGCAGCCACATGTACCAGGCAAGGTAATGATGCGGCGGAACAAGTGCCGGATCGTGATAAGTCTCTTTAGGATCAATGTTATAGCCGCGTGCGGGCTGAATGCCGACAGTGATATTGCCGTAAGTCTTAAGCGCCAGCTGGAAAGAGCCGTCCACAATATGCGGATCGTCCTCCGGCGCACCCCAGCGTTCCTCAATCCCCTCACGCACAGCCAAAGGCAGCTGAGAAAACAACTGCTTATAGCGAGCAAGCGCAAACACTTCCCCGCCTTTGCGTTGGTTTGCGTTGCTAAGTGCGTTGGTGGGGCCTGCCAGCAGGTCCTCTATCAACGCCTCAGAAGATTTCGGCGCATTCTCTACAACTCCATAACCTTCTGTTTTCATGGCGCAAAGAAGGTGCGCGCAAGAGGCAGGTGTATCCAGCCCAACCCCGTTTGCTATACGCCCATCCTTGTTGGGATAGTTTGCGAGCACTATGCCAATTTTGCGTTGATTTGCGTTTTTGTGTCTCAAACCCGCCCAATTGGCCGCCAGCGCTGCCACAAACTCAATCCGGTCCGGTTTTGGTACAAAGCGAACAAGCGAACATTGGGTCCTGACATCACGCCCACCTTCCTCCTTAAACGAGATCGCCCGCGTCAAAAGACGACCATCAATTTCAGGAAGCACCACATGCATGGCAAGGTCGCGCGGGGATAAGCCCTGATCGCTCTCCGCCCACCCTTCTTCCGAGGAAGATGACAAAACGATCTGCAGAACACATGCACCTGAGTTGTCCAACACCGTGCCGGAATGAACAGCACCTGCACTCGACAAAGCAAAGGCTGTGGCATTCAAAATCACGTCTGGCGGGCACTGCTCAAACACGCTGGAAACAACACCAGCGCATTCCGCAGTTTTCAGGCTCGCCACATAAAGCACCAGCGGGTTTATCCCCTGTGCCTCAAGCGCATGGCATAATGCCTGCACTGGCTCAATCGCACCGCTCTGGTACAATGCCCGATAAAACACAATGGCCGCGACCGGACGGCTTGGGTCTTTCCAGCTCGCCCGCACATCATCTAAGGAAGGAAGCGAATGCCCTTGCAGCACCAGCCCGGCCCGCGGCAACGCCATTGGCTCCGATGGTGTCTCAACAGGCAACTCAGTAATCTGCGCGGCATATAGCAAAGCGTTAGAAAAGTTCTCCGCCCCGCCCTCAATCAGATAGCGCCACAACATCTGCGCAACTGACAAAGGCACGGTGGAGCGCATCGCCAGCTCTTCGTCCCACTTGTCATCACCGGGCAGCAGAACCAGCTTCACCCCGTCAGCGCGGGCAGCTGCTTCCAGCCGCTCAACGCCGTAACGCCAGTATTCAACACCGCCCAAAAGGCGCACCACAACAAGCTTGGAGTCCTGAATGGTCTGCTCAACATAAAGATCAACAGAGTACGGATGCGACAGCGCCAGAAAACTGGCAAGACGAAGAGAGTAGCCCTCATGCTGGGCATGCGCCGCCGCAAGCCCGGCAAGCTCTGTGTCTGCTGCGCTTAAAAACACAACATCCGCAGGCGCCTGCTCAAGGTCGACGGCCTCTTCTCCATCATCCAATCGGCGTGATTGCCCGACAAGTACGTGCATCAGGCCTGAACCAACTCAAATTCACTCAGCGCAGCCTGCACACTGTGCTTGTCCAGCCCCGCAAGGCCGATCACAACAAGTTTGGAGTGGCTTTCACTGCCAGCCGCAAACCAGGCCTCCACACGCGGCCCAACCGCCTGCACTAGCACCGGCGCGGTTTTGCCCTCAACCACCACACTGCCCTTAATGCGCAACACACCAGAAACCTTCATGGCCGCTCCCACCTGAGCCTTCACCTCATCAATTGAGACGAACCGGCGGGTTGGCAGTACAAAACTCTCAAAATCATCATGAGAATGATCGTGATGATGGTGGTCGTGGTCGTGGTCGTGGTCCTGGTCCTGGTCCTGGTCCTGGTCCTGGTCCTGAGCATGCTGCGCTTCATGGTGAGAAAGGCGCAAGTCCATATCATCTTCTGCACCAGCATCCCGCCCAAGCAAAACATCCAGCGCCAGCTCGCCATGAGAGGCAGAAACAATCTCAACCCCATCGCGAACACGGCCACGGATCGTCTGCTTCACCGCCGCCAGCTCTGCCTCGCTCAAAAGGTCCGCTTTGGAAAGCACAACAAGGTCAGCACAGGTCAGCTGATCCGCAAACAGCTCTTCCACCGGGCTTTCATGGTCCAGCGCATCATCCGCCGCCCGCTGCGCAGCAACAGCCTCTTCATCGCAGGCTACTTTGCCAGCGGCAACAGCCGGTGCGTCTACCACGGTCACCACACTGTCAACGGTCACACGTGGCTTGACAGAAGGCCAGTTGAACGCACGCACCAACGGCTGTGGCAAGGCAAGGCCAGAGGTTTCAATCACAACCACATCCGGCACCTGCTCGCGCTCCAGAAGCATCTCCATGGTCGGCAGAAAATCATCAGCTACCGTGCAGCAAATGCAGCCGTTGGCCAGCTCCACCACTTCATCAGCAGAACAGTCCGGGTCAGCACAGCCATTCACCAGTGAGCCATCAAAACCCATCTCGCCGAATTCATTGACGATCAGCGCAATGCGCTTGTTCTGTGCCTTCATCAGCAGGTTGCGTACCAGCGTGGTTTTTCCGGCACCCAGAAAACCAGTGATAATGACAGCAGGGATTTTTTTAGAAGGTGCAGCAAAAGAAACAGTCATAGGGAAATCTCCGGTAAAACAGCAGGCTTCAGCTGCAAAGGCTGCCCAGCAGCCACAAACATCACAAAATGGCAGAGGTCGGCGATACGCTGGTTCAGGCGGCCAGCTTCATCTCGAAAGGCGCGGGCCATGGCGTTTTCAGGCACAATGCCCATGCCCACTTCATTGCCAACAAACACGACAGGGCACGGCAAAGAGCTAAGAACCGCCTCAAGCCGTTCAAGCTCCACGGTCCAGTCCCGCGACCCGTGCATAAGGTTGGAAAGCCAAAGTGTCAGGCAATCAACGAGGATCGCACGATCGTTGCTGGCATGCGTTTCCAGCACGCGCACAAGCTCCAGCGGCTCCTCAACAGTGTCCCAAAGGTCGCCCCGCTGCATCTTATGATGCGCGATACGCTCCTCCATTTCACCGTCAAAGGCCTGGCCTGTCGCGATATAAGTCGGGCGTCGCCCGCTGCTTATAACCAGCTTTTCCGCATATGCGCTTTTCCCGGAACGAGCTCCACCCGTAACCAAGCAATGGCGAACACGAAGGTCGCCTCTCTGTTCAGCCATCTGGGTTAGCTGGTCAGTAAGCGCAAAGAAGCCGGGGCTTCAATCAAAGAATATGAAAGTACAGCAACTGTCTCGCACGGAGACAGGAAAATATGCGTCATGAGCACCTCTCGCCGTCCACCCGACAGCAGTCCTATGTCAAATCATATCTCCAGCCGGTCTCCTGGCTTGCGGCTCAACCGACCATAGCCCCTTCCCAGCCCTTAAAAGGCCAGTGGGATTTTCGCTAAGGTCTCACCGCTCACAGTTGCGGGGGCAGCTGCGGCTTGTCTCCATAATATATGGAACCGCATTCCCGTTTAATCTTGTCATTCCAAAGCCTGAGCCGGAACAAAAAGAAACTGGAGTTCTGGCCTTAAGTGTGGGGCGCAATCAGCTCTCCTGTCAATTGTCTTTGTGAGGATTCCAACATCACCGGAAAATCAAACCCGCAAAATCCGCGGTTTTTGGAGATTTCTGGCTAACCCCCTTGGATATCTCAATAAAAAAATAGAGAAACTGTCCACAAATCGAAAAATACGCAAAAAACGACTTGGCAAACACAACATGCCTCTGTAAAAGCCTCCTCACGCAAACGGCGAGGCAAACTCGCAAGGGTGTCATGATCCCCGGTAGCTCAGTGGTAGAGCAAGCGGCTGTTAACCGCTTGGTCGCTGGTTCGAATCCGGCCCGGGGAGCCATCCTTTTTCGTTTGCAGCCATACGGCAAGATCATCGTGATCCCCGGTAGCTCAGTGGTAGAGCAAGCGGCTGTTAACCGCTTGGTCGCTGGTTCGAATCCGGCCCGGGGAGCCACTTCTTTTATCGATCAAAGCCAATGGCAACATAGTATGATCCCCGGTAGCTCAGTGGTAGAGCAAGCGGCTGTTAACCGCTTGGTCGCTGGTTCGAATCCGGCCCGGGGAGCCATACTTTTCTCTTTATCCTCCCCTTCCTCTTAAACAGCTCTTCTCTTCACAAAACACGTGCGTGTGCGTCTATCCAGAAAACAAGAAAAATGATGGGTAGAAAACCATGTTCACGCGAAGCGAAGGCGCAGCACTATCAAGTGCCGCTGGCCGAAGACATAAAGTCCATTTGGGTAGAACTCTCTTCCGCACAAAAGCGGAGGCGTTCCATTTTGCGCTAAAACTCACCCTGATCCTGCATATGGCCACCCACTGACCCAGCTCTGGCTCCTTCAATTTTTAGGGAGTTCATAAGTCTGGAGAGCTGTGCATATCAGCAACGAGCTCAAATACCGCCCGACAGCCCTTGGCACCCACAAAAAATTGGCCGAAATGAAGCGCTGTTCTTTCAAAAGCTTAGCTCATGCGGAAAAATACTAGATTTTTTTGCCATATGTACAAACTGCGATCTACATCACAGTTCTATCCAAATCATATAGCAAATCAACACAATGAAAATTTTACATAATAGCATTTAAATAACCTGAAAGTATAAATACGCGAAACATAATTTATATACAATTATTATGGCATAGATACTCTAAGTAAATGCGTATACCTCTAATATATCTAGTGCATATTATCATAATCACTACTAAGTGATGACTAGTGAAGTGCACATAATAAGGCGCCCCCTCTGGGAAAGTTGCTGCGTAAAAGTCAGGGAGCCATAAATGAGTAGTCTGTTGCCATCCTGCGGTCTGCCGCAAACCTTCAAGTTGCATCTCACAAGATCAGGGTTTCTTGCCGCCTGCATCGCTGCGCCACTCGCTTTGGCTGCGCCTTCGCACGCAGAAACGCCACCTGCCTCCTCGCCTGCCACAACATCCGGCCCTCAGCTCATCGAAAAATCCGATAATGGCAACACCTACGCCATGCCAGAGGACTATCTGGCCGTCACCGTTGCTCCGCCCTCCAAAACACCCTACGCCGATCCATTAGAGAGCGATTTGTCCATCTGGGTTGGTGAGGTGGAAATTGAGGGCCGCAAGACCCTGTGGGTCGAGCTGATCGATACCCACGGCGAAGTCATCTACAATTCTGAGGTCCAACAAAACGAGACGCATTTGCTTCCAGATGGCAGAGCCATCGCCGTCACCGTGATGCAGCCTGCCACTCACAACAAAGCACTGCAGTCTGCCAGCCTGAAGAAAGACCAGTCCCGCGTGCCAACTGATGAGCGCTTTATCATCACCCGCAAGGAAGCTTTTGCTCCGGCATTGGATACGCAGGTGAACCTGCTGGAAGTGCAGCCCGTCCCAAAGGAAGTCCATAACTCCTTCATGCTGCGCGCGGGTGAGAACGGCGAGATCCTCTGGAAAGCCACCAAGGATGCCATCACCTGGCTGGAAAGCAGATCCTGACGAAGGCTGGACTGCGCGCAAATCGATACTCTCTCAAATCGCATTTAGCGCACTCATTCGAAAGCCACGCACCCCGTGAGCAATTTTGTTCTCATGCGCAATCGCCAAGAGAATAATATCCTAGTCTGACGCACCCTTTGGCAGCCCATTTCTTGTTCTCGTGAGGTCAGCGCAGTAGCGTGGTCTCAAAAGGGGTAAACACCCGCATTCTGATTTTTGGTCATACGAATTATTTGAGAGAAACTATGGATACGCGCGCCTCTGCCATCGAAGCCATCGGCAACACTCCACTTATTCGCCTCAAAGGCCCCTCCGAGCGAACCGGCTGTGAGATTCTCGGCAAAGCCGAGTTCATGAACCCGGGCCAGTCCGTCAAGGACCGCGCCGCGCTCTTCATCATCAATGACGCAGTCAAACGCGGCACGCTCAAGCCGGGCGGCATCATCGTGGAAGGCACGGCTGGCAACACCGGCATCGGCCTCGCACTGGTCGGCAACGCTCTGGGCTACCGCTCTGTCATCGTCATTCCGCAGACCCAGTCTCAGGAAAAGAAAGACATGCTGCGCATCGCTGGCGCTGAGCTGATCGAAGTTCCCGCTGTCCCCTATAAGAACCCGAACAACTACATCAAAGTCTCGCAGCGGGTCGCAGAAGAGCTGAACAGAACCCACCCGCAAAGCGCCATCTGGGCCAACCAGTTTGATAACACCGCCAACCGTCAGGGCCACATTGAAACCACTGCTCAGGAAATCTGGCAGCAGACCGACGGCAAAGTGGACGGCTTTATCTGTGCGGTCGGCACCGGCGGCACGCTTGCCGGCACCGGCATCGGCCTGAAGGAAAAGAACCCGAACATCAAGATCGGCCTTGCAGACCCACACGGTGCAGCGCTTTACAACTACTACGCCCACGGCGAACTGAAGTCCGAAGGCTCCTCCATCTCGGAGGGCATCGGTCAGGGCCGTATCACCGCCAATCTGGAAGATGCACCGATCGACATCCCTTACCGCATTTCTGATGAAGAAGGCCTGCTGATCAACTTCGAACTTCTGGAACACGAAGGCCTCTGCCTTGGCGGTTCTTCCGGCATCAACGTCGCTGGCGCAATCCGCCTCGCAAAAGAACTCGGCCCCGGCCACACCATCGTGACCATACTGTGCGACTACGGCACCCGTTATCAGGGCAAGATGTTCAACCCGACCTTCCTGCGCGAAAAAGGCCTGCCAGTGCCAGAATGGATGGAACGCAAGTCCGAAATCGCCATTCCATTTGAATCTGCCTGACCTTAACGGAAAGCACTGCACAATACGCCAAGAGGTTTTGACCATTCCTCTTGGCACAGCTATAAGTAGGTCCTCGCATTACAGGAGTTGTAGCGCTTGGAATCCTCATTTAGCCTTCTTCCCCTGATCGCAATTTTCAGTGTTCTTTTCTATGCTTTGGCAGTCATTTGCGCCATTCGCGAGATCATGTATTCGCGCACCTCGCAAGGCAGCATTGCCTGGCTGCTCTCCCTGTTTTTCATCCCCATGCCAACAGTCCCGCTCTACTTCGTCTTCGCATGGAAGCGGCTGGATGATTACATCGAGGTCCGCGATGACATCTCCCAGATTGAAGCGGACGTCCTCAATCGCCACACACCGTATGTAGACAGCGCAGCCAACAGCCAGTGGCCGGTGCACACCCGTGTAGCCTCGGTGCCTTTTCTCGCCAACAACCAGTGTGACCTGCTCATCGATGGTCCAGCTATGTTTGCCTCCATCATTGAAGGCATCCGCACCGCCGAAAGGCATGTTCTTGTCCAGTTCTTCATCATCCGCGAAGACAGCGCAGGACTGGAGCTGGCAGATGCCTTGATTGAACGCGCCAAAGCGGGCCTACACGTTTGCCTGCTTTACGACGACATCGGCTCCCGCTCTCTTTCCACGCAGTACCTCACGCGCCTGCAGGACGCTGGTGTCCGCGTCAGCGCGTTCAACAGACGCCACCGCCTCATGCGTATGCTCGGCCCCATGCGCCTCAACTACCGCAACCACCGCAAAGTCGTGGTCACAGACAGCAAACACTGCTGGATCGGCGGCCACAACATCGGTGAGGAATATCTGGGGCTGTCAAAAGAGTTTGGTCACTGGCGCGACACTCATGTCAAAGTCACGGGCCCGGCAGCACTCGCAGCCACACTCTCCTTCAGCGAAGACTGGCAATTTGCAACAGGCAAGACACTGCAACTGGAGCTGCCCTCCTCCTTCTCCCAAACGGGTGGGGAAAGCGTCATGGTCATGCCGACAGGTCCGGCAGACATTCAGGAAGACTGCGCCATCACGTTTGTGGAGAGCATTTCAAGAGCCAAGAAACGCATCTGGATCGTCAGCCCCTACTTTGTACCGGGCATTGAGGTCCTCACAGCCCTCTACGCAGCCGCTTTGCGCGGCGTGGACGTCCGCATCCTCCTGCCGGAAAAAGCCGACCACTGGCTCGTCTGGCTCGCCAGCTATGCCCATGCAGATAACCTCGCCAGCCATGGCATCAAGGTCTATCGCTATCTGGAAGGCTTCCTGCACGAAAAGGTCATCCTCATCGATGAGGAGCTGGCTGGCATCGGCACAGTCAATTTTGACAACCGCTCCTTCAACATCAACTTCGAAATCACGCTCTGGTTCACGGGTCAGAACATGATCGAGAAGACAGAAGAGATGCTACAGCAGGATTTCAAAGGCGCCCGTCAGACAGACCGATTGGAACTCAACAACCGCCGCTACGCCTTCCGCGTCCTCGCCCAGGCCGCCCGCCTGTTCTCACCTATTTTGTAGGTCCTTATTTCTTGGCTACCGATTACCTTTGCAAAAGCGATTGCTCGCCCTGAACATTAGAATATTAATTGAATGACCCACGCACAGAAAAAAGTTGTTTTGATTACCGGAGCAGGACGCGGACTAGGTTACGCGACAGCAGTTGCGTTCAAGGCCGCAGGCTATGAAGTTATTGCAACAGCACGTGACACCTCTGAGAAGCAGGATAAAGCGGGCCTCAATTGGAGACCGCTGGACGTGAAAGATGCCGCAGCCTGCAATGAAATCATCGCCGACGCGTTTGCTGACTATGGCCGACTGGATATCTTAATAAACAACGCCTCAGGTTACACCGGCGGCATGCCATTCGATAAGCTATCTGATGATGAGATCATCGCAGAAACAGATATCACACTTAAAGCCCCAATGCTCCTCTCCAAAGCTTTCATGAAACACGGAAAACACCAAGGATTTGGGAAAATCATTTTCATTGGCTCAACAGCAGGTCTCAACAACCGAGGCGCGACCAGTAAGTGGGCAGCCTATTCAGCAACCAAAGCAGCAATACTTCGATTTTCTGAAAGTCTGCAAGGCGATCTCTATGCCTACGGGATGCAAAGCCATGTCATCATCCCAGACAATCTTCGGGAAACAGAAGACATGACAGAACTGTCTCAGGAAGCCGCCACATCATACGAAGCGGTATCTGAAGCACTTTTGTTTCTGGCGCAGCTTAAAGGCAACCTCTCAATTTCTCGCATGGACATACGCCCGGCTATCATTGCAAGCAATGATGTACCCAATAAGTCCTAAACACTTTAGAGCACCCTCCGAAATAGTGAGTACGCTTCAGTAGACTTGCGTTGGGGCACTGAAATACGTTAGGGGCCAACTGAGAATAATAACCCAGAGGGCTTTTCGCATGTATTTTGTGCCTGAACTAAGCGTGATGGCGGGCTTTACCCTTGCTACCTTCATCCTGTCCATTACACCTGGACCGGACATGACCTTCTTCATGAGCAAAACGCTCACACAGGGCCGAAAAGCCGGACTGGTTGCGATCATCGGCGCAACCAACGGCATCATGATCCATGCGTTTCTGGCAGCCGTTGGCATTTCCGCCCTGCTGGCCGCATCTGAATTTGCCTTCCAGATCCTCAAAACGGTAGGCGCGCTCTATCTGGTTTACCTGGCCTTCCAGATCCTGCGCAACGGGTCCGCCCTCTCATTGGAAGAAGGCGAAGCATCCCGCGAAACTCCCAGAGCCATTTGGGCAAAGGCTGTCACGATCAACCTGCTCAACCCGAAAGTTGTGTTGTTCTTCGTAACCTTCCTGCCGCAGTTCGTGTCCGCCTCTGATCCATACGCAACCTCAAAACTGTTGTTCCTTGGCTTCTTCTTCATTCTGCTGAACGTGCCAAGTAGTCTCGTAATGGTGTTTGGGGCCTCTGCAGTCTCCAAGTTCCTGCGCAGCTCACCGCGGGTGATGCGCATTCTCGACTATTCTTTCGCTGGCATCATGGCAGCGTTCGCTGTGAAGCTGCTCAGCGCACGCACCACCGCTTAAGATCACCAGTTAAAAGGTGCGCCAATTCATTTCATGGTGCACCTGTCCAATCCATTTGAGATTATTCCATGACCGAACATTTGTACCGTGAAGATGCTTACTTGCGCAGCAGCGAAGCCGCTGTAAACGAAATCACTCCGGAAGGTGGCATCATTCTGGACCGGACCTGCTTCTACCCCAATGGCGGCGGCCAGCCGGGTGACTGCGGCTCGCTTGAGCTGGAGGATGGCACTCGCATTCCAATTGCAACAGCTGTTTATTCCAAAGACCGCAGCCAGATTGTGCATGTGCCAGTTGATGGCACCGAGCTTCCCGCAGGGCTGATCAGCGGCGCAAAGATTACTGCGCACATTGACTGGGAAACCCGCTACAAGCGCATGCGCGTTCACACAGCTTTGCATCTGCTCTCCGTCGTGCTGCCCTTCCCCGTCACTGGTGGCCAGATCAGCGATGGCACAGGCCGTCTGGACTTTGATATTCCGGAAGCTGCACTGGACAAAGACGAGCTGACAGGCAAGCTGCAAGACCTCATTGCAGGCGATAATGCCATCACTCAGGAATGGATCACCGACGAAGAGCTGGAAGCAAACCCGGGTCTTGTTAAAACCATGAGTGTAAAACCACCTATGGGCAGCGGACGGGTAAGGCTGATAAGAATTGGGGAAGAAGTTGATTTGCAGCCATGCGGCGGAACGCACGTGTCGCAAACCGCACAGATTGGCAAAGCTGTCATCACTAAGATAGAGAAAAAAGGCCGTCAGAACAGACGCGTCCGTATCCAGTTGGAGGACTAAAACATGGCACAGGACCCGATTGTTTCGACAAGCTGGCTCAAAGACCACCTTGATGCCCCTGATGTAGTTATCATTGACGCTTCCTGGTATCTGCCTGCCATGGAGCGCGACGCCAAAAAGGAATACGAACAAGAGCATATTCCCGGCGCACTGTTCATGGACATTGATGACGTGTCCGACCAGAATTCTCCACTCCCGCACATGATGCCGGAACCACATGTATTCTCATCCAAAATGCGCAAGATGGGAATTGGCGATGGCCAGACCATCGTTCTCTATGATGGCATGGGCATTTTCTCCGCAGCCCGCGTCTGGTGGATGTTCCGCGCCTTTGGTGTAAAGAGCGTCTTCGTGCTGGACGGTGGCTTGCCTGCGTGGAAGGAAGAAGGCTATCCGGTCTCCGACGAAGTGCCAGCCCGCATGGAACGCCACTTCACAGCCATGCTGAACAACGACATGGTGCGCAACCTCAACGAGGTGCAGGATGCCTTGGAAACCAGCAGCCACCTTGTGCTTGACGCACGCGCTCCAGAGCGCTTCAAAGGACTGGCACCGGAACCACGCGAAGGCGTGCGCGCTGGCCACATGCCGGGTGCTCTGAACCTGCCGTTTGGCCTGCTGCTGAACGATGGCAAGCTGCGCTCTAAGGAAGACCTGCAGAACATCTTTGCGCAAGCGGGCGTCGATGCCACCACTCCGGTAATCACCTCTTGCGGTTCAGGCGTAACAGCTGCTGTCATCACCCTTGCTTTGGAGCAAGTAGGCTTCACTAAGAATGCGCTTTACGATGGCTCATGGACTGAATGGGGCTCAAGCTCAAAGACCGAAGTCATCAGCGAACCGGCCTGAGTTAAACCAGATTCACATTCGCAACAAAGCCCTGCAAGTCATTGACCTGCAGGGCTTTTCTTTAGGCTACAGCCAACACGTCCTGCACTGCAAGCGCATCTTGTTTGCCAAGTTCAGCGGTTTCCGCAATCCATGCAGCGCGCTCGTCCTCACCCGCCAGATAAGTTGGCGAGAACATCTTGAAGCTGTGCTCCTCAAACCCAATGAAGTCCAGAATCTGACGTCCCATCACCTTGTCATGCGCACACTCATAAAGCTCTTCATAGTAATGCGCGGCTGTATCACTGGTGATGATCACACGGGCGCTGCGACCTTTTAACAGTTTGGCAGGCAGCTCTTCCCCTTCCACAATCTGGAAGGCAACACCCGGCAGAAGGGCCCGGTCCAGCAGCCCCTTCATAGGCCCCGGCATACCGCCCCACCACAGCGGATAAATTGGCGTCCAATGACTGCACCATTTCAGGTTCTCCTGAAAAGCAGCCACATCCGGTTCCAACGCCTGATCTCCTTTGAAATCACCTGAGAACAGCGCACTCTCAAAGCTCATAGTGCTCAGGTTCATCACACGAACCTCCGCCCCCGATTGACGTGCAGCTTCGGCATATGTTTCAGCCAGCGCATGCCCAAGACGGTCCTCTCCGAGATGACCGCTAAACACAAAAATTCTGTTTGTCATGGAAACTCCATTTATTTGACTGCGGTCAATTTATTTTCAAAATATGACTGGAGTCAATTTATTTTTTTGACCATAGTCATATTATTCAGATTGAGGGAACCATGCTTCAGGGCAAACAAAAACGAGCACAGGAAACCCGCCAGCGCATTTTGGTGGCGGCAACGAGCCTGTTCAATGAAGGCAATTTCAATGCGGTCAGCACAGAGAGCATTGCCGAGCAAGCCAACGTTTCCAAAGGCACGCTCTTCGCTCACTTCGGCGACAAGCTGGGACTGTTTGCTGAGATCGGCCTGAAGGAGCTGAAAGCCTGCGTGGATAGTCTTCACAAGGCAGCAGAAAGCAGCCCCCTCAACGGGCGGGATGTATTGAATCAATCTCTCATGGGAATCCTGGAATACTTTGAAAAACAACCAGAATTCCTGCGCATCTTCATCGACGTTGCTGGTTGGGAAAAAGGCACCAGAGCAGAAAACTTCATAAATGTCGCGATCAGCATTGATGCGCTCTTTCAAGCAAGTGTTGAGAAGGGGCAGCAGGACAAATCTATTCGAGCAATTGATCCAAAACTCGGTGCAGTCTCCGTCCGCGCTTTCATGATCCACGTCGCAATTGGCCGTGTCTGCGGCGAATACAAAGACACGCAACAGCAGCACACCGAAGTTCAAAAGCTGCTCTCACTGGTGCTTTAGGCGGCGCTATACTCCATAGATATCAAACGCAGTCTTCGGCGCTTTGCCACCTGTCAGCTTGGTCAACACATAAGGCCGCGTGCCTTTCAGGTGGCGTGCCGTTTCAAACTCCAACGCTTCAATCACACCCTCTCGCGGGTGCTTGTGCATGATTTCATCCACGCTGGACTTGGCAAGACGGCGATGCCCTGCCCCAAACAGATCACACATTGCCCCTCGGTTCACCAGATACGCCTCACCCCCATGCGCCCGCGCTGACACATAGGCATTCAGATGCAGCGCAATCGCGTCGCCCACCCTATGCACCGTATCAGCATCATGCCCACAACTGGAGAGATGATTGCACGCCACCTCCGCCCCGGAGATAGCAAAGCAGCACTCATGCACATGGGTCTCACGATTGTTGATCAGCCCACTGTCGTGCAAAATGGCCGCTGAGAACAAGAGCTCCCGATCAAACGGCACACCTGCATACTCCCCCAGCAGCACGCCAAACAGATAGGTCCGCCAGCTGTGATGCAGCAATCTCGCATCATGCGTCTCAACAGCAAAATCAAGGCTATCGCGCACCAATCCCGTCTCAACAGGCAGCAGTGCTTCCAGCTCAGAAGAAACCGGCGCTAACAAGCCCAACCGGTCTTTCACGCTGTCACCCAGCTCAACCAACTGCGTGCGCACCAGATTGCCAACCAGTGTAAGATGTTCCAGAGGCGTCAACCGCCCCTTGCTGTACGCCCCGTCGCGATGCCCCCAATTCAGGCTACCCATCACGCGCTCAGAGGCTCTGCAATCCTTTGCTGTCACAGACATAACTCGCTCTTCCAAAAACAAAAATAATTATGTACCGTATCGCATCAATATTTAGAGCTCAATATTTTTATGCGAAGCAGTACATAAATGAGTCCATCACGCCCACGCGGACGCCCGCGCCTTTTTGACAAAGACGAAGCGCTGACCACAATTCAGCGGATTTTCTGGAAAAACGGCTACTCAGCAACCAGTCTGGATCAGATCTCCGCAGAGACCAAAATCAACCGCCCAAGCCTTTACGCCACCTTCGGCTCAAAGAAGGACATCTACATCAAGTGCCTGGAGCACTTTGCCGAAATGATGGGCAAACGCACCGAAGCGGCCATCCTGTCCGAGACAGAGATCTCACGCGGGCTGGAAAAAGTTTTCATGCAGGCCATGGAGATCTACCGGCCCAAAGCAAAGAGTGACGGTGGCCCGATGGGCTGCTTCGTCACCTGCACAGCCCCATCCGAAGCAGGTGCAGATGAAGAGATCAAAGAAGTCCTGAAAATGGTCCTCGACCGGATCGACCAGACCATGTGCGAAACCGTTGAGGCGGCGATCAAAGACCGGAAAATCCAGCCAAAACAAACCGTTGAAATCACCGGCCACCTGCTCGGCTGCCTGCTGAACGGTCTCTCCCTGCGCGCCCGGTCCGGCACCTCGCGAGACGAACTGGAACGCACGGCAAAGGCAGGCATCGAGCAAATTCTTGCATGACATCTGCATGCAAATACAGCAGATCACGCCGCCCCATAAGCAAATGAAAAGTGCACCGGCTTTCAAGACCGGTGCACTTACAGTCACTCACTCACCCAACCAAATCAGGTCATGGCACCTTGCGCCACGAGTGCCTGATCAATAGCAGCCTTAAATCGGCTCGCCACCTTCGCAAATCCATCAGACGTGCCGTGGATCTCGTCCACCCAATCTGTCAGATTTGGCATAGCCCCCCGGCAGTCAACCACGATGACATTGGCATCACTCGCCGCCAGACCATCAAGCATAGCATAGAGCTCATCCAGCATTACACTGATGATCTTACGTCCAAGCACGCTCGGAATATTGCGATCTGACAGTGGCTCACCCAGCCACTCATCCTGAGCCGCATGCAGCGGATCACGCGTATCTCCCTCCCATCTGAATGGGAACACGTAATCGTATCCATGCACGAAGACGGGCATCTCCTGCAGCTCGGCAACACCGCGAATATCGCTGATCACCCGCTCATAAGCCCCTTTGAGGAAAGCAAGTTTCTCATCAAACACCACACGGTCGATGTGCCCTTCCACATCAGTGATATCGCCGTTAAAGTCTCGCAAAACGTCGAAAAGCACTGCAACGCCGGTATTCGGATCTTCGCCGATCACGTCATTCCCGGCAGCCGAGAACAGGAACCCGGACACCTGATCCTTGTATTCAAGCAGCGCGGAGAGATACTCACGCCGCCGCGCCCGGTTCGCGCCATACACCATGTTCTGCGCCGTATCCCCGGCAGCGTCTAGCGAGTAAATGTTGAAGTGTGCACTGAGATGGTCAATGACGTCATCAATCAGGATTGGAAACTGGAACCAGCTGTCCCCTTCCGAAATCAGCATTGGCCGCTCTGGATGATCCCTGAGCGCATCTTTGAACCGCCAGTACCGCCGGATACGAGATGCCCAATTGCCGATCTGAAGAGCATTCTCAAACTCCTGATCAGCCTCAGTCATCTGCACCATGTCAGGCTTTATCCTGAACTGTATGTCAAATGCACCTGAATGCTCAACCACATCACAGTATTCTAGCAGTTGTTCCTCTGGGACATTTGGGTCCCGAGCAATTTTCAAAAACTCATCATATGTAATTTTCATAGTATTCCCCCTCCTAGATTTACAGATAAACTTTACACAAGAGGTGAGTTTATGATTAAGCTTGCCATATGCAGATAACAATTTAAAGGTAATTTTCATGACCCTTAAATTACAAAACTTAAACAATGTATTACTTGAAAAAGCGACTCATAGATTGCAAAGCCGTCTGGGGGATTTAAACAAGACGCGCAGTGCAATTCTTGCAGGCACACAAGCGGAGACAGATAGCCGGGAACGCTTGAATCTCTACCAGAAACGGCAGGCCACACTCGCCTTATCAGAAAGCTCTGCCATCTCTGCGCAACCCTCAATCTTTGAGGATGACGTGCAGGATCTCTCAAGACTGGGCAAGGAAGCTTTGACCGGCACGCACAACGACCTCCTCCCAATCGAGTTCTTTGAATACGGCCTTTATGCCGCACGCTCAGTTGGCAGAATTGAGCATGTTGAAGGACTTAGGCTCGGCACCGGCTTTCTGGTTGGGCACGGTCTCATCATGACGAACCACCATGTTTTGCCCAATGAGCACGAAGCACGCCAACACTTTTTCGAGCTCGGCGCAGAAGCTAACCGCATCGGCAATCAGACACCCTCGAAAATCTGCTCCATCGAACCAGACCGCTTTTTCTGGGCCAACGAAGAACTGGACATAGCCATCGCGGCCGTCGTGGACGAAGACCCGAGCTTCATTCCACTGGACCATTATGGCTGGCACGCCCTCATCCGCCAGCAAGGCAAAATCAAGAAGGGAGATCCGATTAATATCATTCAGCATCCCCTTGGACGCAACAAAGCCGTGGTCGTCCATAACAACCACCTTCTTCATATTGAAAATGGAACTGATGCACACATGTTTTGCTGGTATTCCGGCGATACGCAAAAAGGAAGCTCCGGCTCCCCTGTCTTTAACAGTCGCTGGGAGGTCGTCGCCGTACACCACATGGCAATCCCGCAAACCAACACACAAGGTGACATTCTGGGCAAGAACGGCCAGCCCATCAGCCGGGCAACCGCACGTAGACACCCGGACCAGATCGCCTACGCCGCCAACGAGGGCATCCGCACCTCTCGTATCGTAGATGCACTGGAAACCGCTCAATTCACCAAAGCCCACCACGCCGACATCCGCGACTTCCTCTTAAAATCATGGAGCAGCCCCGGCGCTCAACGCAGAGGCCTGCACGCCGCAGTAAGAAGCGCACAGGCTTTGTAACTCTGCAACATCATATTATAGCAGGCAGATACATTAAGCACCCAACCGTATCCAGATGCCTGGAAACTCGTAGGAGTTCGGGCCGATCTGTGTCGCTGGCTTTGCGGAAGAGTTGGTCTGCGGTTTGAAGTTACCGGTGGTCGCAATCTCCAGAACATCACCTGTTGCCGGATCATAAATCATGGCCTTATCCGTATCCGTCAGATGACGCGTACCAGCAACCCAGTGCATCGTATTGGTGCCCGCATACTGCACCAGAATAAGGTTCACCTGATTGGTCTGGAACGGAATACTGGTCACGTTGGACAGGCTCACAGTCTTGCCGAGCTTGTTCTGAATCAGGTCTTCCTCACGATTGAAGAGATAACCACCAGCCGCATTCAGAACTTTGAAGTTGTTGAACAAGCCTTTGCCGAATGCAGTGTAATAAGTAATGTTCTTTGCCAGACCCGGGGCAAGAGTTTTCGCAACAGCAACCATACCCGAAGGGCTGTTCTCCAAATCAACTGTTCCGTCATTTTCTTTATAAAGTGCAGTTGGATCTGGAGAAGCTGTAAGATCAAGTTCCAGATTTCCTGAAACTTTGTAAGTCTGCGTCGTCACCACCTCAGCAATCTGCAAGCGATGATAGATCAAGTGACTCAGCCGCCATAAATTGATGCGCCCTGGATCGGTTGTGACATCATAACCTTTGGTGAGATCGGCTGCGTTGAGCGTGTCGACATCAGTCGCTTTGGGCATGAAGCCCAGTTGAGCAAGAGCTGCGTTCACACAGTAAGCACCACAGGATTTAGGGGAATGTTGGACGATACCTTCATAGAGGTCAAATTCTGCCATTTTTGCTTTTCCTTGTTGAGAGCTATTGCTCTGCAAGGAAAGACGTGGCAGCGGGCAAACTGTGAAAACGGTAGACTGCAAACAAGAAAAAAGCCCCGCTGAAACAGCGAGGCTTTGAATTGGGAACTCTGTCCAGATCAGTGATTGAGGATCTGGGAGAGGAACAGCTGAGTACGTTCATGCTGCGGATTGGTGAAGAACGGCTCAGGCTCATTCTGCTCAACAATCTGCCCCTGATCCATAAAGATCACGCGGTTTGCCACTTTACGGGCAAAGCCCATTTCGTGGGTCACGCAGAGCATGGTCATCCCCTCTTCCGCCAGACCGATCATCACGTCCAGCACTTCCTTGATCATCTCAGGGTCAAGCGCGGATGTCGGCTCATCAAACAGCATAACCTTCGGGTTCATGCACAGCGAACGGGCAATTGCCACACGCTGCTGCTGACCACCGGAAAGCTGACCTGGGTACTTGTTGGCCTGCTCAGGGATCTTCACGCGCTCAAGGTAATGCATCGCAACTTCTTCAGCCTGCTTCTTAGGCATCTTGCGAACCCAGATTGGAGCCAGCGTACAGTTCTCCAAAATGGTCAGATGCGGAAACAGGTTGAAGTGCTGGAAGCACATACCAACTTCACGGCGGATCTCATCAATCTTCTTGAGGTCAGAGGTCAGCTCAATACCGTCGACAACGATCTGGCCCTTCTGATGCTCTTCAAGACGGTTGATACAGCGGATCATCGTGGACTTACCAGAACCCGATGGACCACAGATCACGATACGCTCGCCGCGCATAACCTTCAGGTTAATGTCGCGCAGAACATGAAAGTCACCATACCATTTATTCATGCCGTTGATTTCGATAGCCACATCGGTATCCGAAATCTGCATTTTTGAGCGGTCCGCCTGAACATCAGCGAGATTTGCGTCACTCATTTTTATTTCTCCGAGTTTCTCTTGGCTTGCGCCAGGCGACTAGCGATGGCCGGTATGCAGTTTGCGTTCCAAATACATCGAATATCGGGACATTGCAAAGCAGAAGATAAAGAACATGAACGCGATAAACGCATAAAGTTCCACAAAAATACCATTCCAACGTTGGTCAGCGAGCGTTGGCGCAACCAATCCGAGAGGATCCATAAGGCCAATAATCAAAACCAGTGTGGTGTCTTTGAACAAGCCAATGAAGGTGTTCACGATACCTGGGATGGAAATTTTGAGCGCTTGCGGCAGAATAATCAGACGCATGCTCTGCCAATAACTCAGCCCCAATGCATCCGCAGCTTCATACTGCCCTTTCGGCAATGCAGCCAGACCACCGCGAATGACCTCAGCCATGTAAGCACTGGCAAAGAAGGTCACCATGATGACAACACGCAGCACGATATCGAAGTTCACGCCCTTTGGCAGGAAGTAGTTGAGCAGAACGTGCGCAACAAACAGCAAGGTGATCAATGGCACACCGCGAATGAACTCGATGAAGATAATCGCCAGAGACTTCACAATAGGCAGATTGGAACTGCGAGACAGCGCAAGAACGATACCGATCGGAAGCGAGAACGAGATACCGGAGACACCGATAATCATGGTCAGCAGCAAACCGCCCAGCTTAGTGGAGGAAACCGGCTCAAGACCAAAACCACCCCAAATCAGCCAGAACGCCACAAATGGGTATGCCATAGAAGCCATCAACGCTGTACTGCGCTTTGGCATACCATCCCAAAGGGCGGGTACAAGAGCTAGGAACAGCAGCACGAAAGCCAGAATCGGACGCCAGTACAGCTCAGTTGGGTAAAAACCAAACAGGAACTGATGATAACGCTCACGAATAACGGCCCAACAAGCACCATTTTCTGTCAGTGCCCGGCATTCATCCAGAGAGTTCGCATTCCAGACTGAATCCACAAACGCCCAATTGACCACACCCGGCACGGTTGAATACACCACAAAAATTGAGAGCAGCGTCAAAATAGTGTTCAGCGGCGACGAGAACAGGTTTTCACGGATCCAGCCGACAGCACCAGTTGTACCCTGGGGAGGTGGCAACTGAGGCTTTTCAGAGGTCGAGACAAAGGCGAAATTATTTTCACTCATGTTAGCGCCCCTTCAGCTTTACGGATTCATTGTAAAAGTTCATGACTGCTGAAATAGACAGTGAAATCAGCAGATATGTTGCCATCAGAAGCAACATGCACTCCATCTCACGGCCTGTCTGGTTCAGTGTAATACCGCCCAGAGTGCCAGTCAGATCCATGTAACCAACCGCAATCGCCAAGGATGAGTTCTTGGTGATGTTCAGGTAGTTGGAGATCATTGGTGGAATGATAATGCGCAAGGACTGCGGCAGAACAACAAGGCTCATGGTCCGTTTAGGACGAAGGCCAAGAGCATACGCAGCTTCCGTCTGCCCTTTACTGATCGCCATGATGCCTGCGCGAACAATTTCCGCAACAAAAGCTGCAGAGTAGATGGAAAGCGCAAACCACAGAGCGATAAGCGGGGTACCAACTTTAAGGCCGCCCTTCAGGTTGAAGCGTCCGGCAACAGGGTAATCAAGGCCAATCGGCATACCAGAAGCGAAGTAAGTCAAAACGGCTGGTACAATCAAAATACCAAGCGTGATGTAGCCTACAGGCAGGATCTGACCAGTCGCTTCCTGACGCTGACGCGCCCAACGACGGAATACAAAAATGCCACCGATAGAAGCGAGCAAAACTGCAACAACAATCTGGTAGCCACCATCGAAGGTCAGTCCAGGAACATAGAAACCACGGTTTGTTGCATAAACCGCCCCTTCAATAACTGGTGCTTTAAGAGCCTGCTTAGGGGTTGGAAACACATGAATGAAGACAGCGTACCATGCCAGAATCTGCAGCAGCAGCGGCACGTTACGAACGCCTTCAATGTAAACCGCCATTAAGCGAGAGACGACCCAGTTATTGGAGAGACGCAGAACACCGACAAAAACGCCGATGAGTGTTGCAGTCACGCAAGCCAGGAAGGCAACCAGCAGTGTGTTGAGCAAGCCAACAAGTGCCGCTTTCCAGTGTCCTGAAGCGGATGTATATTCTACCAGCATCTGACCAATGTCATAGCCTGCTGGCTCAAATAAGAAACCGAAATTGAAATCTTTGCCAAGTGCTTCGAGGTTCTCGACAGCATTGCCGATGAGCATCATCACAACAGACAGAGCAACGATAAGCGCGATAATCTGGATCGTATAAGACCTGTATCGAGCATCTCGCCACAGTTGCGAAAACTGGAAGCTATTATCGGCTGGTACGGTTGAAGTGCTCATAAGTAGCCCGCCTTATTTATTATGCTTAGAAAAAAGGGCGCTGTCATCTTACAACAGCGCCCCTTTTGTCAGATCTCAATCAGATCAACGGAATGGAGGTGCGTACTGCAGACCACCTTCGGTCCATGTCGCATTCAAACCACGAGCCAGATTAACTTTGGTCTGTGTGCCCAGGTGACGCTCGAACATTTCGCCGTAGTTACCAACGGATTTGATAGCTACGAGAGCGAAGTCGTTACCCAGACCAAGGGATGCACCCATTTCACCGGAAGCACCAAGCAGACGCTTAACTTCTGGATCTTTGGTGTTAGCGGCCATGTCGTCTGCATTTGCAGCGGTGATGCCTTTTTCTTCCGCAATCTTCATTGCATTCAGAACCCAGCGGCCAATGTCTGCCCACTGATCGTCTCCATGACGGACGAGCGGACCGAGAGGCTCTTTGGAGATGATTTCAGGAAGAACGATATGGTCGTCCGCATTCTCGAAAGTCGCACGGGAAGCAGCCAGACCGGAAGCATCGGTGGTGTACACGTCACAAGCGTCTGCAAGGTAGTTCTGACGACCTTCAGTGTTTGTCTCAATGGACAGCGGCTCGTAAGACATGCCTTCAGCTGAGAAGTAGTCAGACAGGTTCAGCTCTGTTGTTGTACCAGTCTGGATACAAACAGTTGCACCGTCTAGTTCTTTAGCAGAAGCAACACCAAGAGACTTCTTCACCATGAAGCCCTGACCATCGTAGTAGCTCACACCAAGGAAGGTGAACTTCAGGTCTGCATCACGGGAGAACGTCCAGGTGGTGTTACGGGACAGGATGTCCACTTCACCGGAAGCCAGCGCAGTAAAGCGGGTCTTACCAGTGGTTGGTGAGAAATCAACTGCATCCGGATCACCAAGAACAGCAGCAGCTACTGCACGGCAATAGTCAACGTCAAAGCCCTGCCATTTGCCGTTTTCGTCGGTGTAAGAAAAGCCTGCAAGACCAGTAGAAACCGCGCAGCGCAGCTTACCGCGCTCTTTCACGTCTTCGAGAGTGCCGGCAGATGCTGCAGACAGAGCAGTCGCTGCGAACGCTGCACCCAGCGCAACTGGAAGGATCATTTTTTTCATAGAATTGGAGCCTCTTTTTCTTGTCCAATTTTAAAATTCATCACCGGAAGTAGCAGGCTGTTCTCCTCCTCTAAGAAAAACACCCAGGACAGACATGTCAGCGCATGTCCTTAAAGCCCCCCTATTGGCTTCAACCACTCCTCGCTAAGCATTCGATGATATTTCTCTAAAAACGTCAAGAGGTTTTTATTAATAAGTTAGTCTACGAGGTGCTATTCATCAACCACTGCAAAGTTTCTATGCAATTTATATCTCAGCTGCACGCGCTTTAACCATTAATCAAAATTGCAAAATATAGTTCTTTATACACCAGCAAACAAATTAATCCAAACAATACTGAAATAGAGAGGAAATATTACTTAGACTACAAGCGCAATGAAAAAACTAACCTTAAAAACTGACCGCAAAATCTGAGCAATTTTCTTCAAAAATACGTATTTCACACTAACCTTTACAATCCCACTGCACAAATAATACGCAATTTTACGAAAATCCCACAAGGAAGTCTATCTTCCCTATGGGCAAATAGCGTTCAGCTATACTGGTGTATTCAGAGTGCATTTATTGCGGATAAATCGCCTAGAAATTCGGGTCCTTGCGTTTTTCCTTGTAGATAAGCCATAGATTTCGGAAATAAATGATCAATCCGAGCCCCTGTCCCGCAATAAAAACCGGATCCTTCTTGACGATAGCGTAAGTCAAAAGGAGCGATCCACCCCCTATTGAGAAGAACCAAAAAGCCACCGGGACAATCGATCGCCCCACCCGCTCAGAGGCAATCCATTGGATCATAAAGCGCATCATGAACATGAATTGCGCGACAAATCCCCATAGAACCCAAAAATCCCACTGAGCGACGAAAACATCATAAAGCCAGTCATACAAACCCGAGAACATCAATGGTCCTCCTTAGCAGGGGACACATCCGAATCTGTCACCATCACCACCTCGGGAATGACTTTTCGACGTCGACGCAACCACCACACACCAAACAGATCAAGGACCCCAACAAGCGCCCGGTCAAAGATCCCATATTTGGAGACCCCGTGCTCGCGCTCACGGTCGACCACATCCACATGAACCACCTCGTATCCTTCACGGATAACAAGGGCCGGCAAAAACCGGTGCCAGCTGTCAAAATACGGCAGTTTCAAAAACACATCACGACGCAACAACTTGAGACCGCATCCGCTGTCTCGCGTGTTATCTTTCAGGATTGCGCCACGCAGCTTATTAGCCGCTTTGGAAGCGTAACGTTTGAAGAGGCTGGCTTTTCGCCCCAGTCGCTGCCCGGCAGCAAGACCAACACGCGCACCGCCCTTCTCCATCGCCTCAAGCATTTCACGATAATAGATCGGATTATTCTGCCCATCGCCGTCAATCGTGGCGATATATATGCCCCGAGCGTGCAATAAGCCCGTTCGTACAGAACAACTCTGCCCACCAGACCGCTTATGATGGATCAACCGCAAAAAGCTGTGCTCCAACGCATAGCGGCGCAAAACCTCAAGACTATCGTCAGTAGAGCCATCATCAACCACAATGGCTTCAAACCTGTAGTCCTTCAAAGCTTCCGCAATTTCATCCAGCAATGGAGGAAGATTATCTCTCTCATTCTTGGCAGGGATAACGACGCTAACGTCAATCTCATTCACACCAGCATTCTTGGTCATTCCAGTTACCCCTACCCTGAGACGGAACTCCGCTCAGGCTAAGGACAACGACCTCAATCAGCCCGGAGTGTCTCCGATTGTTTTTGTGCGGGAGAAAAACTGTCAGATCGCGCTGCTCGCCAGGACCTCAAACATAAAGCCGCAGAGATACTGCTCATGATCGGTTGCACACCGCCTTTATCATCAAATGAAAACCCGATCCGCCGACGAGCCATCCAACGGGCACAGCAATAAGAAAATGCTCCACCTATGATAATGCCAGCGACAACATCACTAGGATAATGAGCTCCCACAATCACTCTACTGGCAGCAATCCAAAGCCCCACAACAGCAAGCAGCCACCGAAGTCTGGGAGCAATCAATGCCAAAGCAACGATCAGAGCACCAGCCGTTGTCGAATGCCCGCTTGGAAGGCTCGAAAGCTTTGCCTCCCACGCGAAGAAGTCGAAATACATTGGCCCCATTTCATCAAAAAGGGTTGGTCGGGCACGCCCGATATTCCATTTCAGAGCAATGGCCAGCAGCCCACTAACAGCGACAACAAAGAACAGATAACTCCCGTATATCGTCAGATACGACACTGCCATCTTTCTACGAAACGGGAGACGCTGCCAGCCGCCAAAAATCATTGCTAGAATCCATAGTCCCGTTGGGAACAGGATCCAGTCAGACTTGCCGACATCTGTAATGACCTCGAAAATATCGTGATAGGCAACGGGCAGTTTCCGAGCCCAAATCGGGCTGCTGTGGTCCAGAAAGACCATCGCCAGACCGCACAGCCCAATCAATAAGGCCGCAATATTTTGTGGCTTCAAAAGTGGAGGAAGAGCAGCAGCGGCAACAGAGCTCCGCGCTCTTCGGTTTTTCAAAATTGCAGAGGTATGCCCAACATGCCGTCTCGCATTATTGCCAGCAACACGTAAGGCTTCAATCAGACGCTCACCAATTGATGGAGTGGAATCTTCTTCCCGCGGAGCATCTTCCTTGTAGCTTTGCTCATAAGACGCAGCACTCTCGGCGTCCTTTTTGAAAGGCTGCGCTTCGCGTGATTTATCTTTTGTTTGATCCACGTCCTGAACTGGACGCTCTAAGGTATCTATGGAGCCGTCATCATTCATCACGTCGCCCCACCCGCAGAAAAAATGTGTATCAGCAATGCTTTACCGCCATTAATATTCAGGCCAGATACAGTTGATACGTCTGAAGCCTTCATCCCCAACCGAAGAGCTTCCGCATCAAACCGATCCAGTTGCCGTCCTTCCACCAGCACGACTCTGCAGGTCCCCTTAGGCACTCCGGCTTTCTGGCTTCCGTCCGCCAAAAAACGCGCTGCAGCTTCTGCGCCAAGTAATTTTGCTTGCGTGCCCTGCAAAAATACAAAGCTGGGCTCATAAAAACCTGCTGTTGCAACGTCTTTCCGCTCACATCCCGGGAGCTGCTCAACAGCTTCCACGAGGCGACTGGAAATCCAGATGGTCGACAATGCCGGACCAGAAAATGCCCAGAAGCCGATAAACATCAGCAAAGCAGAAGCCCCCACCGTCGGCAATGCTCCAACAAGCTCTCCGCCAATCAGTTTACGAGTGGCTGATAACGCTGCCATGACAGCCAACCCGCACAGCACAACACCGGGAGGGGACGGCCACAGATCAAGCAGCAAAGGCCCAACAACAACAGCAATCAAAATGCCCAGCGGCACCAGCAGGAATAAAAACGCCGAGGCATATCGCCAATAAACGCTGGCCTGCTTTGCTCTGCCAGTCGTCAACACAGCTGCTGCCAACAGCGCCAGTACTGGCATCATCGGCAGTGTGTAGTGAGGCAGTTTAGTTGAAACCAATTCAAATATGACCCACGACGGGATCAGCCAACACAACAAGAATCTATAACAATATTTATTCAATTCCTGCCCAATTCCCTTAATAGCCACAAGGAGAAAAGAGGGGATTGGCCAGAAAATAACGAAACTGATTAACAGGTGCATGAGTGGTGGAGCACCGTGAGCCTCTCGCCCGGTTCCCACTTTCCCCCAAAGGTCACCGCCCAGCGCATCCCAGAAGAAAGCACCCTTCGTTTCGATGTAAATGGCAATAAGCCATGGGGAGACCAATGCAAGAAACAGCAGAAAACCGGCGATTGGAGCGAGTCCTTTCAACCACGAGATCCGTCTTTCCCAAAGAACCAACGACAGGATGGATAGGCCGCATACCATAAGAATGATCGGCCCCTTGATAAGGGTGCCCAGCGCCAACCCAACCCAAAAGAGCACGGCAGGATTCCACAGCGCTTTGCTTTGTTGCGCCATCCACACTCGAGCCAGCGCCCCTTGAGACAACATCACACATGCCAGAAGCGCTGCATCCGTTTTAGCCAAATGTGCTTCAACATTTAAAATGAGAGCTAATGCAACAAGCAGCGCACCTAAAAAGGCCTCCTGCTCCCGAAAAAATGCTCGCCCAGTCCAGTACGTCAGCAACACAGCTGCAATTGCGCCAATCACAGAAGGGAGACGATAAACCCAAATGGGCGCATGCTCTCCATATCCCAACAGTTTGGCAGCACCTACTTGTGCCCAGTAAATTCCGATCGGTTTTTTGTTTCGTGCCAGCTCTTGATAGTGAATGGAAACGTAGTTGCCTGTCTCCATCATCTGTTTGGAAGCCTGAGCAAACCTCGGCTCATCACGATCAAGCGGGGGAACGGACATCAACCCCGGCAGGTACAAGCACAGACACAAAAGCAAAAGAATGATCGGGGCCAGCCGGTCGTGCGCCACCAGACGAAGCCAAATAGCCTGTTGATCAGACCTCTCAACCTCATCCTCACTCAGAGACATTGCAAGATTCATTTGCGCAGACATAACCGCCTTGAGGCCCTCCACACTCCCAAAAAAACATGGTCTGAGAGACTGCCGCTCCCTGAGAACAATACGCAGCCGATCATCTGGAACACATTCCCCAAAACTCCCCACTCAAATGCACGGTGGGCCTGAATCCATAAGCAACACCCTCCCCTGGAAAGCTGAAGAGCACCTGAGTTGCCCCTTCCAATTGTGTCTTCAGCATTTGACACTCTGTGAGGTTTCTAAAACTCATGGCTTGTCTTCACTCTTCTTTGAATTCACCTGAAAATCCGAAGGAGAGAAGTATGAGGGAAATGTACTTTTGTCAACTTTATTGACAATAAATACTTTTAAATGATGTATTTCAATATGTTACAATTAAACAACCAACTCTATATCGCTCTATACTGGTATTCACATGATTGCTCATTGCTCCGCACGACCAGCAATCGAAGAGCCAAAGCCACTCCTTTTAAGGACAATCAAAATAAAGAAACAGCTTGGGAATTACGTGGATTACTCGCGATCAGTACAGTTTCGGCCAAATTTCATGCCTAAGATGAAATGAACTAATCGGGCATTTCGGGATTAAACACGTGCGTTTGGAATTAAGGGCAACTGCTGCCTTGCTGCTGGCAGGAACACTTGCTGGCTGCGCTGGCTTGGGCATAGAGACATCAAAGAATGTTGAGCTGTCTCAGATCGCAATCAACAAGAATGAAGCATTGCGCCAGACCAATGCGTGGCGTGCGACGCATTCCCTGCCGCCAATCAAGCTGGACCCACACCTCAGCGAAGTCTCACAGGATATGGCCGATCACATAGCCCGCCTGGATTCGCTCAAAACCAGACGCCACTCGTCCTCCAGCCTCATCAGTCGCACCCAGACTAACGGATATAAATCCTTTGCAGGCGCAGAAAATCTGGGTGCAGGTTACGCGAACATTTCGGCTGCAATGACGGGCTGGAAAACCTCTCCCGATCACAACAAAAACCTGCTCAACAAGAACGTCACACATATGGGCATTGCTCGCACCAATCGAGCAGACGGCACCTACCGGAATTTCTGGGTCATGACACTCGCTGCCCCTCAAAAGCCAGTGACGGCAACAGGTTTCACCACAGTCTCACTACCCTTCCCAATCCAGTAACTTCCCTTGCGCCGAGAATTGATTAGGGGAATTTTCACTCCGCTTCCTTTACGCAGTTGCAAATAGCACCCATATTCACATCTCCAGCGCGCATTCCCATGATGAGGCATTGCCTCCTTGAGGGAATACGCGTCCATCAATTGATTGAAAACAGTCTGGCTCTCCCCTCAAGCAGACCTGAGCCCAGTCTGAATTTTGAATTTCATCGGAGATTTAATATGAGCGAGACCGCAAAGGTTCTTCTGCAAGATTGGAAAACCCCGTTCGGACTTCCACCGTTTGCACAGATCAAGCCGGAAGACTTCGAGGGTGCATTTGAAGAGGCCTTTAAGGCAGGCGAAGACAACATCACTCGCATTGCTCAAAATCCTGAAGAACCAACCTTTAAAAACACCATTGCAGCATTGGAACTGGCCGAAGATGCTCTTGAGCAGGTTGCAAGCGTGTTCTTCAACCTTTCCTCGGCAGATACCAACGAAACCTTACAACAAGTCGAGCGCAATGTTTCACCAAAACTGGCGGCCTACAGCACTAAGAAGTACCTGAACCCTGCCCTCTTTAAGCGTATAGAAACACTGATGGCGAAAAAGGACACGCTGGACCTGACATCTGAACAAGACCGTGTGTTGGAGCGCTATTACGCCATCTTCCATCGCGCTGGTGCTGGTCTGGACTCCAGTGGCAAAACCCGTATCGCGGAAATCAACGAGCGTCTTGCAACTCTGGGCACCAGCTTTGCGCAAAATGTTCTGGCTGATGAAGCCTCCTACAAACTCGTTTTGGAAAACGAGAGCGATCTGGAAGGCTTGCCGGAGTTCCTTGTAAAAGCCGCTAGTGCTGCAGCTGAAGAACGTGGGGAACCGGGCAAATACGCCATCACCCTCTCCCGCTCTTCCATTGAGCCGTTCCTGCAGTTCTCCAAACGTCGCGACCTGCGTGAAGAAGCCTTCAATGCCTGGGCAAGCCGTGGTGACAATCCGGGAGAAACCAACAACTCAGTAATCGTCCGCGAGACTGTGCAGCTCCGCAATGAGAAAGCCAAACTCCTCGGCTTCGAAAACTTTGCGGCATTCAAGCTGGATGATGTCATGGCAAAAAACACAGGTGCAGTGGATGATCTGCTCTCCAATGTCTGGGGACCAGCCAAGGCTCGTGCACTGGAAGAAGCCGCTGACCTCCAAGACATGGCCCAATCTGAGGGCGACAACATTGAGATCGCTCCGTGGGACTGGCGTTACTATTCAGAGAAGGTCCGCAGCGCTAAGCATGATCTGGATGAAGCTGAGATCAAGCCGTATTTCCAACTGGATCAGATGATCGAAGCGGCCTTTTACACCGCAACCCGTTTGTTTGGCCTCTCCTTCAAAGAGCTGAAGGGACAAGACGTCTACCATCCAGATGTGCGTGTTTTTGAAGTCTTTGACAAAAACGGCGACCATCTCGGTATCTTCATCGGCGACTACTTCGCCCGCGCTTCAAAGCGTTCCGGCGCATGGATGAGCGCCTTCCGCTCACAGCAGAAGCTGAAAGATGATGTCCCCCCAATCATCGTCAATGTGATGAACTTCTCAAAAGCACCAGAGGGTGAGCCAACCCTGCTGACCTTTGATGATGCACGCACACTGTTCCACGAATTTGGTCACGGCCTCCATGGCCTCATGTCCAACGTGACACACCCACTTGTTTCCGGCACCAGCGTGGCACGGGACTTTGTGGAACTGCCATCCCAGCTCTTTGAGCATTGGCTGGATCAACCGGAAATCTTGAAAAAGTATGCCCGCCACTACCAGAGCGGCGAAGTCATTCCAGAAGAGCTTTTGGAGCGTCTGCTCGCAGCAGCCAACTTCAACCAAGGCTTTGCAACGGTTGAGTATCTCGCAACTGCTCTGGTCGATATGGCAATCCATAAAGAAGATAAACTCGACGATCTCGATCCGGCTCAGATGGAAAAGAAGATCCTTAACGGCATCGGAATGCCGAAAGAGATCATCATGCGTCACCGCATTCCACACCTCCTGCACGCCTTTGCGGGAGACGGATATTCTGCAGGTTACTACAGCTATCTCTGGTCAGAAGTGATGGATGCTGACGCATTTGAAGCTTTTGAAGAAACTGGCGATACGTTTGACGCCGACACAGCAGCCAAACTGGAAAAGTTCATTTACGCAGCAGGCGGATCTCAGGATCCGACAAAAGCTTATATGGACTTCCGCGGCAAACTGCCATCCATTGAGCCGCTTCTCAAAGGTCGCGGGCTGGTCAACTAAACATCAGACACCTAAGTCAGATAGCAAAAAGGGCGGACCATACAGTTCGCCCTTTATCATGAGAACTTAAAAGGAGAAGGCTAGCCTCTCATCATCCGGTTGAGACCACTTAAGAAAACAAACAGCCAGCCCAGGATCATCAGCATGCCACCCGTCGGGGCAGCAAAATCAAAGAGCTTCTCACCAACGAACAAGCGCTGAGCCAGATCACCACAGAACAAACCAACACCGGCAAACAGCAAGAGCATGGCAAATGCAATGCCTTTGGAGCCCGTAATCCCGTGTGCAACACCCAGTCCGACAAAAGCGGCGGCATGCATCATCGTGATTTGAGAGATAATACCCAGATACTGGTTATCGACCGCGTGCGAACTGGCCGCCGAAGTCAAAATGGCAATAACACCGCAAAACCCGCCTAGCGCCAATCCAAGACCAAGGCCCTGACCAAGTCTGATCCGTGGCTGGTCAACAGGCACCGCTTCACTTGCACTATCCGGCATGGCTGCTCCTTAAATCCCTATTCCAAATAACATACTGCGTGAAACACAGACACGCATCAACTGCATATAGGATAGCCAGCAAAAATTACAAAACCCTCAGCAACGCACCACCATGATTGATAGCTGATAAGAACATGCACCCCGCTGCAGTCCCTCAACACCTGGTCCTGCGACAAACAATAGGCTCTCTCCTCGACTAGAGAGAAGGCTGCAAAGATTGACTCTTTACAGCCTGCATCACTTATTTCGCAGCATCCGCTAGATTGCTAAACGGATCAGCCACCAGCGGCTTCAAGATTGTTAGCGTAGACCCGTCCGGGTCAAAGTCCTTAAAGCTCACAGAGTTGAAGTTCATCGCATTGAGCTTACGCACATAATAAACAGCACCATTCAGGTCTGCCATAACAGACCATTGCGTATAGTCTGGGTTGTCGTCTTGCTGAGAGTTCGCAGACTGGGCCGCATCCGGCGCTTCCGGTTGTGCAAAGCCTTTCGGAATGTCGAAGTTGTTCAGAATATGCCCAGCAACATTGAGGTTCTCTTTTGCAGTTTCATGTTCCTCAGCTGTCGTCACAAACGCCGTCACGCGCACAAAACGCGATGGCGGCGTTACATCTCCCGGCACGCCCAGCATACCTGATCCTTGCCCCAGTGGTTGCAGCTCACCTTCTGGAAACTTCTTTCCAGCCGAGTTATAGGCGTCAGGTTCACGTAATTGCGCAGATTGGTTAAGTGCTAATCGAACTGTGGCGAGTTGGTCATCACACCAAGCTCATTATCGTAGATCTTCAAGCCATCATCGACAGGCTCAATCACGATGGACTTTCCAGAACGGTCATGAATAGTGAAGTGCAGCGGAGGCACTTCGCCAAGCGGAGCAAAATCAACATCGACCAACTTGATCGACTTGACGGCTTCTTTCACCTCTTCAACTGTCTCAAACTGCGATAGGACCCAAACGAGAAAATCAATCGGCGCAACTTCATCATCTGCGCCACTCGCCTTCACGTCAGAATACTCTGCAAAACCAGGGAAGTAGAGCGCTCCAGCTGCAAGACCAGCTTCATTTACACCATCAACAATCGCGGTCTCATGCTTCATTGCATTCATACCGATCACAGCATACTTGCTTTTCCACTTTGCCCCTTCCCATTGTGTATCCCCGTTAAGCTCTCCAGAACTCGTGAGCTCATAATTGCGTGGGATCAGAGAAACAGTGGACTCGGTTTCAAAGCCGAACTCCATGGTCCTCCCATAGACACGTCCGTCATCTTTGGCCGTAACAACAAAGCTCGTGCAAGCAGATGCACCAGCAATTGGTGATATCAAAAGGGTGGTCGAACACAATCCAGTCAGCACAACGCGCTGCATTTTTGAAAATAATGATGGCATGCTAAGCTCCTTTTAGCTTTTTGCATGCGTATCGTCTCTGGAGATCTCCAAGAAATGCATAACGTTTGCATTCGATTATTCTGAAGCTTAGTAAGTGCTTTATGTTGTTGTTTTAATGAGAAATATTTAGAGCTCAGTTGGAGAAATCAATGCACAAAACTCTGAGCATCTCAAACCTCATTGATGTTCCTCACTTCCTTGAGCCAGCTGCAAAAGGCATGTGGCTGGAGTGGTGGGAAGAAGAAGGTCATCCGATTGAAGATGTTTATGTGGAACTGCGCACGAGCCTCAGCGAGGAAACCATTCCAACAACATTGATCGCCCACGACCAGACCGGGTTCCTTGGTATGGTCATGCTGGTGCGCTCAGATATGAGTAAACGCCCGCAATATGCGCCATGGCTCGCGTCCCTATGGGTCGCTCCCGAGCACCAGGGAAAAGGCATCGGCTCCCGGCTGACGAAGGAGCTGGAGACACTCGCCTCGAACGATGGCACACCGCACATCTACCTCTTCGCAAAGCGCAGCCTGCGCGGGTTTTATGAAGGTTTGGGCTGGCTTTGCATTGAAGACGATGTGAATGGAGTAGATATTTTCCGCAAGCAATTAAGCTGAAACAGCAGGCCGCTTCATCAACACCTTATGCAATCCAGGCCCATAGCCATCCGTCTCAACGGACTCAGCGACAAACCCCATTCTCTCATAGAAGGGACGTGTATGCTGCAAGGTATCGATGTAAACTGTCTGATCCGGATAGGCTTCCGCAATACGCGCAAGCCGGAATTGCACGAGCTTCCTGCCAATTCCCTGACTGTGCAGTTCACGGCGTACCATTCCCCAAGTTAGCCCAACCCCTTTAGCGTTCAGGCAATACCCGCCAGCAGCAACAATCACTCCATCTCGCTCAACGACAAAGTACGGATCATCAAGCCTTTCCAGGTCCTGGCTGTATTCTTCCAGCTCAGTCTCCATGAAATACTTGGGAACGTTACCCTTAAAGATCTCAAGGCATGCATCGTAGTCAGTTGTTTGATACCTGCGAAAGTCCATCACACAGTCCTTGGTGGTCTTGGTTCCAAAACATATCGCATGACAGGTAGTTTTCGCCCTTCAGGAAGGGAAGGTCGATACCCAACTTCTTCTGCTCCCATACGCTCATAAAACCCTTTGGCGTGAGGATCAGAGACGATCACCAGCTCCGTCATCTGCTGAGTTTGCAGCCAGTTCTGTATGAAACCAAACATAATCCGCCCGGCTCCCTTACCCATCAGTTCCGGCAAAACCCAAAAATCTTCAAGCTCACAGCACTGCTCTGCATCAACGGAAATTGAGAATACACCAGCAATCCGGCCCTCATTTTCCAAAACCCAGAAATGCCTGTTTGCCAAGACAACCTCATCAACGATCAGATCAGGCAGCCAGACATCCATCATCTCCTGCGAATAGCCCCAATGGCCTTTCGCTGAGAGGATAACCTCATTCATCTCCGAAATATGCTGTGCTCTGGCCCTGATAATATTCAAGTTCAGGCCTCCTTAGATGGAGAAGACTAAACATCTCACGCAAGCTGGCACAATCCAATGAGACCGGACTTATGCTCCGTATTGCCCTCGGGTCGGGTCTGCCACATCAATAATGCGTAAGGATGGTTTCGCTTGCCCCTGCCACGTATCAACACTCAAACTACCAGCAATATGCAGGGGCTTGCCGCGGGCTTGTAAGAGCGCCTTCCCGTGAGGCTGGTCTTCAGCTTTAAAAGCAATCGCCTTGAGATTCGTTCCCTCATTGCCGCCAAGCGTCACACTCACATGACCTTGCCCAACCACCTTGGAAAATTTGATCGGCACAGATGGCAAGGCAAAGACAGGTTCTGCGTGCGAAGCACCATAAGGTCCTGCCTGTTCCAGTATATCCAGTAGGCTCAGATTTGCACCGGCAGGCGTCAGCACACCATCAATGGTGAGTTCATGGTCAGCAGAGGCCTGCTCCACATCCTCACTCAACTGCTCGCTCAGGAAGGCCTCAAACTCAGGCACTTTTGCCTTTTCAATGGTCAGCCCTGCCGCCATTGCATGCCCTCCGCCTTTGACCAGCAAACCCGCTTCAACAGCTGCACGAACCGCAGAGCCCAAATCAACACCAATGATTGAACGGCCTGAGCCAGTGCCCAAACCCTTTTCATTAAACGCCATCGCAAAAGCAGGCCGGCGGTAACGCTCTTTCAGCCGCGAAGCAATCAGCCCAACAACACCCGGATGCCAGCCGTCTGCTCCCGTCAAAAGCACGGCAGGAGGAACAGTGACCTCCATTTTCTGGAACGCCTGCCCCTCGCCTTCTTCCAGCATCACAGCTTCCATGGCCTGACGTTCCTGGTTGAGCCGTTCCAGCGTCGCTGCAATGCGCTCCCCCTCCGCCCGATCATCAGAGGAAAGCAGTTTCATGCCAAGAGCTGAATCGCCAATTCGCCCGCCTGCATTGATGCGCGGCCCAAGCATGTAGCCCAGATGGTACGGGGTCGGCTTTCCACTCAATCGGGAAATATCAGCAAGACAGGAAAGGCCAATGTTCTCACGCCGTGCCATCACTTTAAGGCCCTGCACCACATAAGCACGATTCAGTCCCTTCAGCGGCACAACATCACAAACAGTCCCAAGCGCAACAAGATCGAGAAGGTCCATAAGCCGGGGCTCAGCGCGCTGCGCAAAAGCACCACGCCGCCGCAACTCCCGGTTCAAACCAACAAGGAACAGGAAGGTAACACCCACAGCTGCCAGGTGGCCCTGCCCCGACAGATCATCCTGCCGGTTGGCATTCACCAGAGCATGAACTTCCGGAAAGCTCTCATCCACCTGATGGTGATCCAGAACCACCACTTCCAGTCCGATCCGCTTGGCTTCTTCAAAGGCTTCAAACGACGTGGAACCACAGTCTACTGTGACTAGCAACCGTGCCCCACCTGCATGAAGCTGATTGATTGCCGTTGGATTTGGCCCATAACCATCAATGATGCGATCCGGGATATAAACATCCGGCTCCGCTCCAAGCTGCATCAAGTAGCGCTTGAGCAAAGCAGAGGACGTCGCCCCATCAACATCGTAGTCACCAAAGATCGCAATCTTAACGCCCGCTTGCAACGCATCTGCAACACGCGCGCAGGCCTTATCCATATCCACCAGTTTGGAAGGATCCGGCATCAGGTCTTTAAGGGAAGGATTTAAGAACCCGGAAGCCTCTTCCAGCGCCACATTGCGCCCGGCAAGCACACGGCCAACCACTTCAGGCAGGTCGGTTCTTTGCGCAATGGCAAGTGCTTGTGAGAGCCCCTGATCATCAAGCCGCTCACGCCACATACGCGCGCTCAAAGACTTTTTGACACCAAGAACGACACGCCGCTCGGCACTGGATGCATCCAACGTCATAACCATAGAAAGAAACTGCCCGGATTCTCGTATAAAAGCAAAAGGGGCGAGTGCTCAACACACCCGCCCACTCTATTTATCTAGCTTGAAGGAAGCGCTAAATCAATCCAGATGGAATTTTTCCAACTGGGTATGCTTCGCTTCAATGAAACGAACAGTACCAGTCGTGGAACGCATCACAACAGTGTGGGTGGTGATGTTATCACGGCCCAGCTTCACACCCTTCAGGAAGTTACCAGTTGTCACACCGGTTGCTGCAAACAGAACGTCTCCGCCAGCCATTTCTTCCATGGTGTATTTGCGATTGATATCGTCAATACCCATGCGGCCTGCGCGTTCAACCTGCTCTTCACGGGTGATCACCAGACGGCCCTGCATCTGACCACCGATACAGCGCAGAGCTGCAGCAGCCAGAACACCTTCAGGTGCACCACCAATACCAACATAAAGATCGATACCGGTCTCTTCAGGGTCAGTGGTGTAAATGATGCCAGCAACATCACCATCGCCAATCAGGAAGATGGAAGCACCGGTGGCACGGATGTCGTCAATCAACTTTGCATGACGCGGACGGTCCAGCACACAGACGGTTACGTCTTTCACTTCGCAGCCTTTTGCTTTCGCAACAGCTGCAAGGTTTTCCTGAATTGGGCGATCCAGATCGATGGTACCCTCAGGATACCCCGGACCAATCGCAATCTTATCCATGTAGCTGTCAGGTGCGTTCAGCAAGCCACCTTCTGGTGCCAGCGCGATAACAGCAATGGAGTTTGGCATGTTCTTCGCACAGATCGTGGTACCTTCCAGCGGATCAAGTGCGATATCAACCTTTGGCCCGTCTTTGGTGCCAACCTTTTCGCCAATGTAGAGCATTGGCGCTTCATCACGTTCCCCTTCACCAATCACGACAGTACCGTCGATTGGCAGCTGGTTCAGTTCGCGGCGCATTGCGTCCACAGCAGCCTGGTCAGCTGCCTTTTCATCGCCCCGCCCACGAAGACGTGCTGCAGATACAGCAGCACGTTCCGTAACGCGTGCAAGTTCCAGTGTCAGAATACGGTCAAGAACGTCAGTTGCGTCCTGATGACTATCCGCCATTTAAACCTCTCGGGTGTCCTGTTTTCACGTTAAACGTGAGGAAGTATTATTTCAGGTTCTCAATTCGTAACATCTGAGGCTTACCAGAAGTTACTTTTTCAGCAGCAATCGCATCCAGAGCTTCGCGCACAGCCAGCTCAGTGGTCTCATGCGTGATAAGGATAACACTTCGCGGTGCTGCAGGATCGCTTACACCATCCTTATCATTTCTGGAATGCGGTCCACGTTGGACAATAGACTCAAGTGAGATCCCTTTGTCCGCCATACAGCGCGCAATTGTGGCAAAAGTACCGGCTACGTCCAACACAGCCAGACGAATATAGTAACCACCTTCATGCGCTCGCATACGCGCTGGAACATAATCTGCAAGTGTTGTCGCAGACTGACTAAACACCGGCAGAGAAACATCACGTGCAATATCGACCAGATCGGAGATCACAGAGGATGCTGTTGCATCACCGCCAGCACCCGGACCAACCAGCACCACTTCACCAACCGCATCACCATCAACAGCAACGGCATTCAACACACCATCAATGCGGGCGATCGCAGAAGATTTCGGCACCATAGTCGGGTGCACGCGCTGCTCGATCCCCGTATCAGTGCGCTGAGCAACACCCAGCAGCTTGATCCGGTAACCCAGTTCATCCGCAGCGCGAATATCAGCAGTCGTAATGGAAGTGATCCCTTCCACGTAGATCGCATCTGCATTCACTTCACAGCCAAACGCAAGGCTAGTCAGCAGAGCAAGCTTGTGTGCGGTATCAAAACCTTCGATGTCAAAGGTTGGATCAGCCTCCGCATAACCAAGGCGCTGCGCATCAGCAAGACACTCAGCAAACGACAAGCCTTCCTGCTCCATCCGCGTGAGGATGTAGTTACAAGTGCCGTTCATGATGCCGTAAACGCGGGACACATCATTGCCCGCAAGGCTCTCACGCATGGTCTTGATGATTGGAATACCACCTGCGGCAGCGGCCTCATAGTTGAGGCTCACACCTTTGGCTTCTGCAAGGTGTGAGAACGCAACCGCGTGCTTCGCCAAGAGGGCTTTGTTGGCTGTGACGACATGCTTACCGGTTTCTAGCGCAGTGCGAACACTCACCTCAGCCGGACCGTCTTCACCACCAATCAGCTCCACAAAAACATCAATCCCGTCGAACTTGGCAAGTTCAACGGGATCTTCAAACCAGGTCAATCCATCCAGATTAACACCACGATCTTTAGAGCGGCTGCGAGCACTCACAGCCACTACTTTGATAGGTCGGCCACATCGATTGGCAAGAACATTCGCCTTGGCCTCGAGGATACGCACCAACGAAGCACCGACGGTTCCTAGACCAGCAACGCCAACTTTCAAAATATCAGTCATAAATACCCAGTATCTGTAGGTGGGCGGACGCCTAAGCGCCCGATTTGCTCAATTCCTCAGAATTGCTGCCCGCGTCTTCAAAAAACTTCCGAATGCCACGTGCGGCCTGTCTGATACGCTGTTCGTTTTCAACCAGACCGATACGTACAAAACCTTCACCGTGTTCACCAAAGCCGATTCCCGGAGCAACCGCCACATCTGCCTTTTCAATAAGCAGCTTGGAGAACTCCAAAGACCCTAGATGTTTGAACTGGTCTGGAATTGGAGCCCAGGCAAACATGGATGCTTCCGGAGCAGGAATATCCCAACCAGCGCGTCCAAATGAGTCGATCAACACATCACGGCGCTTCTTATAGATCTCGCGAGTTTCACGAATGCAGTCATCTGATCCGTTCAGCGCAGACGCAGCTGCCACCTGAATTGGAGTGAACGCACCATAATCCAGGTAGGACTTCACGCGAGCAAGAGCCGCAATCAGACGTTCATTACCAACTGCAAAGCCCATACGCCACCCCGGCATGGAGAAGGTTTTGGACAAAGAGGTAAACTCAACAGCAATATCCATTGCCCCCTCTACCTGCAGGATGCTCGGAGGAGGAACATCACCAAAGTAGATTTCAGAGTACGCCAGATCAGAAAGCACATAGATTTCGTGCTTACGCGCAAAGGCAACCACATCGCGATAGAAATCCAGATCAGCAACACTTGCTGTCGGGTTCGCTGGGAAGCACAGAATAATTGCAATTGGCTTCGGAATAGAATGGACCACAGCCCGCTCCAGAGCCTCAAACAGCTCAGGACCCGGAGTTGCCGGGATAGACCGCAGCGAACCACCTGCCATCAGGAAGCCAAATGCATGAATTGGATAGGATGGATTAGGGACAAGCACCACATCGCCCGGCGCGGTAATCGCCTGAGCCATGTTGGCAAACCCTTCCTTAGACCCTAGAGTCGCAACAACTTGCGTATCTGGGTTTAGCTTTACACCAAAGCGACGCTCATAATAGCCAGCCTGTGCCTTACGCAATCCCGGGATCCCTTTGGATGCGGAATAGCGATGTGTGCGCGGGTTCTGAACAGTCTCCACCAGCTTATCGACAATATGTTGCGGAGTAGGCAAATCAGGGTTGCCCATACCCATGTCGATAATATCGGCGCCTGCCGCTCGCGCTTTGGCTTTCAGACGATTGACCTGTTCAAAGACATAGGGCGGGAGCCGGCGTGTCTTGTGAAAGTCGTCCATGACGCGAGCCTCACTTTCTTCAGTTTAGCGTTTCAAGCTATATTTTGATTTCTGTTCAAACTTGGTCCCGAGTCATTTCAGCCAAGTTTCCACGGCCTTTTAGCAGGTGCGAACATTTTTCGCATCATTCATGAGGGATAAAACCGACATTTTTTTAAAGTTTTCAAAGAAGATGTGAAACTTTAAATCCAAAGAAAAAGCCGCAGAATTCTGCGGCTAACAACGGGATCTGCAATTTCGACTTGAGAAATTAGACGGCTTTCACACAAAATGCACAACTAAAGGTGCATTCGCCACATGAAAATGCGGCGAAAGATTATTGCGCCTGCACATCCTGAGATTGCTCAGCCTGCTCACCAGCAATCGTTTTCAGCTGTTCGGTACTAGACTCAAAGCTCTCACCAAGACCTGCCCTGCGCTTACTCTCAGAGGAGATTGCAAGCAGATTGGCTTCAGAAGCCGCACGCTGTTCTGGGGAAAGCAAATCGCTGGAAACTTCTGGCGGCAGTTCAGCCACACCAGTCTGCTTTGCGCCGTTGCCTTTTTCGATGGCCTCGTAAACCGTCAAAGATTCGCCAAATGCACAACCGCCAACAAAACCTGCCAGCACAACTGCACAGCAAACTCGTTGAAACTTAAGCAACATCTGGAACCTCGCGTTTTATCTGATGACGACACAAAAGCAGCGCACATAACTTTATTAAAAATGCACTTAGCAGTTGCGTCATCCGTAGTCCACATATATTACCCTGTTAACAACACATAGTTTATTACTCTAGGGCAGTTGTCATTTACTGAACACAGAACACGATATACTCAAACCATAGCCGATAAATATTAAGAAGAAATACTATTATAATTCGGAGTATTCCGAGTTTTCCTCAAGAGTTGAACTCATCCATAAAACTTAAGAATAACCCAAAACTTCTCACAGTTCCGCAAGAGCACTTTACTTGCTAAATACCTACTAAGAATCCACCTAAGGACTAAGACAATCAGCATGGATTTTCACGTGCCTGTCAAAATTCTTAGGGATATACTCATTATGCCGTTTTTGTAGGCTAAGACACCGCCCCATTACGCATGAGTGTATGTGGTATATTTTTGAGCACGATCACGCACACCAAATACTATTGGGTCTGGCGAGTATTAATCAGACACCAGATACGAGGACTGAGCAGGCAAATGACCGGTGAAGACACCAATCCAATGTTGCAGTACATCCTCAATAATCCTGAGGAGTTTGCCAAGAACCTCTCCGAGATCGCCGAAAATGGCGGCAAGGCTCTGGCAGCCTATCTGGAGCCTCGCGAAAAAGGCGAAGCAGCATCCGGTGGCACCGAAGAACTCAACGCAGTGGTAAAGACACTCGCTGAGGTCGGCAATTATTGGATGAAAGACCCTTCCCGCGCCATAGAAGCTCAAACAAAGCTCTGGTCTGGATATATGAACATCTGGAACTCCACGCTCCAGCGCATGGCTGGAGAGGAAAGAGAACCAATCGTTGTCCCCACCAACACCGACAAGCGCTTTAAAGATAGCCAGTGGGACGACAACAACTTCTTCGACTTCATCAAGCAGATGTACTTGCAAACGAGCAACTGGGCTGAAGAACTTGCAGAAGGCGCCGATGAACTGGATGATCACACGCGCCATAAGGCGGGCTTTTACATAAAGCAAATCTCCAATGCCATGTCTCCGTCCAACTTCATCCTCACCAACCCGGAGCTGCTGCGCGAGACCATGTCGTCCAACGCCGGCAATCTGGTGAAGGGCATGAAGTTGCTCGCGGAAGACATCAAGGCCGGTCACGGAGACCTACGCATCCGTCAGACTGACCCGGACAAGTTTGAAGTTGGCGTGAACGTTGCTGTCACACCCGGCAAGATCGTAGAACAGAACGATGTTTGCCAGCTGATTCAATACACACCAACGACAGAAACAGTTCTCAAACGTCCGCTCCTTATTGTTCCGCCTTGGATCAACAAGTACTACATTCTTGATCTTAACAAGGAAAAGTCCTTCATCAGATGGGCAGTCGATCAAGGCCATACTGTCTTTGTAGTCTCGTGGATCAATCCGGATGAGACGCAGGCTCAAAAAAGCTTTGAGCATTATATGCGCGACGGCATTCTCAACTCTCTGGAGCGCATTCGCAAGACCACACAGCAGACGACCGTCAACGCCATTGGTTACTGCGTCGGCGGCACTTTGTTGGCTGCTACCCTCGCCTACCTTACCAAAATCGGAGAGCAAGATCGCATTTCATCCGCAACCTTCCTGACCACTCAGGTGGATTTCACCTATGCAGGCGACCTGAAGGTGTTTGTGGACGAAGAGCAGATCGAAATTCTTGAACATCGCATGGGCGAGAAAGGATATCTGGACGGCTCCAAAATGGCGACGGCCTTTAACATGCTGCGCTCCAATGACTTGATTTGGCCTTATGTCGTCAACAATTACCTGCGCGGTAAAGATCCATTCCCGTTTGACCTGCTCTATTGGAACGCGGACAGCACGCGCATGCCTGCTGCCAACCACTCATACTACCTGCGCAACTGCTACCAGAAAAACGCACTTGCGAAAGGCGAAATGGAACTGGCCGGGCAAAACCTCGACTTGAGCGATGTCCAGATCCCGATCTATAATCTGGCAACAAAAGAAGACCACATTGCACCTGCAAAATCCGTATTCAAAGGCTGCGGGTGTTTTGGCGGTCCCGTGGAGTACGTTTTGAGTGGCTCTGGCCACATCGCTGGCGTCGTCAACCCGCCCTCCAAAGAGAAATACCAGTACTGGACAGGAAGTAAGCCGGAGGGTGCTTTGGAAAACTGGATGCAAGATGCATCTGAAACCCCTGGGTCATGGTGGCCACACTGGCAAAAATGGATTACATCTCAGGATGATAATCAGGTAAAAGCACGCAAACCGGGCGCACGCCGCACAAAAATTTTGGAAGACGCACCAGGCAGTTATGTTAAGGTGCGCATATAAAGAGAACACGCAGTGAGTCTGCTCGACGCCACGCTTGTTCTCACGAAATAAATGGAGGACAACGTGGCAGGAGATCCTAAGCTATCACAAATGCAACCGCGGAAGATCGGCGGCTGGGATCCTCGACATGTTCGGCACCTGAACACACAAAGCGCGGCCCTCACGCGCATGAACAAGCCTAAAAACCTCTTGGCAAGAATCCTTGTGCTTCCTGCCTTGCTTGCACCTCTGTGGTATCAACCAGCACTCGGCTGGTTCTGGGCTTTAGCCCTTTCACTTGCAGCTGTTGCATGGGTTTGGGTCATTCCACCCTTTGGCAAAAAAGCAATTGGCGCAAAAACTTGGCTGCAAAAAGCGATGTTGGGTGAGAGAATGTGGCTGAACCGGATGTTTGTTCCAGTTCCAGCCCCTTATCATCAAAAAGCACTCGCTCTTCTTGTCATCGGGCTAATCGCAGTAGGCACAGCGATCTGGGCAGCAACTACCAACAATCTTCCACTTATGCTTACGGGTGGCATCCTCGCCTACCTCGCAAAGCTCGCCTCACTGTTTGTGATGGTGAAGGTCTTCGAGCATATGAAAAATGCCCATCCGCTCTACAAGAGCTGGCGAAACATTCCAGTCAACGACAACAGCCTGAAAGCAAAAGCGAGCTGAGTCTTAGTCCGCCAACAAGGGCGCACCATAACCGTCTTGCTTTGCAGAAACAGACGACGCACGCCCCTGCCCTGAAACAAACCAGTAATCTGCTCCGGAGAGTTCCGGCTGGGTGACCACATATCCCTGCAACTTCATAAAGGCGACTAAGGCATCTTGCTGCTTTGAGTTATGATTGTGCTCAACGCATAGGAAGTCAAACGTCCTGCGCGAAAAATCTATTCCCTTGAGAACCTCCAGCTCAGTACCTTCCGTATCAATAGATATAAAGGGAATGTGATCAGGCACATTGTGCTGAACCAGAATATCCTCAGTCCGAGCAATAGGAACTTCAATCTCGCGCCCGGGCTTAGTTCCTTGGCCTACAACGGAGAGCATCCCAGAGTACTCCGAAGTATCAGCACAAAAGAAGCGAAGTGCTCCCCCTCCCGAACTCCAAGCCGCTCTCTTATCCAAATCAGCGTCACGCCTTGAGCAAATCTGCTCCCAGCAATCTGAATTGGGTTCCACAAGCAAACCAGACCAACCCAATGCCCTCTCAAAAAGGAAGCTATTGGAAAGGTGCGTTCCATCTCCAACGCCTATTTCTACAAAAAAACCTTTTTGCTTCTCGTAGAATGGAAACTGTTTGAGGAAATGCAGCTCCTGAAAGCGCTGAGCACGGCAATAGTAAAAGTACTTCTCACTCAACCGCGCAAACTGCTCATCACCCAAGCCAACTCGCAAAAACTCTTCCAATCGCCTCATATTGGAAAAGCCCTTATGCTCTTTCAGATAAAGCACTCTCGAAGCACTCAGGTTCTTCTTATCCAACCTCAAAGCAAGACGAGCCAGCGTCCCACTTCGTTTATGCGGGGCAAGCCCCATTAGGAATGCCGACAAGAACTTTTGCGACCACCGGATCAATGCACATCCCCACCACAGTTTCGCACAAACGTGGCAGGCAAACCCCAGCGCAACAACTCTGCAATTTCACCCACGGCAAGACAGAGAGCCCAAATACAAAAAGGGCCGCCAAATGGCAGCCCTTTCCGTAAAACTGTTTCCAGTATCGCGTATTAGCGCTTGGAGAACTGGAAGGAACGACGAGCTTTACGCTTACCGTACTTCTTACGTTCAACAACACGGCTATCACGAGTAAGGAAGCCTTCTTTCTTCAGAACCGGACGCAGTGCTGGCTCGTAGAAAGTAAGTGCTTTAGAGATACCGTGACGAACAGCACCAGCCTGGCCGGAAAGACCACCACCAGCAACAGTTACGTTGATGTCGTACTGGCCATCACGCTCGGTGAGCATGATTGGCTGACGCAGGATCAGCTGAAGTACTGGACGAGCGAAATACTCAGCGTACTCTTTGCCGTTTACAACGATTTTACCGGTGCCTGGCTTGATCCATACACGAGCGATAGCGTCTTTACGCTTACCGGTTGCATATGCACGGCCTTGTGCGTCGAGCTTCTGTACATGTACAGGAGCTTCGTTCTCGGTAGGGGCGATTGCGCCGCCCAGTTCCTCAAGGGACTGTAGCTCAGACATAATTAACCCCTCTTCGCATTTTTAGGATTCATGGCTTTAACGTCTACCACTTCTGGAGACTGGCCATCATGCGGATGTTCTGCAGCAGCATAAACACGCAGGTTACGCAGCTGTGTACGGGAAAGAGGTCCGCCTGGCATCATACGCTGGATAGCCTTTTCCAGAACGCGCTCTGGGAAACGACCTTCGATCAGCTGACGTGCAGTGCGCTCTTTGATACCGCCAGGGTAACCAGTGTGCCAGTAGTACTTCTTGCTCTGGTATTTTTTACCAGTCAGTACAACTTTGTCTGCATTGATAACGATTACGTTGTCGCCATCGTCGATGTGTGGTGTGTAGGTCGGCTTGTGCTTGCCGCGCAGACGGTTTGCGATGAATGCTGCCAGACGGCCAACAACAACGCCTTCTGCGTCGATCAAGATCCACTTCTTGTCGACCTCAGCCACTTTAGTGGAATGAGTCTTCATAAGATCTACCGTAGTTTTGACGGTTAAAATTCTTGGGAGAAATTCGTTCAGGCCCGAAAGAGCAGCTAAACGTGATAGCTCCGTGTAGGAACGGGTAGATACGCGAGCTTAAGCACAACGTCAAGAACAAAAAAACACACACTCAAGCAAATTAATCAATAAAATCAAATAGATATAAAATAGGTATTATAATACCACACTTTTTCCGCATGAATCTGAGGTTTTTGCACCTCAGGAAACACCGGCAGCACGTGCAGCAGTCAAAATAAGGTCATCTACCTGCAATTCATAGAAGACCCAGTTGGCGCTGTAACAGCTGACATAATAACCAAGACCAGCAAGTGCCACACGATATTCGCGCAAATTAATGGGTGTAAAATGAACCGGATAGAAAAACCGCCAGCGACTTCGGGTCAGGCGTGTCGTCAACGTGGCATTTGCCAGCAGCAGATTGAAGAACACCAGGCTCACGAAGACGATTGGATCACCAATAAAGGCCGTATCCAGATAGAACATCGTCTCGCGGAATTCAGCAAAGACCCGAGGCTCACTGACCACATAAAGATCAAAGAATGCAGGAACAGCCAGAATCAAAAGGATATTCAGGGCTAGAAAGCCAATATAGCCGATCGTGGCCAATAGAGTTCCGAAACGGAGTGGCACCAACAGGAAATCAAAAATGAAACCGAAAAACGCACGATAGAACACAAGCCTGCTCCCCCACACGCCGTCTTCTCAGGTCTCCCATCCATCAAAAAACGGCCTTTGGCTTTAGTCCCTGAATTTTAAGTGGCTTTTTGCTTTTGGATCAACAGACAATTCAACTTTCTGGCAAATTTAATTCAAAAGTTTCAATAAGCTGAGGGTTTTACGCACTTCAACGCAGTGTCGTCTTGTAGAGCACATGCTTCATACATTGGATAACATGGGATGAACACATTTCCGTGCGGAAATCATCGAATCGATTGTTCAATCCAAAGTTGCTTTTCTCAGGTATCAAATTTTCAGATGCACCTCCCCTTTCTCTTTCTAATTCCGTCCCTGTTCATAAAACCTGCCCTTGCAGAAAATCCACCGGTCCAGATCATCATAGACGTCAGCACCACCACACCTATGAGCGGAACTGCAACAGTCACATTTCCAGCTCCACAAGGCCTCAGGTTACTGAAGCCCCGCACCATTCGAGGGGATGCAGAAACGCCACCAATTCAGTTCTTCTGCGACGGAGTTCACAAGACATCCATTACCTATGGAAAGCAATTATCATGTCGTGAGTTGCAATGGACTGTCACCTTCCAGAATGTGCAAACCGCCCCTCACGCCATTGCAAACCAGCAAAACCTCTACTCTCCCTCTGGATGGTGGAGCTTAACGGAGTGGGATGACATTCCTCGCTTCGAAGGTATCTCTGCAACAGAGATCTGCGGCAAAGTCCATAACAAGGCGCAGGCAATCAAATGCAGCGCCCTGCCCGCCCAAAACGAACCACCACTGATCCTTACATGGGGCAAGTCCACCAAAACACTGAAAACCGGGCAAACAACACTCACGCTGTTCAAAGACGACCCGACTTCAGCCTTGAAAGGAGAGAACCTGCCCACTCTTCAACAACAACTTGCGTATCTGAAAGCGTTGCTTGCACCCGAGGAGCGCACACCAAACAATATCGATCTCGTATGGGTCGCAATTGACAAGAAACTGGGGCAAATAGTTGGAGCTGCTGGCAAACAAGCGTTCCTTGCCAATTTTGCAGTAACCGATGGCGCAGCCACAGACGACAGCCTCGCCAAGCTTCATTGGGTCTCCGGCCACGAACTCTTTCACTTGCTGACAACCCAATCTTACCCACTCTGGATTTCTGAAAGCCTCGCTCAATACTACGGCTACAAATCACTGGAGAAAGCTGGTTTACAATCAGAAACTCCGATGGAGCAATGGCAAAACTTTCAAGAGCGCTACCCTCACGCAGCAACAGGCCTTTATGAAGCCCACACCAAAGTAACGCACGATAATAACCCCAGCTACTATCCTCTTTTCTATATGAAAGGTGCTGCATTCTGGCAGGCAGTTGATCAGAAATTGCAGAAGGCAGGAACATCACTCGATAATGTTCTGCCTCAAATAGAAGCCGCAGCAGCAAATGATGCGGCATTATCATCAAGAACAATCGGCCTCCTGAAAACTACGCTTTCGGAGCAAGTCGTTTCGACGCTACAACAGCAGTACCTCCACTAAGCGCATTGCAGGTTCCAATGATCACACAGGATTCATTTCAGTATCATCAGCTCAAAAGCATCAGGCACCGTCAAGATGGAACCCCATGCGCAGTCCAGACCGGCGGCAAGCTGACGGATGTCGCGCTCACAAAGTGCGAGTTGAACCGTTTCCCATCAGAATTGCTGCATCATGGCTCCTTAAGAAGCCTCTATCTGGGACAGAACCCAATCAGCGAAATACCGCAGGCCCTATTCGGCCTTCAGGCGCTGAAGGAACTCTACATCTACGGATGTAAGCTGACACAGCTGCCCGACAGCCTCTGTAACTTGCCAAATCTGGAGATCCTGGACCTCAGCCATCAAGCATTGAAGTGTCTTCCGGAAAAGTTAGGAGCTTTAAAAAAATTGCGTGTGCTCTACGCAAGCAACACAGTCATGTCGCAATTGCCGGAGAGCATTGGTGATCTGTCTGCACTGGAGTATCTCGGCTGCACCGACAACACCATTACACATCTCCCAGGAAGTTTCGGGAACCTGCAAAATCTGAAGGAGCTAAGGCTCTACGGCAATGGTTTGCGCGCATTACCCTTGCACTTTTCCAACCTCTCATCCTTACGAGAAGCTTATTTGCGCGACAACGCCCTCACAAAGCTTCCTGAGAACATGGGCGAATTGCATCAGCTCGAAGTGCTGGACCTCCGCAACAATCAAATATCCCAGCTCCCAGAAGATATTGGAGATCTTCCCAATCTCTATCAGTTGGACCTCAGGGCAAATCCATTGGATGAACTGCCCGCCAGCATGAGTAACCTGAAGAACTTGCGCAAACTGGATCTACGCTGGACACGCCTGACCAAAGAACCGGAGTGGTTTGAAATCCTGCGCGCACAAGGCACGCTGATTTACCTCTAACCCGAAAAGCGCCCCTGAAAAACAGTGGTAGCGATCCACGCCCTACATCTTACCATGGGGAATGCATCGCTATCTCTTACTCACCCTATCGCTTTTGTTGCTTTGGACCTGGAATGTCCAAGCTCAGGAAAGCAAGTTCCGCAAACGTCCTCGCAGTCTGTTTAAACAACCGGACTGTTATTGCACCAACCGTGGCCTGCGGATTGAGCTGGGTGATTTTTCCTGCCTGTATGTAGACGGCACCGCCTATCTGGCCCAATGCCAAATGGCACTCAACAACCCCATGTGGCGCAAAATTGAGGATGGATGCCCAACCACGCAGTTGGACAACAAACAGCACGCATCCTATCCCTTGAACGACGCCGGCGGGATGGAGTAAGTCGCGGTAGCATGGGCAATCAGATCATCGCTCCCTTCACGTGTAATTTCGCAATCCATAACAACAAGGCGTTTGCCGCCCTTCAGGATGCGACACGTGGCAATCATCTCACCAGCTTCAGCTTTGCGAAGGAAGTTGATATTGATGTTGGTGGTCACAGCAAGCGCATGCAGCCCCATATTGCCCAGCAGAACCACATAGGCTGCATAGTCAACCAGAGCCATCAACGAAGGGCCGGAAACAGTACCACCAGGACGCAAATGCACGTCCCCGGCCTTGAGCCTGACAATTGCTTTTCCCGGTAGAATTTCATCGATGAAATATGCACGACCTAATGCGTGCATCTGCGGAAATGCCTTGTCCAGAAATTCCGTCAGTTCTGCCGGACTAAACTTAACAGCAGGCGCCGCCACCTCACTGGTCATGAAGTCCCTCCTCCTCATGCAAGCCGACATACTGATATATGGCTCCATGATTTACCAGCTGAACAAAAGTTCTAAACCGTTGCGCTAGGCTCAAGTTTTGTTCACTCTGTGATTTAACACTTAATCATGGCCCGATAGCCTGCTAAAGGCATCTCAACGACTATTTTCAGCACTATGGAGAACCATCATGTCTGACGCAGACACCACCAAAGATCAAAACGAAGCAGAACGCCCGATGCTTGGCAAACTGCTGCACAATGGTGTTCAGCGTATCGTCATGCAGCGCCCTGAGCGTATGAACGCTCTGTCCATGGCCATGATGAAAGAGCTCTGCACCGCATTGGATGAAGCCGCAGCAAACCCGGAAGTGCGCGTTGTTTTGCTTGGCGCTGAAGGCAAAGTCTTTTGCGCAGGCCACGACCTGAAAGAGCTAACCGCTGCACGCGCGCAGGCAGATGGCGGCAAAGTTTTTTATCAGCAGACATTCGATCAATGCGCTGAACTCATGCAGAAGATCGTGAACCTGCCAAAGCCAGTCATCGGCGTTGTAACTGGCGTTGCAACAGCAGCAGGCTGCCAGTTGGTCGCTTCCTGTGATCTGGCACTAGCACTGGATACAGCCACCTTCTGCACCCCAGGCGTTAACATCGGCCTCTTCTGCTCCACCCCAATGGTAGCCCTTACCCGCAACATTGGCCGCAAACAGGCCATGGAAATGCTTTTGACTGGCGAAAGCATCGACGCCTCCACCGCAAAGGAATACGGCTTGATCAACCGCGTGGTGCAAGCCGATTATCTGGAAGTCGTAGTTCAGAAATACGCTGAAGTGATTGCATCAAAATCAGCCCTTACCGTCAAAACCGGCAAGGAAGCCTTCTACAAGCAAGCCGACATGCCATTGGCAGAAGCTTATGCCTACACCTCACAGGTTATGGCAGAAAATATGCTGGCCAATGACGCAGAAGAAGGCATCAACGCCTTCCTTCAAAAGCGCACACCGGATTGGAAAGACAGCTGATCAAGATGTAAGGAGCTGCGCAATGACAGCCGGGTATTCAAAAAGATCACTAGCTCAAAAGCTAGGCCTGAAACCCGGCATGCGCTGCTGGTGGTACAACATGCCACAAACCGTTTCCGATGAAATTGCAGCAGGAGTTGACGATCTGGTCCTCCTGCCCGCACTGGAAACTGGTATCAGTGCTGCCCATATCTTTGTAACAGGTCAAAGCGAACTGTCAGAATTGCTGAGTAAGCTGCGCAGAACACTGGATGCACACGGCATGATCTGGGTGTCTTGGCCTAAGAAAGCATCCAAAGTCTCCTCAGAGGTGACAGAAGATACGGTTAGAGAAGTTTGCTTGCCTATGGGGCTGGTCGATATCAAGGTTTGCGCAGTTGACGCTGTCTGGTCCGGTATCAAGCTTGTTATTCGCAAGGAACTGCGTGAAGAGCACAGACAAATGCAGCTGGCAGCCAATGAAATTGCAGAAAGTTGATAAGAACATGAACCACGATCATTATTCAGACGACTACATTCAGGGCATTCTGGAAAACACAAAAACAATCGCATTGGTCGGCGCCAGCAACAAACCAGAACGCGCCAGCTTCCGCGTCCTCAACTATTTGCTTGAAGGCTATACAGTCTATCCAATCAATCCCGGTCAGGCAGGCACCGAAATCGCAGGCGCAAAAGTCTATGCGTCCCTGACAGACCTTCCAGAACCCGTCGACATGGTCGATGTCTTCCGCAATTCAGAAGCAGCGGCAGGTGTCATCGATGAGGTAATCGCTCTGCCAACGCTCCCAAAAGCAATCTGGCTTCAGCTGGGCGTCAGAAACGACGAAGCAGCAGCACGGGCAGAAGACAAGGGAATCAAAGTGGTAATGGACCGCTGCCCTAAGATCGAAATCCCACGCCTGGCATCAGTTACAGCCAGCTAAACACTCCTATCAGGCGCTCTCGATACCACGAACATTGAGAGCGCATCCGATAAATTAGAACGATTTTCCAATCCCACCGAGCAGAAGCGAACAGAATTTCAAGCATCAAATAGTCGGCAAGTTGCTTGAGCTTTCTGCAAGAGTGAAGAGCGCTCATCTTTTCATCTGAGCTTGCCAACCTCCAGTTGCCCCCTCATAGTTCCTAGCGGGAAATTATATAAATTTCAGCAGAGAATGACGCGCCTGTTCCAAGGGATTGCAAACCATGCACCTTGCGCAGAACCGTTCCATCCTGCAAGCGCATTGAAAGGACTGCCTTATGAGCGATCACACCCCAGGCTTTGATACCCTTGCAATTCACGCAGGCGCGAAACCAGACCCAACCACAGGCGCGCGCGCAACACCAATCTACCAAACCACATCTTTCGTATTTGAGGATGTAGACCACGCTGCGTCCCTGTTTGGCCTGCAAGCATTTGGCAACATCTATACTCGCATCACAAACCCAACCACCGCTGTTCTTGAAGAGCGCGTGGCAACATTGGAAGGCGGCACTGCAGCTCTGGCCGTGGCATCCGGCCACGCCGCACAGCTTCTGGCCTTCCACGCCCTCATGACACCTGGCTGTAACATCGTCGCTTCCAAGCGCATGTATGGCGGCACCATCAACCAGCTCAACCATTCTTTCAAAAGCTTCGGTTGGGATGTGAAATGGGCAGAAGGTCTGGACGCACAAAGCTTCGCAGACCAGATCGACGAAAACACTCGTGCTGTCTTTATCGAAAGTGTCGCCAATCCAGGTGGCGTTATCATGGATATCGAGGGCATCTCAGCAGTGGCCAAAGATGCTGGCGTGCCTCTTATCGTCGACAATACGATGGCAACCCCATACCTCTGCCAGCCAATCAAGCACGGCGCAGACATCGTGTTGCATTCCCTGACCAAGTTCATGGGTGGACATGGCAACTCCATGGGCGGTGCCATTGTTGATGCCGGTACATTCGATTGGGCAGCATCTGACAAGTATCCAATGCTGACCGAACCTCGCCCAGAATACAACGACATGCGCCTGTTTGAGACCTTCGGCAACATCGCCTTTGCGATCTGCTGTCGGGTACTGGGTCTGCGTGATCTCGGCCCTGCTATCTCTCCACAAAATGCCTTCATGCTCATCACAGGCATCGAGACACTTGCGTTGCGCATGCAGAAGCACTCTGACAATGCTCTGAAGGTCGCTGAGTTCCTCCAAAGCCATCCAGCTGTCAGCTGGGTTTCTTATGCAGGTCTCGCCAATGATCCATTCCATCAGGCGCATCAGAAGTACTGCCCAAAAGGCGCAGGCGCTGTCTTCACCTTCGGCCTGAAGGGCGGCTATGAGTCGGGCGTTGAACTGGTAAAAGGTCTGGAGCTATTCTCTCACCTTGCTAACATTGGAGACACTCGCTCGCTCGTCATCCATCCAGCGTCTACCACACACCGCCAGCTGTCTGACGCTCAAAAAACTGCTGCTGGAGCAGGCCCGGATGTTGTTCGTGTCTCCATTGGCATTGAAGATGTTGCTGATATCATCGCAGACCTGAAACAAGCCCTCGAAAAAACGTAATACCTTTATATTTCAAAGCGGTATGATTGGAAAATGAATCAATCTGCCAGCAATGATCGCAAAACAAGAAAAGGCGCTCACAAGGCGCCTTTTTCGATTCCACATCAACCACTTAGTCAGACAAACTGAATCATCATCTCAACGTAGCTTCCTTTTCACGGCGAAGCAGACAAACCTGCTCGACAGCGAGTGCCAGAACAATAAGCGCCATCGCCTGATGCGCCAATGCGCGATCCATCGGCACCATGCCAAGCAGCGTCACAACACCAAGGAATACCTGTACAACAATCGCCACCATCAACCAGCTGGCATTGCTCTTCAGCACGCTCTCTCTGTTGCCGCGCATCAGATAGAAACCCTGCACAAACACAGCAATCACCAGCGCATAAGCGATCATGCGGTGCTGGAACTGCACCATCATCACATTCTCGAAAAAGTTGATCCACCAAGGAGACATGACAAACAAACCTGATGGAATAATCTGCCCATCCATCAGCGGCCAGGTGTTAAAGGTCAGCCCTGCATTGAGGCCTGCAACCAATGCTCCTAGGAACAACTGAAAGAGCACCAAGCCAACAATGGCATATGCACCAAACAAACCATCACCAAACACATTCCAGCCTTCACGCTCAAGCTCTGGGCGGCGCTTTAACACAGCTGCTAGATAATACAGGTAAGCAAACAGAATACAGGCCACACTCAAGTGCACAGCAAGACGGTACTGGCTCACATCCACGCGGTTCACAAGGCCAGACGCAACCATCCACCAGCCAATGCCCCCCTGCAATCCACCTAGCAAGAACGCAACTACAAGCCGCGGCTTAAGCCATGAACTCACCTGTCCACGAGCCCAAAACCACACAAGCGGGATGAAAAAGAAGAGCCCAATCACCCGGCCCAGCAAGCGGTGTCCCCACTCCCACCAGAAGATGGACTTGAACTCGCCAAGCGTCATCCCCTCATTGAGCAGCTTGTACTGCGGGATCTGTTTGTACTTCTCAAACTCCTCCGCCCATTCAGCTGCACTCAGCGGCGGAATGGCACCATGTATTGGCTTCCATTCAGTAATGGAAAGGCCGGATTCGGTCAGGCGGGTCGCCCCGCCCACAACAACCATGGCCAAAATCAGGAAGCAGATAAACAGCAACCACACGCGAATTTGCCTGCGATTGGAAAGGTCTTGAGCAGAAAGATCTGAACTGTAGAACGGAGTAGACATGACACCTATTCGAAGAACTTGTTTGCCCCTATATATGTCAGATCAACAGCCAAATCAGGAAAAATACGCAGATCCTCACAGCAGTCTAGACAAATTACCTAGATTTTTCAGGTGAAAGTCAGTCATGCAATAGCACTGCTGTGTCATAGACTTAGAGAACACGAAAGCGGGTCTGCACAATCTAAATTGCAAATTATCAGCAAGATCCTCTTGAAAAATATATGCATTTTGAACTATGGCTTGCGCGGAAAAGAAAGGCCCTACGCAAAGAGGCTTTCAAGGAGAACTCTATGGCTTCGCCATTTCGTCGTTTCATCGGCATGGTATTTTTAGTGACTTTTGTTCTTGTCTATATCTTCCTGGCAATGGTCATTGGCGATATAACAATGGCGGGCAAGCATTGGTCTATTAAGCTTATCTTTTTTGCAATTGCTGGTTTGATCTGGGTGGTTCCGGCGGGATTGATTATCAGCTGGACCTATAAAAAGCGCTAGGACCTAAAGGTTCAAGCCCTGATCAAAGCTCACGCTCTTCTCAAAAAAGACCGGACGCGCTTCACCGCATAGTAAGCCGCAAATGCGGCTCCGGTCAAATACACATCAACCATTCTTTGCTGTTGATGTAATCCATTCAATGAGACACGCGGCAAATGATAGCGTCGCTTGAGATTTTCCGTAGTCAAGGTTCCCGGTTGCGTCGTCACAGCCGCCGCAAAACTCAGTTCCTCTGCAACACTTTCACAGCGTTTATCAACCGCTTCTGCAAAACCATAAGGATACGCCAAAACCGTCGGCGTCTTGCTTAACTGCGCAGTCATCTCCTCCAGCCCTGCCTGAATATGCTGCCGGATGTCCTCTCGGGTAGAAAGCCGCGCCAACATCGGATGAGTGTCCGTATGTGCGCCCAGGCTGACCAGTGGATCCTGAGAGAATGCTCGCAACTCTTCAAAAGACAGAATCAGCTCGCGGCAAAGTGCACGCCAATCCAATCCATAACGCTCTGCAGCCTCCCGAATAACCGCCCGCTGCTTAACCTCTGGCACTTCGCTGATAAGCATGCAGCGCACTGATATAAACGCTGCCTCTTTTTGGTCTAAAGAGGTACAGTCATAATCAAACTGCTTGTCTTCATATCGGAATGAGACGTGATCATTCTCGGCAATGAGCTGTTCGATGATAATCCACCACAGCTCAGAGTTATGCTTGCTGTACTCACTGCTGATAAAAACGGTGAAAGGAACATCGAGTTCCTTTAGCACGGGATAAGCCACATCCCGGTTATCTTTATAACCATCATCAAAAGTCAGAACCGCAAACTTCTGAGAGCATTGCCTTTTGCTTTGAAGCCGTTCCAAAGCATCATCCAGTGAAATAAACTCGTATCCCGCCTGCCGAACCTGAATAACGGTTTTACGCAAAAATTCTGGTGTAACTTCAAGCAGTTTATTAGGCTGAAAGGGCCCGGTTGTTTCAGGTAGAACACGATGAAGCGTAAAAATAATGCCATCACCAGCGGTCATGTTCCTGAATAATCTGGCAGGCCCACGGCTACTTAAAAAGTAGCTGGCGTAATCAATAAATAAATGCTTGAAGGACTTCCGCACGGAGACCCCCTAGTTCCAAACCGAATATTTCTCAAATTGTAACTGGGAATTATTTACGATTAATTTCAATTTGGGTTGCTCTACCTAGTTAGATTTGAGATTCATTAAGAGCTTGGAACTAATAATTCCTTGTATTTTATTTAGGGCATTTTTCAATGGCACTTCCACAATCCACGTCAAACAGCGAGCGCTCTAACCGTGCTGATTGTAATAACACGCTGGATTTGAATAAGCTTTCTTTTCAGATCATCTCAGATGAAGAATTGTCAAAACTGCGAAGTGATTGGCTCGTTCTGGAAGCATTAGGCGATGGAAGTGCCTATCACGCCTATGAATGGTGTAAAAGCTGGGCGGAGCATGTTGCCCACTCAGAAAGAGCCACCACACTGATTGTTGCCGGATACATCGGCGCAAAACTCCACGTCCTACTACCTCTCGCTCTCCATCAGTGCCACCTTGCAAAAACCGCCCGATGGCTCGGGGAGGAAATCTTCAACCAGAACACGGGCTATTGGTCTCAAGAGCTATTACAAGCTACGCAGGCACATTTTCTCCGTCCTCGCCTGGTCGCAGCTCTTAAAGCATGGGGCGTTGATCTCATCCACCTTGGCAACATGGCAAGTCGTGTGGGCACCTACGACAACCCGTTAATCTGTTTGGATGACACCACGAGCACCAATGCAATCTATCCGTTTGAGCTAACAAGCCCTGCGGAAGAGTTCGTCAAAGCAAAACGCTCTAAAGGTGCCCGCAAAAAGCACCGCAGTAAACTTAGCAAACTTCAGTCACTGGGAACGCTCAGCTTCACAGCTGAAATCACAAAAGAAGGCGCAGCCGCCGCCATTGATGCCATGATAAGGCAGCGAGAGCTCCGACAGGCTGAGACAGGCATTCCAACCGCCTTCGCTCTTCCCAACTACCAGTGTTTCGTGCGTGAGGCCTTCACAAACCTTTCGCAAGACGACAGCCCATCAAAACCGGTGATTTACAGCCTGAAGCTTGATGATGAGATCATCAGCACATGCCTCAGTCTTAAGTCTGGAATACGTGTATATTGCTACTGTACCTCCATCATTAATGGCGAACTGATGCGGCATAGTCCGGGCGAGTTGCTCATGCAGCACGTCATTGAGGACATGTGCAATGAAGGCATGGAGATTTTTGACTTTGGATTGGGCGAAGAACGTTTCAAGCTGGCATGGGCTGAACCAGAACACTTAAAGGACTGGATCGAACCACTCACATTCAAAGGCAAGGTCGCAGCAGCTTTGGAAAACGTCATACTCAGCTCTAAACGCAAGCTCAGAAACAACGAGAGATTTTGGCAGCTTTACAGGCGTGTCCGTAGAATTTTCGCTCGCATACAGCACTAAGCTCACTCAAAACACTTTGAAGTAAGCGGCGGCTCTTACGCTGCCATATCAACCTGCAGCCAAGCCGCAGCTTCATTGCTGACTACTCGTTCCACCTCAACAGGTGCCTTGGTGTGCTTTTCAAGGATGGTCAGAGCTTTTTCCAGTTCAGGGCCAGCAGGTGACCCGTCAGTCGCAATAATTACGCGATCCGCTTCAGAAAGCATCTGCGCGCAAATCAAACTCGGTTCGATGAGACCGAGATCAGCCACGATTACGTCATACGTCAGATCCAGGGCTTCCATGATGAGATTATAGCGCCCGCCATAAACCACTTCATCACGAATAGGCATGACACCTGACTGTATCACATGCGCACGGGAAACAGGATCGCGGTGGATTACGTTCGTAAAGGCCGCTTCACCTTCCAACAACTCGGCAAAACCCGGCTTCAGCTGATCGTCAGCCCCCTCTTCAGCCTGAGGCACATCCCCAACTTCTTCAAGCGGCGTTTCTTTGAGGATGGATTGAGCCCCTTCACCGCCTTCGGACCGCACCTCAACAACCACTGGCATGATACCGCGCTCGGCAATCTTGCGCGTACAGCTTAGGGCAACGCGTGAAGACAGGCTTTCATCCTCCACGCTCAGCACAACCACACGGCCAACCTTTGCTAGCTGATTAGCGTTATCAGCCTTGACTTCTTTTAGAGTGATTGACGAAACCTCAGCACTTGCTTCTTCTTCCTCAAACTCCTCGTCAAACTCTTCTTCTTCGCGTGCTTCGTCATGCTCTTCTTCAAAAGCTTCATCCTCAGCAAGTTCAGTCATTTCCTCTTGAGGCTCTTCCTCCTCTGAGGTTTTCTGCTCCTCATCAGACTTATCTTCCTCTTCAACAAAGGAAGGCTTCAGCTCGACAGGAGGGGCGACAACAGCATGGCTGCGGGTCGTTGCATCCACCACGCTTTCAAGCGCATTAGAGGTTGCTGTACCAGTCGCTTCTTTCGGATTAGCGGCAGGTGCTGTTGGCGTAGAAAATGTTTCTCGGCGCAAAACTTCACCAGCAATCAAAGCACGTGCAATCACCCAGAGGCAGCCGAGGAAGAACGCGGCAAAACCAGCAATCGCAGCAAGCGCAGAAGGCTTCCGGCCAGACGGCTCACTTGGCACAGACGCACGCGAAATCACACGGGAGTCAGCATTCAACACACCAACACCCTGCAGCACTTCTGCTTCACGCAAGCTCACAAGTAACTGGTTCAGCTGCTCTTCTTTGGAGCGTGCTTCTCGCTGCAACTCCTGCAAATGAACCTGATCAGCGCCCGAACGGGCAGCTTCTACCTTCAACGCATTCACCTGCTCATTGAGAGCGACATAACGGTCCTGAGCAATCTTGGCATCATTCTCAAGACCAATAACAATTTTCTCCGCCTCAGCGCGGATCTGACGATCGTACCCACGCAGCTGGGAACGCAGTGCTTTGATCTGCGGGTGATTTGGCAAGAGCGTAGTTGAAAGCTCCGCAATACGATTTTCCAGCGCCAACTGACGCTCGCGCAAGCGTTGGATTAGAGAAGAAGCCAGAACCTGCGTCGCAGTTTCCAAAGACCCACCATCCTCCAGCAAGGATCGGATCTGTCGCGCCTGAGCTTCAGCCTGCGACTTTGCCACGATGGCGGAAGAAACCTGAGAGTTGAGCTCGGCCAGCTGCTGTTGGTTTAGCGTCCTGTTTTCGGACCCAAGCAACAGGTCTGCTCCCGCACGAAACTCCGCAATGGTCTTTTTCGCAGCCTCAACTTCGTTTTCGAGGCGCGCAACCTGCGGCGCAAGCGCATCAGCCGTGTTATTGGTCACCGCGCGCTTCGCATTATCCTGCAGCATGCGATATTCGTTGATCACCGTGTTAGCAACACGCGCTGCAAGCTCAGGATCTTTGCTTGTAAAACGCACTGCGATAACGCGGGATCCGTCGACCTGATACACATCCAGATTGCTCGTGAACTTGTTCAGCAACCGCTCTGCTTCACTCATCTGACCAGATGTCGGCTCAAGCCCAACACGGGACATCAATTGATCAACAAGGCCCGGCTTGCTTTTGGCCGCAAAAACACTGTTGTTCGCAAGATCAAGTGTTTGCACAACGTGGCGCGCCAAATCGCGCGACTGCAGCAACTGTACTTGGCTGGCGATGCCTTCTTTATCCAGCAGAGACCGTTCCTGCTCGCTATTACGGACTTGGCCAGGCAGGATGATTTTAGCTGTATCAATGAGGACTTTGGATTCGCTTGTGTACTTGGCAGTTTGCTTGCTGGTCAGGTAAAAAGTGCCAAAGGCGATCAGCGCTGCAAAAGGGATCACCCAAAGGAGCCCCTTAAACACTTTTTTGAACAGCACGCCCATATCAAGAAAGACATCTTCTTGCGGCACAGCCCACTTCCCCACTCAATACAAAGCCCGAAACAATTTTCAATCACAAGAATGCATAGACAGGGTAACCAAGTTATTAAGCACCTTAATCAAATGCTGGAAAGAAATGACAAAGCGCCCAACAATTCTTGCAAAATTAACTAGAGGATAATTACAATATTTATACTCTGTTAACCTTGAGCGCCGAAATATACTCCCAATGAATTTAAAGGATTTCGTAATGCGCCCGCGCCTACTAGCAGTTATTGCTGGCTTAACTCTGTTAACGAGTTGTTCATCCTATAAAAAGCCAGAGCCTGCTTTTCATGAGGAACTGGTCCAGCCATACACTCTTGCTGCAAGCGACGAAGTCCGTATTATCGTTTTTGGACAGGCTAATCTGTCCAATACCTACAAGATTGATCAGGGAGGCAGCCTCGCCTTCCCATTGATCGGTCAGATCAACGCAACAGGCAAAACTCCAAAACAACTCGCAAGCATGATCCGCACCCGTCTAAAAAACGGTTTCATCCGCGATCCCGATGTATCTGTGGAAGTTGCCGTCTACCGACCAATTTTCATCATGGGTGAAGTCAGAAACGCAGGCCAATACGCATACCTGCCGGGCATGACCGTGCAAAACGCCGTAGCGACTGCTGGAGGCTTCACTGCAAGAGCCCGCCAACAGGATGTTGATCTAACGCGTCAGATCGGCGGCGAAGTTGCCAGCGGACCGGCACCAATCACAGCGCCTGTACGCCCTGGGGACACGCTCTATGTGCATGAAAGGCTTTTTTAAATTAAGAGCATGCATCCTACATGCCTTCGCGTTTTATTAGGCTAAAACCCACGATTAAGAATTAATTAACCCTGTCGATTAACAGGTCAAACAGTATTTTAAGCTAGCAATAAACTCAGTTGCGCGGCGGTCTGTGCTGGGGAGCATCAGACAATGCATGCGCGGTGGGGAGTTTGCTGCGGATGTCTACGGACAAGCTGAAAATCGTTCATTGCATACGTGCGCCTTTAGGCGGTGCGTTTCGTCATCTTATGGATCTTGTCGAAGAGCAGATCGAGATGGGCCATGAGCTTGGCATTGTCTGTGCCTCCAACGCTATCCCTCTCTCATCAATAACACAACTAGAAGCCTTAAAGCCTAGTCTTTCCCTTGGCTTACTCACAGTTCCCATGGCGCGTTCGCTCGCTCCCAAAGACCTTTTCAGCTTCTACAAACTCACAAAACACCTTACCCCTTTAAAGCCGAATGTCTTGCACGGTCATGGCGCGAAAGGTGGCGTATGGGCACGCATCATAGGGTCTGCACTGAGGCTGAGGGGAATCAATACACAACGCGTTTACAGCCCTCACGGCGGCAGCTTGCACTACGATTTCTCAACCACATCAGGCAAAGTTTACATCACGCTTGAAAAGCTCTTGAGACCACTCACCGACTCACTCGTGTTTACCAGTGCGTTTGAGCAAGCAGCTTATCAACAAAAGATCGGCTTGAGCGGTAATCCTCCAAACCACAAAATCATACATAACGGTTTGCGGCAAGCAGAGTTCAAACGCAGCACAACTCATGAGAACGCAGCAGACCTACTCTTCGTCGGAGAGCTTCGTCTTTTGAAAGGCATCGACCTGCTCATCAATGCTCTGGATGACTTGCACAAAAACACCAAAACCAAGCCAAACCTTGCAATTGTAGGAGATGGTCCAGATCGTGCTCTGTTTGAGCAAATGGTCCGTGATAAAAATCTGCAAGCCTACGTTACCTTCCATGGGTTCTTGCCACTCAGCCAAGCTCTTCCACTCGGCAAAACATCAGTCATCCCCTCACGAGCAGAAGCTCTGCCGTATATCGTGTTGGAGCTCCTTGCTGCACAAAAACCGCTGATCACAACCCGCGTTGGCGGCATACCTGAGATTTATGCAGAGCATCACAAGACACTTGTTCAGCCCGATGATCAGCAAGCGCTGACAAAAGCTGTCAGTTGGGCTCTCTCTCACTCTGATGAGCAAATCCAGCTGAGCCAGCAACTGCAGAACCATTTGAAAATGAATTTTACTCTGCCGCAAATGGCGCAGAGCATCACCCAACTTTATCACCCTGTTCAAAGTGCAAAAGATGAACTGGCAGACGCCTCACAGCAGTCTCAACAGTCCACGCTGCACTCACAAAACAAACTCACTTAGGCGCACGGCACAATGGTCAAGCATCGCTTCAATGTAATTGAGAGTGGCCCGTCACCTGATGACCAATCCGGGACGAACGGTCAGCAGACTTCTTTGACACAAAATGAAGATACCACAACAAGCAACCTGTCCAAGGATGCTCTGGAGGTGGCAGCTACCCTGCGCACCAACACCATCTCTAAAACGGTTTTCGATGGTTTCATGCGCTGTTCGGATGCAGCCCTGATCGTTCTGACAGGTATTATCGCCTATCTGAGCGGAGCCTCCCTTGATATCCCGCCTCTCTGGCAAATCTTCGCACTGTTCGAAGCATCCCTGATTGGCGTCATGCTGTTTCAAATGGCTGATCTGTATCAGGCTAACGCCCTGCAAAAAGTCGTGGCTCAGGCCATGCGTCTCATCACAGCATGGGCACTCGTATTCGCGGCTTTGATCACGTCTCTGCTACTTATCCTGCCATCTACAGAGATTCCACAGGCCTTCCTGCTGAAGTGGTTTGTGAGCGGGGCTGTGGTCCTCACAATCTTCCGAATGGTCATGCGTGGCTTTATCGTGCGCTGGACTCGCATGGGTCGCTTGAGCCGCAGAGCAGTCCTCGTCGGAGGTGGGCAAAGTGCTGCTGATCTCATCGCAGAACTTGAGCGCCAACCAAACAATGACATTGAGATTTGCGGGATTTTTGATGACCGCTCAAATGATCGTTCCCCACCAAGCGTCGCTGGCTACCAAAAGCTTGGCAACGTTTCTGATCTGGTAGAGTTCGCCCGCATCGCACAAATCGACATGTTGCTGGTGACAATCCCGATCCGCGCAGAAAAACGCATCATTCAGCTGCTGGAAAAGCTCTGGGTTCTCCCGGTCGATATCCGCCTCTCAGCGCATGCAGACAAACTCCGCTTCCGCCAAAGGGCCTCGTCTTTCGTGGGCGCAGTGCCGTTTGTCGATGTTCTTGAAAAACCGATCGCGGATTGGGACACAATCGCAAAGCGCGCCTTCGATATCTTCTTCGCAAGCATTTCGCTGATTGCCCTCTCTCCGGTTATGCTGATCACAGCATTGCTGATCAAGCTGGACAGTCCCGGCCCGGTCATCTTTCGACAGAAACGCTACGGCTTTAACAACGAGCTGATCGACGTCTTCAAGTTCCGCTCCATGTACAACAACATGACGGACGCCAACGCCTCAAAACTGGTGACCAAAGGCGATCCACGCGTTACCAAAATCGGCCGCTTCATCCGCAAGACCTCCATTGACGAGTTGCCTCAGCTAATGAACGTACTGATGGGACAGCTCTCTCTCGTCGGCCCTCGCCCGCACGCTCTCTCCGCAAAAGCCGAAGATCGCCTCTACGAGAATGTGGTGGATGGCTATTTCGCACGCCACAAGGTCAAGCCAGGTGTCACCGGTTGGGCGCAGATCAAAGGTTGGCGCGGCGAAACGGATACCGAAGACAAAATCCAGAAGCGTGTCGAATGCGACATCTACTACATTGAAAACTGGTCCGTTTTCTTTGACCTCTATATCTTGATTAAAACACCGTTCTGTCTTCTGGAAACGGAAAACGCATATTGACCGACTTATCGCGCTCACACGATGAAATCAGAAATGCACGCCCCTTCTGGTACGTGCCTCTGACAATCGGTACAGAAACAATAGCCAGAGCGCTGTTGTTCCTGACCGCATCTGTGAGCGCGCTCGTTATCATCGAACCAGCTCCCTATGATCTGCTGATCGCCCTCTTGTTGGTGGGTTGGTCCTTCTTTGGGCTGGAATTGCGTAAGGACATTCTGCCTCTTCTGATTTTGCTGTGTTTCTACATAGCAGGCGGAATTCTTGCCTTACCCGCAGCCGCAGACACCAAAGAAGCCGTCACCTTCTACGCCGTAACGATCTTTCTGGCGTTTTCATCCTTCTTGTATGCAGCAACCCTGTCTGCAAAAATTGAACGGATAGACATTCTTGAGAAGGGCTATTTGCTGGCAGCTCTGTTTGCCACCCTGCTTGCCATTGCAGGTTACTTCAACGCCTTCCCCGGCGCTTATGACCAGTTCACCCTGTATGGCCGCGCAAAAGGCACCTTCAAGGATCCAAACGTCTACGGCCCATTTCTGCTCTTGCCAACGCTGCTAATAACCTACGACATTCTAACCAAACCTTTGCAAGAGAACATCTTAAAGTCAGGCGCTCTGCTCATCCTCTTGCTGGGAGCATTTCTTTCCTTCTCCCGAGCAGCATGGGGCATGACACTGGGTGGCGCACTCATGGTGTTTCTCCTCGTCTTCATCAACGAGCGGCGCTCACTCCCACGCATAAAGCTGCTCGGTATCCTTGGTCTTGCAGGTATCGGCCTCATCATTGCGCTGTTTGCAATTCTTTCAATTGAATCGATATCGGAGATGTTCACGCTCCGCGCCAAGCTCGTGCAGGATTATGACGGCGCACGTTTAGGGCGTTTTGGACGCTGGGGGGAAGGCTTCACACTTGTCACAGAACGCCCGTTTGGTCTTGGTGTCGGCGGCTTTAACTCTATCTTCCCAGAGGATGAGCACAACGCCTACCTCAAAGCCTTTACAACCTACGGGTGGCTCGGTGGCCTGTCTTATATAACGCTTGTTTTCTGGACATTGATCAAAGCTCTGCCGCTGGTCTTCAAGCCACGACCATGGCAGAAATACATCATCTGCACCTACGTCGCGTTCCTGCTACACGCTTGTGTTAGCTTCATTATCGACACAGATCATTGGCGCCACTACTTTCTGCTACTCGGCATTCTGTGGGCCATCATCGCAGCGGAATCCGGCATCTCACGCTACAGGCGTTTTCCACCAGCACAATAAGCTCAGTTTCATTTGATCCTTGATCGGACAACCTGAATTAGGTAGGAAAGTTGTGTGGTAAGCTGTTAAGGCAGCTCCACAAATAGGAATACTTGCATATGCGGCAACGCACCCAGGCGCAAGGTTCCTCACGGTTCGGGTAGTAGCGCAGCCTGGTAGCGCACTTCACTGGGGGTGAAGGGGTCGTCGGTTCAAATCCGGCCTACCCGACCATTTTTCTCACAAAGCCATTGTTTTGGCGGGTTGGGTCAGCCTAGCCTGCCGCACCGGATAATGTGCAGTTGCTTGCACAAAAAAAGGGGACTGACCAAGCCAGTCCCCTCGTAAATGCATCTCTCAATAAGATCTATTGAACAACTTCACCCTTATCGATGACTGTTTTGCGGACGACCTCAGCAAATTCCTGTGCTTCTTTGCGGATTTGATCTTCATCCACGGTCAGCACGTCACGCTTTTCCATCAGGATACGGCCATCAACAATCGAGGTGCTGACATTGGTGGCGTAAGCAGAATAGACCAGCGCAGAGTATGGGTTAAAGATCGGCACCATGTTGGGCGCTTTGGTGTCGATGATGATCACATCAGCCAGTTTCCCAACTTCCAATGATCCGATCTTATCCTCCATATGCAGCGCACGAGCAGCACCAATGGTTGCCATTTCAACCACTTTGACCGGAGGCATCGCAGCCCGGTCTTTGTTGGCCAGTTTGTGAACCTTCGCCACCTGCCCCAACTCATCAATGATGGAAAGCGTGTTGCCAGACATCGGGCCATCAGTCCCAAGACCGATACGAAGCCCCTGATCAAACATCTTCAAAGCAGGAGCAACACCCTTCGCTGATTTGATATTGGCACTCATATTGTGAGAGACACCAACATCATGATCCTTCAAGATCTGGATATCATCATCATTTGCTGTGATGGCATGCGCTGCTACCCAATGTTTTGACAATGCTCCGATTTCAGCCATGTAACCGATTGGCGTTTTGCCGGGCATCCGCTTTTCAATCTTCTCACTTTCACGAGAAGATTCAGAAAGATGGATCAGGACCGGAACATCTTTTTCCTGCGCCAGCTCATTCACCTTCACAAGCACCTCTGTTGTGTTTGTATACGGCGCATGAGGCGCAAATGCTGGTGTGATACGCGGATGGTCTTTATATTCCTCAATGAATTTCAAAGCATAGTTGATGCCTTCTTCAGCATTTTTCGCATCTGCCACCGGAAACTTGATCACAGTCTCACCAAGCACAGCGCGCATACCGATCTGATCGACCGTCTTCGCAACTTCATCCTCAAAATAGTACATATCAGCGTAGGTGGTGACGCCGCCTTTCAGCATCTCCACATTACCAAGGTTTGCACCAATACGAACCATATCACGCGAAACAAGCGCTCCTTCCAACGGGAAGATATACCGGTGTAGGCGATCAGGAACATCATCAGCCAGTGAGCGGAACACAGTCATAGAAACGTGGGTGTGCGCATTAATCATGCCGGGCATAACAATATCGCCGTCCACATCAATGGTTTTGTCGGCACTGTAATCAGCACTGTCAGACCCATCAGACACCGCAACAATCTTGTTGTCCTTGATTGCCACAAGCCCACGGTCATAAACGTTTTTTTGTGCATCCATGGTCAGAACGTGCGCATTGGTGATCAGCAGATCGACCACCTCACCCGCATGCGCATTTGTAAGAGCCGTAAAACCAAGAAGAAGAGAAACGAGGCTAAGTTTTTTCATGGAACCTGCAATGCCTTTCCAGCAGTTCAGAATTTTGGTGCCCGGTTGTAATGAGAGAACCTGCATGCACACTAAAACGTCCTTAGCAGAACGTCATTGGTAGTTCCCATTACAGATTGCCCAATGCTTCAAAATCACTGGGGAGCTTTACGGCACCGCTGCGTAAACTCCCTTCCAGTCGCAGTGCCGCTCAAATCTATGCCATTCGCTCTTTCTGGAGCATCAGATAGCCACCAATGCCTGCTGCAACAACAAGCGCAAAAACAAACGCCCACTGCAACGGCCCGGAACCTGCAAGCATGCCGGACATGCCGGAAATCAGCACCCCGGCCTTACTCACGCCTTCTGGCGTCCACCAGGTGCTCATTGCAGAGGTTTCTTCGCCCCGCGCTTTGGCAGCCCCATCCGGCACAACGCTATCACGGACACGCAGTGTTTGAACCGCAGACGCTGGCGACTTGATCAACTCAAGCGACCGTTGCTGAACATCCCTCACCCGGCGTGTCCATCCATTTTTGTTGTAGGGCCAGTTCTTAAGCCGCTTCATGAAACGCAAGCGCTCAGCAGAAAGCTTGCTCACCAGATCACCGAGATTGTGCGTCTTGAGTGCTCCAAGCGTTTCAACACCAGCCAGACCATCAACAGCAACGCCCAGAATACTCTGAAGCGTCTTGACCGCCCGCGCAGGCCCCGAGTTCACGGCAAAATCAAAAAGCGCATAATCCAAGCCCGAAGGCATTTTGTCTCCCTTCACAGCATCCCAATACTGTGCCCGAAAGATATCGACAGCCTCAGCCCGCTCCAGAGACCGCACCTCCTGCACGCTGACAGACTGCCCCCGCCATGCACTCAAGGTCCGCTGTGTGATACCAAAGTTTGTAGGACCACCCGGATCAGCCTTACGGCTTCGATGGGCAAATCCTCCTTCACTCTCAAGCAAGTCCGAAACAATCAGTTGAAAGGTATCCTGCATCTCTCACTCCCCAAATAAAAACGGGAGCCAGAGCCCCCGTGCAAACACAAAAAAAACCGCGGATGCGGCCTATGAAATTCAAAGATATCGCTCAGGTCTGCGGCACCACTGGCAGGAAGAAATGTAAGGACAATCGAACCTTGCCTCCGGTAAAGCTGCCAGTATTCGCAGTAATCCGGACTGGCGTGTCCGCATAATACGCAGTTGGTCCAATCACGCCTGCATTATTAGAACCAACGGCAATTCCCAAAGAGCCCCCAAACTTGCCAGTCTCACCAGCAGTTCCGCAGTCATAGGAGCTTGCACCCGTGACAGCCTCAACCACGCGGGTGGAAACACAAAACACGATTGCACGGGAGGGAATAACCAAAGAGCTTTCAGTAAAACCGCCAGAAACGGTGATCAGCTCATCTGCGGTCACAAACTGGCTCTGCGCACCATGAGCGCTCTCGCTTAGCACAGTCTTTTCCTGCTGAAAGGCCGCACCGCCGGTAACGTCATCAACGCCCAATCCAGCGACAGAAGAAAACCCAGTCCAGTTACCACCTGAGTAAACCTGCATCGCGCCGAGGCTTTGCACCCAGGCCGCCCAACCTTCAACTGGAGCTAAAAATCGCCAGAGGCCGCCATCAAAGGCCGCGATCTTACTCTCCTGCCCTGCAAAAGCACCTGTCGCAGCTGCAGGAACGATATAACGCTCCCCTTCTGCGGGAGCTGCAGGTGGTGCACTCACACTGTTGGAAACAACGCAAAGCTGCACAACCAGATCAACAAGTGCCAAAGCCTCATTGTGCGTGACATGCTTTTGCGCTTGAGCAGCTGCCAGAAATGGCAGTTTAAGATGCGATGTCGTCTCACTCATCATGATCCCCATAGATCGCCTAGCCTACGCAAAAGCGTACCATCTAGCGCAACAAGGGGGATAAGTTGAGATCAGAGCCGCAGGCAGATCAGCCCGCAACAGCAATCAAAAGCTTAGGCAACGTGGCGACCAGTACCATCACCAGCCAGAGACCAGATACGCGTGCGGTTGCGAGCCATTTTCTCGTCAACGGCAAATGAAAGCTCAGCGCCATGCAAACCAACAAGACGATGCAGCAGGATCGCAATCTCCGCGGCATCCGCAGCGACATCACGTGAACTCTCGCCGCTTTCGACAGCCAGTTGCAGAGCGGCAAGCTCTTCTTTTGCCCGCGCAATCAACGCATTCAGGTCAGCCACTTGCCCAAAGGTTCGCTCACCCCAGGCCGTAATGCTTGCACTGCTTTCAATGGTTACCATGTTCGCCCACCTTCAAACTCTGGGGCCTGTTCTTTAAAGGTTGGCAAGCCAACCTATTCTAAAACAAACCCAAAACAACAAGCCGGAGCACTCAGGACGTTGCGATCAAGAGCGACGCCTCCGGATTTTGAACATGAATTGAACTCACCCTTACCTTCATCCCGTTAGCCCTCAGGACAAAGAAAAAGCGGAGACAACTTCCTGTCCCCGCCTATTCTTCAGGTAAAAAAGGCCAGACTTTGGCCCTTTTTTGATAGTTTACATGGTTTCCAGAGCTGAAACAGACTCATTCATGGCCTGATCAAGGACATCCAGTAGGTAATCCGCATTTTCCTTAGAAAAAATCATCGGTGGCCGCATCTTCAACACATTGTCATAAGGCCCCTCGGTTCCCATCAGGATACCAAGGTCTTTTGCGCGGTTGGCAATACGTTTCGCCATATCTGTTGCAGGCGCTTTGGTACGGCGATCTTTCACCAGCTCGATGCCAAGGAATAGTCCCATCCCGCGCACATCACCAATAAACTCATACTTTTCCATCATCTTTCGAAAGCCCATCAGGATGTAATCACCAACAACATGCGCATTCTCGCGCAATCCATCACGCTCAATCACGTTCAGCACAGAAAGCCCGACTGCACAGGAGACCGGATTACCGCCAAAGGTGTTGAAGTATTCCATGCCATTGTTGAAGCTGGCAGCAACCTCACGAGTGGTCACAAGCGCGGCCATAGGATGACCATTGCCAATCGGCTTGCCCATAGTCACAACATCGGGCGTCACGCCTTGTGTTTCAAAAGCCCACCAATGCGATCCGACACGGCCAAACCCAACCTGCACTTCATCAGCAACGCACAGGCCACCCTCCGCGCGGATCAGCTTGTAGACCTCCTCCAGATAGCCATCTGGCATAAACACCTGACCAGCCACACTTGGAATTGATTCAGCAATGAAGAATGCTGGGGCACGGCCTTGTTTTTTCATCAAGTCCAGCTGCTCAGCAACACTTTGCACATAACGTGCAGTAATCTCCTCAGGTGCCCAGTCAGCCGGTGCACGATAGGCGTCCGGAATAGCTGCCTCAAACACATGATCAGGCCGCCCTTTACCACCGTTGCGCTTGTATTTGTAAGGGCTCAGCGCAATCAGCTCAGGTGTTGTGCCATGATAAGCCCAATCCAGAACAACTGCATCACGACGCCCGGTATGCGCCTCTGCCATGCGAAGCATCAGGCTGTTCGCCTCACTGCCCGTACACACAAACGAAGCAACCGCCAGATCATCCGGCAGTGTCGCTGTCAGACGCTCAGAGTACTCAACGATGTTGTCGTGCAAATACCGTGTATTGGTGTTGAGCAAACCTGCCTGATGAGACAAGGCCTCAACCACATCTGGATGTGCATGACCCAGATGGCAGACATTGTTAAAACAGTCCAGATAAGCCCGCCCGCGATGGTCGATAAGGTAAGCCCCCTCGCCACGCACAAACTTGATAGGTTCGCTGTAGGAGATGGAAAGGTTCGGTAGCAGATTTTGACGGCGCGATGAAACGATATCGCTGACTGATCGCCCAGCACTGCCCAGTGTTTCTTGCGGGAGCCCGGCAAAATCGATAGCGGACGGGAATAAATCTGCCCACACATCAAGATACTTCTCTTCACCAACACCGAGAATTTCTTCGGCACTCAAAGAAACATCTGCACATAGCTGCAGGTGAAGATGGGGAGCCCAGCCTCCATTTTCATCTTCAGCACCCAGATACCCAACTGTCTCACCAGCCTTGACCACATCACCCACGCTCAGTCGGCTCGCCGCCTCATGCGCCATGTGTCCCCAAAGGCTCACAAACGGCTGACCGCAATCCGTTTCATGATCCAGCGCAATCATGCAGCCATAACCAAGCGGATCCGTCTCAATCACCACAGACCGCACTTTGCCATCCATAGGCGCACAAACACGGGTTCCTGACGGCAGGAACAAATCAAACCCCAGATGGTTCCGGCGACGCTCTCCCTCAATGAAACGGCTCTCAAAGAAGTCGGAGGAATAAACACTGCGGCTTTCACCCCATGGGCCAATGCCAAGTTCAACACCATGCGCCTCGCAATACTCTTCCCACCATTCTTGTGCAGCTTCTGGCTGTCGATCACGAGACGTCACAGTCATCTCATTCTCAGGATCAGCATAAGGCACCAGCGCTTTGGACATGAGCTTGGGATGACGCGCAAACAACGGGGCAAATGAGTTCCGGTTTTTTGCACAAAACGCCGCCACCTTCCGAGCACCTGGCACCGCATCAAAGCCACAGGCCTTACGCAGGATTGCAGTCGCAAACGATGGTTTCATGCCATAAAGTTTGTAAAGCAGGTTCCAGGCTGGTGCTTCACTGACAGCAAGGTATGGATTGTCGTCAGTCTCATCTTTCCGCAGAGCAGACAAACTCACGCTTGTCACCAGTCGCATTGCAATCAGATCAAAGAGAAGATCAACCTCCCCTTCTTCCAACGGATACTCAGCATGGTAGGCAGCAGCCAGATCAGCAGCAGCGCCAATCGGATCAGGCACCTCCATAATCGTATAGGCCGCCGCAATCGCAACTTCTGCAATAACGGGCGTATGCAGGCTGTCACCAAAATCAATAAGACCACAAACGCGGGAATGATCTTCTGGATCAACCAGCACATTCCAGTCATTGGCGTCATTGTGAATGACAGCAGCTCTCAAGCCGGCAAACTGCGGAGCAACAATCCCGTCAAACCGATCAAGGAAATACTCAACCACGCGCCGCTGATCAGGATCACCAATGGCACTCAGGCGCGCGCGGGCATCACCAGCCGCACGTAAATCCCACTCAAAGCTGCGCAAAGCACCGGGATGCACAAAACCACGCAGCGCCTTATCCATCTTGCCAAGCAACGTCCCCAAACTGGCAACAACACCATCCTCACGCTGAGTTTCAGCCAACGGCACCCCCGGAACCCAGGAAACCACACGCATGGCATGAGATGCTCCATCCGGTCCGGCGACACTCTGCGTGGCTCCACCATCCTTTGTCAGGCGCAGGCGCGGCATAGGCAAATCCGGAGAGGACGCAGCAAGATGCTGCAGCATGGCTGTCTGGAATCCAGTCTCAGCGCCGGGCTCACTGGCATTAACAAGCTTCACCGTCCAGCGCGTGCCATCCTCTGCATCAAGGCGATGGTTCTGGTCGCGCTCGCTTTCCAATGGAGACAAGTCACCTTTCAGGTTCCAGTGCTCCAGCAGAAGGGCTGCAATGGTATCGCGGTCAAAATTAGGGGCGGGATGGCTAATATCAGTCATAAGTCTCTCCGGTTGCCCGAAATATAACGCACACTGATATTTCAGAACACCGACTTTATGTCAGTTGCACCGCCACTATGTCGCGATTAATAAGTATTTTAACGGCACTCTTCCTGATAGCCCGCGCAGAGGAATCTCAATGCTCGACACCACCGACCGCGAGATTATCGCGATCCTTTCCAAAGAAGCCCGTATCCCGATCAAAACACTAGCAGCCCGCATCAACCTATCTCGCAGTGCCACCAGTGAACGCATCACACGACTGGAGAACAACGGCACAATTCGCGGCTACAGGGCAGATATTGGTGGGCTCGATCCCACACACATCTCCGCCTTCCTGTTCATCCGCCTATCACGCACACCCATGCGCGAAATCCTCGACATATTGGCAGCATTTCCAGAGATTAAACGCGTAAGTTCGGTAAGTGGCGAGCTCGACCTTGTGGTCGAAGTCGTTGCCTCCTCAATGGAGATGCTCAACAACGTCAGAGACGCCATCGCATCCACTGACGGCGTGAAAGACCTGACAACCACAGTCATTTTGCGGGATGAGTTTCAACGCACCTGAAACAGCAAAGGGCGCCGACTGCAACAAAGCAGTGACCGACGCCCTTAAACCAACGCTCAGGTCAGCGTTCCACCAACCCAAGACCCTATCAATTTTTGCAGATTATCGCGCCTGATCCAGCATACGCTTACACTCCAACAGCTCAAAAAGCGTGGATTGCAGCCGGTCAACATTGTCCTTGGAAAGTCCAGTAGACCCAGCTGTCTCTTCCTTTTCAGAACCCATCAAGCGATCCATGAAGCCAAACGCCCCATGCCCACCTTTGCCATGCTGATCCGGCTCGTCATCCGGCAACAGACCGGACGGCAATGGCGTCTGCGGCTCAGGCTCGCTCTCGAGTGGAAGCACCGCCTGCTCTTCAACAGACCGCTCAGCAACCCAATCTTCCTGCGGCTCATACATCTCTTCTGGAGACGACATGATAGCCTGTGCGACTGCAGCTTCCGCAGCACTGCGCACTGAACCCTCAGAAACTTGGGATGGATCAGGTGCTACGCCCACAGGCATATTGGCGCTGGACGAGGTTGGGATGACAACGCCACCACCCTCTTTCCAAACGTCCATAACGACGCGCACGCCTTGCTCTCGCAAAATACGTTGCACGCCTTTAATCGTATAGCCTTCCCCATAGAGCAAATGGCGGATACCACGCAAAAGCTCAAGGTCGTCAGGTCTGTAGTAGCGCCGTCCACCGCCTCTTTTCAGAGGCCTGATCTGGGTAAATCGTGTTTCCCAGAACCGCAGAACGTGCTGCGGCAGATCCAGTTCACTCGCTACTTCACTAATTGTTCGGAACGCGTCGGCGCTCTTCTCCACGATGCAGACCCTCTAAACCTTACTATTATCGGGGCAGCAAATTAGCTGGCGCCCTCAACCAGTGCATCATTAATGCGCTGTTTAAGAACATTGCTTGGCTTGAATACCATAACCCGGCGTGGAGAGATCGGAACTTCCTCACCTGTTTTTGGGTTACGGCCAATGCGTTCACCTTTTGAGCGAACAACAAAAGAGCCAAAGCTAGACAATTTGACAGACTCGCCGCCTTCCAGGCTGGCAGAAATTTCTGCAAGTACCTGCTCAACGAGTTCGGCAGATTCAGTCCGAGATAGGCCGACTTTCTGGTAAACCGCTTCACATAAATCAGCGCGGGTTACAGTGTGACTACCCATTCCACCCTCCTCCGGTAAAGCCATGATCCGTAAGAATAAAGCTTGCTTTCAACAAGTTACGGTATGGCCAACCGGCGTCAGGGTCAACAGCTCATTTGCTAAGAAATGCAACCCTCTGGGGTTTTTTGCCGCTTTTTACCACTTAAGGAGTACGGAACCCCAGGTAAAGCCGCCGCCCATTGCTTCCAGCATGATCAGATCTCCCTTTTTCACCTTGCCAGCTTTAACAATGCTGTCCAGCGCCAAAGGAATCGATGCAGCTGAAGTGTTGCCGTGCTCGGAAACTGTTTTCACTACCTTTTCAGGAGCGATGCCAAGTTTCTTAGCAGAAGCATCAATGATGCGTTGGTTCGCCTGGTGCGGCACAAACCAATCCAGATCTTCCGCAGTTGTGCCAGTGGCATCAAAGGCAGCTTCAATCACATCAGTGACCATGCCAACCGCGTGTTTGAACACTTCACGGCCCTGCATGCGCAGATGACCAGCTGTCTGCGTGGTGGAAGGACCACCGTCCACAAAGAGCTTTTCTTTGTGACGTCCATCAGAACGCAAATGACAGGTCAACACACCGCTGGTCTCAGCAGAAGCCTCGCCTTCCTGCGCTTCCATGACAACAGCGCCAGCGCCATCACCAAACAGAACACAGGTCGTACGGTCTTCCCAATCCAGAATGCGGGAGAATGTTTCAGCGCCAATTACAAGCGCACGCTTAGCCAGACCACCGCGCAGGTATGCGTCGGCAGTGGTAACTGCATAAACAAAACCAGAGCAAACAGCCTGAACGTCGAACGCAAAACCGTGGTTGATACCAAGTTCTGCCTGCACAGCAACAGCCGTTGCCGGGAACGTATTGTCAGGTGTTGAGGTTGCCAGAATGATCAGATCAATGTCCTGCGCATCAACACCGGCATTTTCCAGCGCAGCCTTGGCAGCATTCACTGCAAGGTGAGACGTAAACTCACCTTCTGCCGCTATATGACGGTTCTTGATCCCGGTACGCTGAACGATCCACTCATCAGAAGTGTCAACAATCTCGGTAAGCTGCTGGTTAGTAAGTGCTTTTTCAGGCAGATAGCTGCCACAGCCCAAAAATACAGAGCGAAGTGCCTTCACTTTAAACCCTTCAGTTTTCTTCAGCCTCTGAGAAACGACCACGATGGTAGTTTGCCAGATCCTCGGAGATCTTTTTAATCAATTCATTCTTGGCCATATCATAGGCAAGTTCAATGGCAGCACCAAAGCCTTCAGCGTCTGTTCCGCCATGGCTTTTGATAACAATCCCATTAAGCCCAAGAAAGACCCCGCCATTGACTTTACGCGGATCCATTTTCGCCCGAAGCCGCTCGAAAGCACCTCGTGCAAAAAAGTAACCGATTTTCGCCATAAGCGTACGTTTCATAGCAGCCCGTAGGTAGCCAGCAAACTGTTTTGCGGTTCCCTCGGCTGTTTTGAGTGCAATATTGCCGGCAAACCCTTCGGTCACAACAACATCAACGGTGCCTTTACCAATGTCATCACCCTCGACAAAGCCGGAGTAAACAAGGTTTGGAGGAGACAGTTCGCGCAGCATTTTGCCTGCTGTACGCACTTCCTCAACACCCTTCACCTCTTCAACACCAATATTAAGGAGACCAACAGTCGGCTGTTTCACACCATGAACAGAACGACACATAGCGCCGCCCAAAATAGCAAAGTCGATCAGCTGCTGTGCATCCGCGCCGATCGTAGCACCCACATCAAGCACAATGGATTCACCGCGAAGTGTCGGCCACATTGCCGCAATCGCAGGACGCTCAATACCAGACATGGTGCGCAGGCAAAACTTGGACATCGCCATCAGCGCGCCCGTATTACCAGCGGAAACAGCAACATCTGCTTCAGAATTTTTAACCGCAGCGATCGCATTCCACATGGAAGATTTACCGCGGCCCTTGCGCAAAGCCTGACTCGGTTTTTCGTCCATGCCAATCGACACATCGGTATGATGAACAACGGATGCCTGCTTCAGACGAGGGTATTCCTCGAGCATTGGCTCGATGACTTTACTGTCACCGAAAAGTAGGAATTCGATATTCGGGCAGCGTTGCAGCACCTGATCAGCACCAGGCAGCACCACCTCAACACCGTAATCCCCCCCCATAGCATCAAGAGAAATACGTATTTTTTCAGACATTTCCAATTTCTTGCCTTGTCCCAACAAAGTCTGCCCTTGTATCGGCAGACCTCGGAATAGTTAAGAGCATTTTCCCTAAGTTCAGTGGAAATGCGCGTCGCGAAGATACTCGATTATAAACGTCTCGCAACACCCACCTCTAAAAAACCTTTGCAGCAATCTAAGATTATTTTTTGCCTTTAAGGGCTTCTAGTGCAGCAAAAGGAGAAGGCTTCTGCTCTTCATCCTGTTTCAGTTCTTCCTCTGGGTCCGGAGCATATTTGTCATCCATTTCAACCCCTTTAGCCCGAGGAAATGGATCCAGTCCCAACGCAAAGTGCTCACAAACAACAGCTCCGAAATCCACCTGAGAGCCTTCGAAATAATCCGGCGGATCGCTCTCATCAATATCCAGATCTACTTCCAAGGTATCATCATCACTTCGACGACGCCCCCGAGAATCTTGATCCGGCAAAAATGTACGGTCGAATTCTTCGTCCACCAGGCACTCAACTCGGTCAAGCGTGACAACGCATTGTTGAATAGCTTTGGCGCGAATGTGACCGCGCACCGCCAGTCCATCACGGCGCCACGGACGCACTTCAAGGTCGGCTTCGAACTCAGGCAGCTCTATCAAATCATAGGCCTTGGCGATCTGCGTCCGCTCATTCTCATTGAGGACAAGCTTTAGCTGTTTGGTTTTCTTACCAAGACGCACCGCATCGAATAAATAGGCCCACGGGTATTCAGTTTCAGCCATCGCTGGCGCTTTCCCTTATAAGTTCGATCTTTGGAGCCACAAATTTGACGTCGCCCGCAAGAATTTCATGGGTTGGAAGAGCAGCAAGGCCTTCCACCGCTTCATGCATGTAATGAACCAGCGCTCTTATCGCAACAGCTTCACCGCTCTCGCCATAAATGTTTCTTACAAAGGCCTCAAATAGAGCGGAATTGTCCTTGTTTTCCAGAGCCTGCATATAGCTGGCTGTGCGTCCGTAAAACGATTCGACCATAATTCGAACCCGTTTACGCACACCTTCGTCGCCAATACCGATCTCTCGCATGCTCTGGTCCATATCCTGAAAAAAATAATCGAATACAGCCTGTGCAAATTTCCGGGACGCCTTATCTTCGCCTCCTAACCGGTGAAAGACACAAAAAGCGTGCAAAACAATCATCTCGAAGCGACCTTCGCTCGTATCAGGTATACCATAGTGCTGATAAAACACTGGTAGTCGTGCCTGCGCGACGATCCGCTCGTAAGTTGTTCTGACGGATGTGTCTTTACGTCGACGGAAAAAACCGAAGATCATGGCACCTCTCTTGCGCTTGTCGAGTTACTTGTGTGACTGCCACGAGGATGGCATAAGCACAAGTCTGAATCTAAACCGCTTGCTTGCTGCATTTTGCTGCAATTTGCAAGCCAACAGGATGTTTGGAATGATTGCATTCGCACGCCGTACTGTGTTCCTCGCTTTTTTGAGCCTGCCACTTGCCGGCTGCTTCACCCAGACACTGACACATGGCCAGGTTGTTTCACCTGATTCAATTCAAGATGTTCAAGTCGGTTCCAGCCGTGAGCAGGTAGAACTTCTCCTTGGTAGCCCGTCCACCACATCTAATCTGGACGGTGAAGCTTACTATTATATCTCGCAAAAGAGCGAAACAGTGGCATTCTGGTCTCCGTCAATCGTCGACCAACGTGTTGTCGCTGTTTACTTTGATAAAGATGGTTATGTGAAGTCCGTTGCTGATTACGGCATTGAAGACGGAAAAGTCTTTGATTACCTCGGCAGAAAAACACGCACCGGCGGTGCTGATTATGGTCTCCTGACGCAGATCCTGCGTGGAGCTGCAAATCCATCAATCGGTCTCTAAGACCCGCCCATCACGAGTTTAAAAAACGGCGCCTGTTTTTCAGGCGCCGTTTTTTTTGCGCTTAAAGCCAACAGGCCAGGCTGCTCTATCCCATTCATATCGCGAATGCTGCCAAATCCTAAGCTTCACACTTAAAATCACGCTGGTGTTATTGGAGGTTTGCTACATGTGATCCTGTATTGAGGAGTTATACGCATTCTGGCCGTCTTCTTCCGTGGTTTCTTCAAGGCATTAGAGCGCGTTCCTTTTGATTGAAAACAATCAAACGACAAGAATTCGCTCCACCAAGGATGTTAGATCGCGATGCGTGAATGCGAATTAATGCGACGTGCTCTAACGACAAACGCGAAGTAAAATCATGACGCACTCCTCTACTGCCCTCAAAAAAATTACAGATCTGCGCCCCTCAGATCACGCTCTTTTTATCTATCTCACACTCGTCACAGCAACCTACCTGATCTGGGTTGGCCTGCTGAAGCTGACAGGTCCGGAACATCAGCAAATCGAGTTCTGGCTCGGCAACAGCCCCATATTCAGTGGAGTGGTTCAAGCACTCGGCGTGCCTCTCACCGGCGTTCTGATGGCTCTTTTTGAAGTCCCGGCAGGCATTCTGGTTCTGCTTGGCCTGAAAGATCGCCGCCTTGGAATTCTTGGCTGCCTGATGGCCATGCTGATCTTCGCCCTGAACTTCCTTTACCTGTTCACAAACCCTGTGTGGATGGATGCTCTCGGAGGTTTCCCGATTATCGGCTCCGGTCAGAACCTCCTGAAGTACCTCTCCATGTTTGCAATCCCGGCGTACATCCTCGGGCATCACATGCACACAGCTGGCAAGGAGCAGACCGCAGGCTCTCTCAAAAAGCTGGCCGTGTTCGCAAGCTTCGCTGGTATCGCACTGGTCATGGGCTGGATCGGCGCCATGAAGTTTTATGAGTTTGAGGCACAAGGCATTGTCCGCCTGATGCAGTCCAACATCCTCTTCAGCTGGACCTATCAGATCTGGGATGTTCAGGGCGCTTCCAACTTCATCGGTATCGTTGAGTGGGTCTTCCTACTGTTGCTGCTCTGCCTGCCATTCAACCGCTTCCTTGGCGGTCTGGGTGTCCTCGGCATCGCTGCTACAGCACTCGGCACCCTCACCTTCATGTTCTCCGTACCGGGCTGGGATGCGGATTCATTCTTCCCCCTCCTCAACCGTACAGGCATCTTCGTGCTGAAAGACCAGTTCCTGCTCGCCGCCGCCATCATCCTTTGGCGCAATTACTGAGCAGTACATAGACAGCAATGATAGGAAAGCCGGTGTTCCATAAGGAGCACCGGCTTTTTCACGTTCACCTGAAGGTATCCGACAGTCGTAATGACCTGCAGCACTCTTCCCAATAGGCTGGTCAGGATTGCGATTGTATTGGAAACAAAGATGTTTGAGACATATCGCGGGATTGTTTACCCGCAGCAGGAAGATCACATGGGCCATATGAATGTGGCCTGGTACACCTCCAAATTTGATGAAGCAACATGGCACATGCTCGCCCACATTGGCATCACCCCAGCCTATATCCGCGAGAGCAACAAGGGCATGGCTGCACTGGAGATCACATATAAGTATCTGGCGGAGGTCTCCGCAGGCGACCTACTTGTCGTACGCTCTGAAATTAAAGAAATGCGCGACAAGACCATCCTCTTCAAACACACCATGTTTGACTCAATCACCAACACACCTGTTGCAACCATGCAGGCCGTCGGTGTCCATATGGATCGCGAAGCCAGAAAGTCCTGCCCTTTCCCCGCGCATGCAAGAGAACGCTATGAGGCCCTGCTGCCAGAGCCAGCAGCCTGATCAGGCACCTCAAAATTACTTAGCAGGTTTCAGATAGGAGCCGCCGCAAGAACAACAGACTATAGTAATCTTGTAAGTGAATCTGAGTAGGACATGCAGCACTGCTGCATACCAGATTGATGCGGGCAAATTCTTGATTGAGTGCGGGCGTTTTTCGCAAAAGGATGGGTTCCATCAAAGTGTTGGAGCATGCGGCGTAAACAAGAGTGCGCGCTGCATAATCCTGAGTTTCTCTGTTTGCCTGAGTCAGTCTAGGGGAACCAGCTTTTGCGAGCGCTTAAGGTACCTGCGATAAAAAAACGCATATCGCCAGTTCTACAGTTTCTAGCGGTTGTCGGCATAGCGCTGACAGCCAGCACAGAACTTCGCGCGCAAGTGGGCAACTGGCCATTAGCCTGGGCGCAATGGCACAACGAAACACGCGACTGGGGCGGTATCCGCACCAACCTTTCTGACGAGGGTCTTGATCTAGGTGTGCTCTACACCCAGGACGTTGCCGCAAACCCCGTTGGCGGCCTGAACCAGAGCGCAACTTATGGCGCGCGGCTGGAAGGCATGGCCATGCTGGACTTTGAGAAGATCTTCGGCATCAAAGGCAGCAGCCTGCACTACATCATGTATCAAGGTCTGGGACAGGGCCTGTCACAGGAGGTCATTGGCAACGACTTTGGCGTCACCCAAATTTTCTCAAGCGACATCCTCGCCATCGCCAACTTCAGTCTGGAGCAAAACCTGCTCAACGATCAGCTGTACCTCTCCGCCGGTCGCCTCGCTGTGGGCGACATCTTCGCAAGAGACGATACCTTCGCGTACTACCTCAACGGAGCCCTCAACAGCACCCCTGGTCAGCTGCTCATCAACCAGCCCACTTTCACCACCTACCCCTTCAACATATGGGGTCTGGCAGGCAACTATACCTTCCCCGGTAATCAATACGTCAGCCTCGGCGTCTATGACGCGTCCGTGGATGACCTGAACAACGCCGAAAACGGCTTCAACTTCCGCTTTGCGCCCAAAGGCAGCGTGCTGATGGTCGGGCAAGTTGGCGTTAATCCGGGGAAAGATGACACAAGCAAGTATCTCCGCGGCCACTATCAGCTGGGCGCCTTCTACAACACTGGCAGAGTGGATGTTCTGGGCACCACCACCACGCAGACCCGTGAAGGCAACTGGGGCGCCTATGCCATCGCACGGCAAATGATCTATCAGGAAAAGGACCTGCAAGGTCTGAGCCTCTGGGGCCTTGTTACAATCGCGCCCCAACAAGCCATCAACACCCAACCTCTCGGCATCAGCGGCGGCTTGTTCTACCAAGGCCTGATCCCCAACAGAGACAATGATGTTACTGCCGGAGCCTTCATTCTCGGTTATTTCAGTGATCACCTGCCCGGCCAGTCCTATGAGCTCGTATTCGAAGCCACCCATCGCTACCAGTTCGCCGATTGGTCCTATCTCTCACTGGATTTTCAATACGTGGTCAATCCTGCCGGAAACGACGACATCCCGGACGCCTGGGTCTTTGGCACCGAGTTCTCAGTGAAATTCTGACCTCCGCTAAAGCTCCCAACACCAGAACGGCAAAAAGCCCGGCCATCTCCCAGACCGGGCTTTTTAGTTTCAAATCAGATCAGAGCAAACTAGTGCGCCAGCACTGCCAGAAGCAGAAGAGCCACAATGTTTGTGATCTTGATCATTGGGTTCACAGCTGGACCAGCAGTATCCTTGTAAGGATCACCAACAGTATCACCCGTCACAGCCGCTTTATGAGCTTCAGAGCCCTTACCGCCGTAATGACCGTCTTCAATGTACTTCTTGGCGTTGTCCCACGCACCGCCACCAGCGGTCATGGAAAGCGCAACAAACAGCCCTGTCACAATCACACCAAGCAGCATAGCGCCCAGGGATGCGAAGGCATTTGCTTTGCCAGCGATTGCTTCAATCAGGAAGTAAATGACGATTGGAGATAGCACAGGCAGCATGCTCGGAATGATCATTTCCTTAATTGCAGCCTTGGTCAGCATATCAACAGCACGGCCATAATCAGGGCGAACTTCACCCTTCATGATGCCTGGCTGTTCTTTAAACTGACGCCGAACTTCTTCAACCACAGCACCCGCTGCGCGGCCAACCGCTGTCATGGCCATACCGCCAAACAGGAATGGGAGCAGACCACCAAAGAACAGGCCAACAACCACATATGGGTTAGACAGTGAGAAATCGATAGACGCCTCAGTCATCCCCTTGAAGTAAGGAAACTGCTCAGAGTTTGCCACGAAGAACTTCAGATCCTCCGTGTAAGCCGTAAACAGCACCAGAGCACCAAGACCGGCAGACCCAATCGCGTAGCCCTTGGTCACAGCCTTTGTGGTGTTACCCACTGCATCCAGCGCATCAGTCGTGTCGCGCACTTCCGCAGGCAGGTCTGCCATTTCAGCAATACCACCAGCGTTGTCCGTGACTGGACCAAACGCGTCCAGCGCCACAACCATACCAGCCAGCGCCAGCATCGTTGTCACTGCAATGGCAATACCGAACAGACCAGCCAGCTGGAAAGTCACGATAATACCGGCAATGATAACCAGAGCAGGAAGCGCAGTGGATTCCATGGAGACCGCAAGACCCTGAATAACGTTGGTACCGTGACCCGTTTCAGAGGCACGGGCAATCGCCTGCACAGGACGGAAGTTGGTACCGGTGTAATATTCAGTGATCCAGATGATCAGACCTGTCACCACAAGACCGGAAACACCGCAGAAGAACAGATCCAGCGGCGTAAAGCTAACGCCATTGCTCTGCGTCAACACTGTATCCATCCCGCCGAAGACCCAGTAGGTCAGCGGATACAGGATGATCAGCGAAACAATTGCAGTGGCGATGAAGCCCTTATAGAGCGCACCCATAATGGAGTTGGACGCACCAAGGCGCACGAAGAACGTACCGATGATGGATGCCACAGAACAAACACCACAGATCAGCATCGGATACAGCATTGCAGACTGCAAATCAGCCGTACCTGCAAAGTAGATCGCTGCAAGAACCATCGTCGCAACAAGCGTCACGGCATAGGTCTCAAACAAGTCAGCGGCCATACCTGCACAATCACCAACGTTGTCGCCAACGTTATCTGCGATTGTTGCCGGGTTACGTGGATCATCCTCAGGAATGCCAGCCTCAACCTTACCAACAAGGTCACCACCAACATCAGCACCTTTTGTAAAGATGCCGCCGCCAAGACGGGCGAAGATGGAAATCAGAGACGCACCAAACCCAAGAGCCACAAGCGCATCAATCACGGTACGTGATGTTGGATCAATACCCATAGGTCCGGTGAGGATCAGGTAGTAAACGGCAACGCCCAGAAGAGCGAGACCAGCAACGAACATCCCGGTAATGGCGCCGGAACGGAATGCAATTGAGAGCCCTGCCCCAAGGCTCTGGCTTGCAGCTTGTGCAGTGCGAACGTTTGCCCGTACGGAGACGAGCATTCCAATAAATCCTGCGGCACCGGAAAGAACGGCACCGATAACAAATCCAATAGCTACGGTGATAGACAGCAAGTAAGCGACGATGGCGAAGATAACCACGCCAACAATTGCAACACTGGTGTACTGACGAGTGAGGTATGCTTGCGCACCCTCTTGAATGGCACCAGCGATTTCCTGCATTTTCGCAGACCCGGTGTCAGCAGCCATCACGCTGCGAATTGCCCAGATGCCGTAAACGACAGAGAGCAAACCGCACGCAATGGTAACGATAAGTTCAGTCATATTTCCTCCCCTAAGGGTACCCTGCTACTTATGTGTGTGTTCGTAGCAAAATCCGCACTGCAATTGTGTAAATTAACGAACACAGTGACGGTATATACCTGTCACTATCCGTCAAGTTGCTTTTGCGTGGTAGTGGAAGGAAACACGTATGTTGAAAGGAGAGAAACTACTTGGAATTATTCAAACTTTAACTTCCCGTTTTTCAGTAAACATCAGTGAGACAACAAGAAATAGACATAAGATAACGAACGGGAACACCATTAGGTTGACAGTTTCCCAACCAAACACGTTTAACAATTTCCCTGAGGAAAACGAGGCAGTTGCGACTAAACCAAAGACGAAGAAGTCGTTTACGGACTGGACTCTGTTTTGTTCTTCTGGTCGGTAAGTTTGTGTCAGCAATGCAGACGCTCCGACGAAAGAAAAGTTCCAGCCAAGACCAAGTAAAATCAGGGAACTCCAGAAAATCCAACGCTCTAGTCCCGTAAGGCCAACCAGCGCGCACACCGCATAAAGCAAGAATCCGGTGCCAATTACAGCTCCATGACCGAATCGGTTGATCAAACTACCCGTAATAAAACTAGGTGCAAACATGGCAATCACGTGCCACTGGATGCCAAGAGCTGCATCTGAGTTCGTCAACCCGCAAGCAACCATGGCGAGCGGAGCAGACGTCATGATCAGGTTCATGATCGCGTAACTGATCATTCCACAACCAACAGCTACAAAGAACTTTTGTTGCTTCAAAATCTCTAAAAGCGGACGTCCACGTTCATGCTTTTCCATCTTCGGCGGCAAAGGTATTTCCAAAAACGCCACAAAAAACAAACCGATAAGCATCAAGACCGCTTGCGCAAGGTAGGTTCCGACAAAAAGGAAGGGCTCAAACATGCCCTGTGTCAGAATTACGGTCTGCGGACCAACCACACCCGCAAGAATACCACCAGTCAAAACCCAGGAAATGGCCTTAGGTTTGAAAGCAGGGCTGGCCGTATCAGCAGCAGCAAAACGCGCCTGCTGGGTAAAGGCCATCACAAAACCGCTGCCGAGTGTGGAAACGCAAAGCAGCGCAAAACTGCCAAGGTAGGCAGCGTAGGCGGCAACCAAGGCAAACAGCACACCAAACAACAGCGCACCAACAAGCCCGGCACGACGTCCAAAACTGCGCATGATCATGCCAGCAGGCAACGTTCCGATGGCTGTTCCAAGCACGAAAGCAGTAACGGGCAAAGTTGCCAGAGACTTGTCATCAACCAGCAATACAGAGGCGAGAATAGATGTGGTTGCAAAAATGATAGGGGGAACACCACCAGCAAACGACTGGGCAAGCGCCAAAAGCAGCGCATTGCGCTTTGCCAATCCGTCATCAATCAACGGAGCCGCCAGAGTATTTGCCATAATGTAAATCTTTCAAAGAAGTCAGGAAGGAACCGACAGCCTAATCAATTCCACGTAATGAGCAACCACAGAGCTCACCTGATCACCTGCAACTTTGAGAGATATACGCACAACTCGATGAGAATACGTCATGCAAGGCGGTTTTTGTCGATTATCTGCCTGCAATGGTGTCAGAAATGCTTGAACCCGTCAGCACCCAGAAGACAATAAGCCTCACCATTCAAACTGAGGGAAATCTCAGGTCCTGCAGCCTCTGGCTTGTGCAGTGCTCCGATCCGGGAACAGGACAAACCAGCCGTTTGAAGAGCCTTCTCAAAAGCCACTGCATTCTCAGGCATCACGGCAGCAAGGATCTCGTAGTCATCCCCGCCCGTAATCGCTGTCTCACGGAACGCAGCATCCTTCGCAATCATTGCAGAAGCAGCGTCAGACAGCGGTACATTCTCCAGCTTCACTGAGGCCTGCACCTGCGATGTCCGGCACATATGTCCCAGATCAGCAACCAACCCGTCAGACACATCCATCGCCGCAACAGCATAATCACGAAGCGCTTGAGCAGCACCAACACGTGGCTGCGGCAGCAAATAACGGTTTAGGAGGAGATCACGTTGCTCAGCAGAAAGCTCAAGCTTATCTGCGAGTGCTTCATCCAACCGCAGCTGCAAGCCAAGTGCGGCATCACCAATGGTGCCAGTCACATAAAGCAGTGCACCAGCAACAGCCTCATTGCGCCGAACCACCTGCCCCGTTGGAACCTGACCAAACGCGGTGATGGAAAGCAGCGGGCCTTGCGGGCAGGAAATCGTGTCACCGCCAAGAAGGTCAATCTGGAACTGATCCTGAACCAGCTTCAAACCGCGGCAAAACTCGGCAACCCACTCTTCGCTGATGTCTTTGGAAAGACCGAGACCCAGCAGATACCCCTTAGGTTCTGCGCCTTTGGCAGCCAGATCCGAAAGGTTCACACCAAGCGCTTTTTGCGCGACTTCAAAGGGAGGGTCGTTTTCAAAAAAATGAACCCCTGCCATCAGCATGTCTTTGGTTACAACCAAATCACATCCGGTGTCAGGGGTAAATACAGCAGCATCATCTTGCAGATGCACAGCACCCGCGCTGGTGGCGAGCGGCGCAAAATAGCGCTCAATAAGCGAGAACTCTCCCGGTCTGGAACTGGCAGCTCTCTCGCTCATTTTTTAGTCTTCGAATTCGGACTGACGCAGTTCGCGAGCCAAACGGTTCATAATACCGTTGACCAGACGTGCCTCATCTCCATCATAGAAGGACTTCGTCACATCAATGTATTCATTGATGATAACGCGGGCCGGAACGTCTTTTTTACGCAAAAACTCAGCACAGCCAACACGAAGGATCGCACGCAAAGTGGTGTCGATACGCTTCAGTGGCCAATCTTCAGAAAGCGCTGTGTGAATGCGAGGATCAATACGCAGCTGATCCTCAAACACCGCCTGCACCAGATCACGGAACCATGCCGGATCCGCATCACGGTACTGGTCGCCATCCACTTCCTGACCAAGCCGGTAAGCTTCATACTCATTCAGCACATCATTCAAACGCGCACCAGTGATTTCCATCTGATACACAGCCTGAACAGCAGCCAATCGAGCAACCCCGCGCTTATTCGCGGGTTTCACTTCGGCGTTTTTCTTGTTGTTTTCCGTTGTCATCCTAAACCTTACACACCGAACCGGTCGCGCACGTCAATCATAGCAAGACAAGCTTCAGCAGCACCGCCGCCCTTGTTCTTTTTAGAAACGCTTGCGCGCGCCCATGCCTGATCATCATTCTCAACTGTCTGGATGCCGTTACCAACTGCAACGTTTGCATCCACAGAAAGATCCATGATCGCACGAGCCGACTCGTTAGAAACGATGTCGTAATGGGTTGTTTCACCGCGAATTACAACACCGAGCAATACAAAACCGTCATAATCTGCGTCGCCATTTTCCATTGCGGTTAACGCCATGGAAAGCGCAGCAGGAATTTCGAGCACACCTGGCACAGCCAGTCGAGAGATTTTCGCTCCTTCACGGTCCAGCACATCTGAAGCACCTTCATAAAGGGCATCAGCCAGATCTTCGTAAAACCGTGCTTCAATAACAAGAATGTGCGGAACGGCGCTCATTTAATTTCTCCTAATGCCAACCTCATCTTTTCACTGAGAAATCAGCAAAGATGGGTTAAGGCCACGGGTACGGACAGTACCCACGTATGTGCGCTCAGGAACCACGCCCCAAGCGAAATGTCCAGTTATTTCCTGCGGAAGATTTTGGCTATAAGGCTATTTTGCAATTTCTGCAAGGCTTGGAAACTCAGCAAGACGCGCAACGTACCGTGCCATCATGTCAACTTCCAAGTTTACCTCATCCCCCTGCGCTCTGTCGGACCATGTGGTCACTTCCAGAGTGTGTGGAATAAGGAAGACAGAAAACGTATTTCCTTCAGCCTCGTTCACCGTCAAAGAGGTGCCATCCAGCCCCACGGATCCCTTCTTTGGGATGAACCGCGCGAACTCTGGCGCACACTCAAATTTCAGATAAACGCTCTCAGGGTGTTCGGTTCGCTCAACAATGGTCGCCTTGCCATCCACATGCCCCAGAACCAGGTGACCACCCAGCTCAGCGCCCATGGAAAGGGAACGCTCCAGATTGACCCGCTTGCCCACGCTCCACTCAGCAACAGTTGTCAGCGCCAGCGTTTCGGCAGCCGATTCAACCGTAAACCAGTTCTGCTCGCCATCACGACCTTTCGCGACAACAGTGTGGCAAACGCCGGAACATGCAATGGATGCACCAATATCGATCCCGTCAGGATCGTAAACAGTACCAATTTTCGTCCGCTGACCTGCAGCAATCTGCTCCAGTTCAAGGATTGTTCCAACGTCACTAACGATGCCCGTAAACACCTAGAACCTCTCTTTTGGCGTATACCGCCACAACAGATCTTCGCCCACAGGACGCAGCATCTGCTTGTTATAACCGTCTCGCAAACTCTCCAGCCCTTCAAATCCGAAAGGCTGAATACCATCGGACCCAATCAGATTGGCTCCCTGGAAAATCAATAGCTCATCCACCAGATCTTGCTGAAGCAGACCGTGCGCAAGCTCCGCACCGCCCTCAACCATAATCTGGGAGAGACCATGCATGTAAAGCGCATCCAGTGCCTTATCAAGACATACCTTGCCATTTCTGAGGCAGTCATTGACGATAACTGTCACGCCTTCCCGCTCAAGCGCACTGACGCGATGATCTGGCGCATGTTCACCAATCACCACCCACAGGGAATTGATCTCTGCGTTTTGCACCAGCTTGGAGGAAAGCGGAATCCGGGCCTGACTATCAAACACCACCGGCTGCGGTGAGCGATGCGCCATGCCCGGCAGGCGCACAGAGAGCTCGGGATCGTCTTCTAAAACCGTACCGATGCCAACAACAATGGCATCCATCTGCGCCCGCATCGCATGCACCAGCTGCCGCGACAACGGACTGGAGATCGCCACCTGTCCGGCACCGCGCTTGCCGATATAACCATCTTTCGACACAGCCATCTTCAGCTGAACAAAAGGACGCTCATTAAGGATACGGGAGATATGGCCACGAACAGCCTGTCGGCAGTCCTTCTCTAAAATACCGATTAGGACGTCAACACCGCCCTCTTCAAGGATCTTTTTGCCGCGACCGGCAACAGCAGGGTTGGGATCAGCGGTGCCATAAACAACGCGCGCCACGCCAGCCGCCACAAGCGCCCGCGCACACGGGCCAGTCCGGCCATAGTGAGCACAAGGTTCAAGGGTCACGTAAGCTGTTGCGCCTTGCGCATGTTCACCGGCATCTTTGATGGCCAGCACTTCAGCGTGGGAGCCACCAGGAGGCAGAGTTGCACCCTGCCCCACAATCACAGGCCCATCACCAAAATCTTTTGTCAGGATTGCTCCAACAGGAGGATTGGGCCACGTCCGACCCTTTGCACGAATGCCATAGCTGATCGCCGCCGCCATAAAGCGCTCGTGCTCAACTCGTTCCTTTGCATCTAATGCTTTGTAACCAGACAAAGCCATCCCCCTGCCAGCACTACAGCGTATTTCCTAAAAGAAAAGCCCGATCCTCGGAGAAATTACGCAACACAACACTGCAAAAAGCCAGAGATTACGTCCGTGGCGGCATCATCAGCGGATCAACATCCGCATCGGAAAGCTCATCCAGCAGAGCCTCGAAGTCTTTGGCCTCGCGGAAATTCTTATAAACAGAAGCGAACCGCACATAAGCCACATCGTCAAGGGTTTTCAGCCCTTCCATGACCAAATGACCAATATCTTCCGCCACAACGTCACTTTCACCGGAGCTTTCCAACTGCCGGACAAGCCCGCTCACCATACGCTCTATACGCTCAGGCTCAACAGGACGTTTGCGGGTTGCGATCAGAACAGAGCGCATCAGCTTTTCGCGATCAAAAGGTACTCGGCGCCCGTTACGCTTGATAACGGTCAGCTCGCGCAGCTGAACACGCTCAAAGGTGGTAAAACGACCACCACAAGTCTGGCAGACCCTGCGCCGACGGATAGCTGTATTATCCTCGGTCGGGCGCGAATCCTTCACCTGGGTGTCATCACCCCCGCAATATGGACAACGCATCTCGCCTGCCTCCTTACTTAAACACTAAAGAACCGCCGAAGAGTGTCCGGCGGTTCTTCTCGTTTAAATTAGTTTTTGTAGATTGGGAACCGGGCAGTAAGGGCCAGTACCTTCTCTTTGACCCGTGCTTCCACAGCTTCGTTGTCGTCAACGGAATTTGCTTTGCGCAGACCTTCCAGAACCTCGGTAATCAGCTTACCGATTTCACGGAATTCTTCCTTACCAAACCCACGGGAAGTCCCAGCAGGTGTACCAAGGCGGATACCGGAGGTGATGGTCGGCTTCTGAGGATCAAGCGGAACACCGTTCTTGTTACAGGTGATGTTCGCACGGCCCAGAGAAATCTCTGCGTTTTTGCCGGTCAGTTCCATTGGACGCAAGTCAACCAGCATCAGGTGTGTGTCCGTACCGCCAGAAACGATATCCAGACCACCTTCAACCAGTGTCGCAGCCAGAACCTGTGCGTTTTCGACAACGTCTTTCGCGTAGGTCTTAAACTCAGGACGCAGCGCTTCACCGAAGGCAACAGCCTTACCAGCAATCACATGCATCAAAGGACCACCCTGCAGACCTGGGAAGATCGCGGAGTTGATCTTTTTCGCAATGTCAGCGTCGTTGGTCACAACCAGACCACCACGAGGACCGCGCAGGGTCTTATGGGTGGTGGATGTTGCAACATGCGCATGCGGGAACGGGCTTGGATGCTGACCACCAGCAACAAGACCTGCAAAGTGCGCCATGTCGACCCAAAGGTAAGCGCCTACTTCGTCAGCGATTGCGCGGAACGCAGCAAAATCGATCTCACGGGAGTAAGCAGAACCGCCAGCAATGATGATCTTTGGCTGGTGTTCTTTAGCAAGCTCACGCACCTCATCCATGTTAATGTGGCCAGTTTCAGTGTTCAAACCGTACTGAACAGCGTTGAACCACTTGCCGGACAAGTTCGGGCGAGCGCCGTGTGTCAGGTGACCACCTGCATCAAGGCTCATGCCGAGCAGAGTGTCGCCTGGTTTCGCCAAAGCAAGCAAAACGGACTGGTTGGCCTGAGAGCCGGAATTCGCCTGCACGTTAGCAAAATCACAGCCGAACAGCTCTTTTACGCGGTCGATTGCAAGACGCTCAACGATATCGACGTATTCACAACCACCGTAGTAACGGCGACCAGGATAACCCTCGGCGTATTTGTTGGTCAGGACAGAACCCTGCGCCTCAAGCACAGCGCGAGATACAATATTTTCCGAAGCGATAAGCTCAATCTCGTTCTGCTGACGAGTAAGTTCTTTATTGATTGCCTCGAGAAGCTCTGGGTCACCAGAAGCCAGGCTACCTGTAAAAAACTCTGGGTAGAGCGGCGTCGTAATTGGATTATCCGATACGGACATAGGTGGACCTCATGACAAGGTTGGAGCAACAAACTGACGAAACGTCCCAATATCGTTTCGCATTCCCATCCCGACAAGTTGTAGCTTCGGGTCCTAGCCCATTAACATATAGGGGGTAACGAACCAAGCGTTGTTCATAGGAATTGCGCAATACGATTGCTGCCATCACCCAAAATTTATGAATTACGCATCTTGAGGTTGTAATTTACGTTCCAGCTTACGAAGTGCCAGCTGCTTCAGATGCGACTCGCTCGCATTACGAGGCCCCACAACAAACACCTCAACACCGCTCTGAGCACAAATTGCCGTCATGCGAACTGCATTTCCAACCACACGCGTCTCAAAATAGACCTGCCCCAACTTAGACATATGGCCCCTCGCCTTGCTTCTCTCAGATTCGTAAGTTGCCTGCCGTTTTAGCAGGTAAAGCAGCGCTGCACAGGCTTGCCTGCAGTCACATCCCCAAAAGAAAAGGGCCGCTCTGCATCTGGCAGAGACGGCCCTTCAAACTTGAAACTCTTGCAAAACCTTACTGAGCAGAGGCCTGGGCCATCGGATCAGCACTCGCGGCGTAAAGCCCATCCTTGTCGTAGATGTCATCCCGGAAGTGAACCATACCATCGCTCAGCGCCCACGCAGTCACGTAGGACATGTGGAGCGGAATACGGCTCTTCATCTTCACATCCGTACGCTCACCTGAGTTGATGGCTGCATCCACGCGGCTGCGGGTCCAGTCTGGTGTTGTCGACCCAAGCAACCATGTCACCAGCTCACGCACGTTCTGCACACGCACACAGCCGGAGGAATGGAAGCGATAGCCCTCACCGAACAAAGACTGCTCTGGCGTATCGTGCAGATACACTTGATGGGTGTTGTTGAAGTTGATCCGGATACTGCCCATGGAGTTGCCCTCACCTGGGTCCTGCGTAAAGCGATACTGGGTCGCTTCATCCGTATTCCAGTCAATCTCCTGCCACTGCTTTTCTTTGCCATACCAGTCATAGATATGAATGTTGTTCTTCGCCAGATACTGCGGATCCTTCTGCATCTTCGGAATCAGGTCTTTCCGGATAATGCTGACAGGAACTGTCCAGTACGGGTTGAAGTTCACTTCATAAATCGCAGAGCTGAGGATCGGAGACTGGCGATCCTGCTTGCCAACAACAGCGGTGTGGCGGGAGCGAACACGGCCATTCTCAACAACCTCAATGCGAGCTGCCGGAATGTTCACGTTCACATAGGTATCTGTCACGTTTTCAGCCAAAGCAGAAACGCGCTCCAGATTGGTCCGCAGCTGCTGCAAACGCACCTCAACAGGCACATTCATCGCAATCACGGTTGCCCGCCCCACAACACCATCCGGTGTCAGGCCATGGCGCAACTGAAAGCGGCGAACAGCTGAATCAACGTAACTGTCAAAAACCTCAGAAACACCCGCATGCTGCGCCATGTCGCCTGAAACAATCAGGCGCTGTCGCAAAGCTGCAATTGCCGGTGCGCGCATACCAATGCGCAAAACTTTCTTGGTGGAGACCTCAGGCCAACCGCCATTGAGAGCGATACGTTCATAATCGAGAATCGCATCAATCATGTACTGGCTGGTCTGCTTGGAGATAATCGGAGCCACAAAATCAATCTGCTCCAGAGAAGAGACGCCCTCATCAAAGGTGTCTTCCCATTCCGTGCCCTGACCAACGATAGGCTGTGTAGGAGCAACCGGCGCCGGCTGACTGACGGCTTGCTGAATGCTGCCATTATAGGAAAGCAGGTCTGGAACCTTCACCTGTGCCTGTGCAGACATCATACCTGCAGAAAGGCCCGTACTCACAACGAGAGCCAGAGCAAACTTGCTGCGGTTTAAAAGAGGTGCCAACACGAATAGTTTCTCCTAGCAATCAGTCATTCTGTAAGATTCCATGTAACTTGGTAAACAGAGACTTAACATGGCAAATCTACATGGCATTATCTTGGCAAACTCGCAAGACTTCAGCCAAAAATCGGGGAGGAACATCTGTTGGTGAATTAAAGAAAGTGATCGACCCCCTGAACAAATCAGAGTTGACAGCTTCTAAATTTACAATGCCAACAGCACTTTTTCAGCCCGAAAAGTGAGAGCGTGTATTCCCCACTCAATGTGACCGTTTAATGGCTAATTACTCCAAGTGGGAAAAAGGTGGTTGCGCAGCGAGCGTTGGTTTGCACCTAGTGCAAGAAAGCAACAATCAGCCCAACTTACTCACAGACGCCTTATCTGGAGCTGGCCCGCCACCCGCAGCAATCCCGCGCAAGCTTTGCCGCAAGCCGGCCCTCATAACATGCAAAAACACCGCCCCCGGTGCATGGAAGCGGTGTTTTTTGAAAGCCCTGATATCGCCGAAAATTAAAGACGATAGAGGATTTGATCTGTCCAGAAGCGTTCCAGACGACGCAGGGACCGGTTCAGCTCTTCAAAGTTCTCGGTTGAGAGCTCACCAACCTGCTCAACAGAAAGAATATGACGACTGTAAAGGTCATCAACAATCTGAGCAATCTCGCGCCCTTTTTCCGTCAGGCTCACCCGCACAGAGCGGCGATCCATCTGGGAACGTTCGTGATTGATGTATCCGGTTTCAACGAGTTTCTTCAGATTATAAGAAACGTTGGAACCAAGATAATAACCGCGAGTACGAAGCTCGCCTGCAGTCAGCTCGGCGTCGCCAATGTTGAAAAGAAGCAGCGCCTGAACGCTGTTCACATCGGAACGACCCATCCGGTCAAACTCATCTTTAATGACGTCAAGAAGACGACGATGCAGACGCTCGATGAGCGTCAGTGCCTCGAGGTATGCAGGCTTCAGCCCTACCGTTTCTTCTTCTTGCGCCAAGACCTCAACGGCCCTGTTTGTATTGATCATCTGGTTGCGCCTCATGTCCATATTTTTCGTGCGTTCGTATTTTTATCAGCACTTGAAGCAAATTTACGCGACCGCTTCTAAGAACCGCTTAAGAGACACGATGAATTATTTCTTAATCACTAGCAAGCGTGTAGACCTCTCCGTTAACCCTCTGTTTACCCTGACTTCCGAAGCAAGTGGATGATGCCGGAGAAGTCGACGTTTTCCCCGCCATTGTTACAGTATTCCTCATAGAGCCGAGCCGCCTTTTCACCCATTGGTGTGTTAGCTCCGCTCGAATCTGCTGCCTCTTCCGCCAGTAGCAAGTCTTTCAGCATCATTGGCGCTGCAAAGCCGGGCTTATATTCATTGTTGGCTGGCGACGTCGGAACCGGTCCGGGAATCGGGCAGTAGGAGGTCAAAGACCAACACTGACCGGAGGACTTGGAGGAGATGTCGTAAAGCTTCTGTGGGTCCAGACCCAACTTTTCAGCCAAAACAAACGCCTCGCAGGTACCAATCATCGAAATACCAAGCAACATGTTGTTACAGATCTTTGCTGCCTGCCCAGCGCCAGCATCACCGGCATGAACAATCGAGGCTCCCATAATATCCAGGAGCGGCTTAGCCCGTTCAAATGCAGAATCAGGCCCACCAACCATAAAGGTCAATGTGCCGTTCGCAGCACCCACAATACCCCCGGAAACCGGAGCATCGACCATACCCATGCCAGCTTCGCTTGCTGCTTTTGCAACATCGCGACTGCTGTCCACATCAATAGTCGAGCTATCGATAAACAGCGTGCCCTTTGGTGCATGCGCAAGAATTCCATCTTCGCCCGTATACACGGCACGAACATGCTTCCCTGCTGGCAGCATGGTAACAACAGCCTGAACGTCGCGAACCGCTTCAACTGCTGACGAAGCAACTTGCCCGCCCGCAGCCTGAAACGCAGTACGCGCCTCTTCAGAAAGATCTACACCGACGACTTCATGTCCGGCTTTGACAAGATTTGCAGCCATAGGGCCGCCCATATTGCCAAGACCAATAAAAGCAACGCGAAGAACAGTTTCTCCCATTGCATCCTCCCGAAAATCGCCGTCCGTCAGGATTTTGAACATTTAGAACTTGCCCCAAGCTGATCACTTAGGGTTCGCTCAGATCAATTTGACGTGAACGGCAGTTTGCAAAACAGTAAATTTCAATGAGTTACAGACCAAACTGAACTTTGGTCGATCAGGCCCGTTCCTCTCGCTCTGCAAGGTAAAGCAGAACGAGATAAAGGGCGATTGCACTGATGTAGAATACGACCTCAGTCGGACTACGACCAAAGACCATAGGAAACACGGAATACATCACCACCTGAGCCAGTGAGCGGAACAGCCACATCACTGTTCCCCAGCTGGAAAGCAGCCACAGACCAATGGCAGTCACCAGATCGAGAATAGCGAAAAAGATAATGGTAGATTGCACTTGTACGCCAACGCTCTCAAACGGAGCACCATCAATCAGGCGCACACCAAGTATAGCGCCCCAGTAGCTTAGGCCTGCAAACAGCATGAAGACGGCAAGCAGCCTGACATACGCATGCAGCAAAAACTGAAAGGAGGGAACCCTCTTCATCAGCTCTACAAAAACGCCAGGCATACCTAAAGCTCCACCTTACAAATCTGCCCCAATCACAGGCAGTAAGCCCCTTGCCCCGTTAAAATACGAGGTCACCCCCCTTCGGTGACATAAAATGGGCCTCAACATCAACTGTTTTTATTTCATCAAGGCTTGAATGCTGCCATTTAGGGGCGTGATCCTTATCGATAATCACAGCTCGTACACCCTCATAGAAATCCTTGCCCAGCAGAATCTGCGAAACAATCCGATGCTCCATGACCATACACTCGGCCATGGAAAGCCCCGCACCGCGCCGCACCTGCTGAAAAGCAACTTCCATACTGAGCGGTGAGCGCTTGCCAATCGTTTCCAGAGCAGCAACTGCAAAGTCATCATGCTCCGAGCCCTGCAACTTGTGCAGACGGTCCACAACTTCCAGCGTGCTCTCAGCGCCAAAGCACTCATCCACCACATCCGCTTTGGCATGTAGCGGCGCAGGCCCCGGATCAAACGCATAACGCGCCAGCACAGGCTCTACGTCCTGAGCCTCACACAGCGCCTCTGCCAACGCAGCCATATCCTCAGACTTCACCGCATGGGTTAAAATACCGGTCCAGTAGCAATCCGCTTGCCTCAACCGCTCCCCGGTCATCGCGCAGTACATGCCTGTGTTTTGAGGCATCTTCGGCAGGAAGTGACTGCCACCCACATCCGGGAAGAAACCAATCGCCGTCTCAGGCATGGCAAACATCGTCTTCTCACTGCCCACACGATACGCACCATGAACCGAGATGCCGACACCGCCGCCCATCACAATACCATCAAGCAGCGCAATCAAGGGCTTAGCGTAGCTTTCCATGTAAGTGTTGAGGCGATACTCATCCGCAAAGAATGGTAGGCTCACATCAATTTTCTCAGGCCCGTTTTCGGCAACCTGACGAATATCTCCACCCGCGCAAAAGGCCTTTTCACTGTTGCTCTTAATGAGAACATGATGAACCGCATCATCAATCAGCCAGCGCTCCAGCTGTCGGTGCATCGCAACGCACATCTCATGTGTCAGCGCATTCAGCGCCTTGGGGCGATTGAGAATGATAAGACCGGCATGGCCCTTCTCTTCAAAAAGAACATCAGTAGTTTCGGACAAGACTTCCCCCGCATATTCCTGTTGCACAGCGTACCTATTCATTTTGCTAAATTTGCTCAGCGTATCTCTGAAAAGTGGCTACCGGTTTTCGGATAAAGAAACGCAACATAAAAGCCAAAGCAGTTCCCTCCAAGCATCTTAAGAAGAACTGCTTCGGCAACTCAAGCTTTCATCAGCTCACGCGCCACGATGACGCGCATAATCTCGTTGGTTCCTTCCAGTATCTGGTGCACCCGCAAGTCGCGCAAATGACGCTCCAGCGGATAATCCTTCAGATACCCGTAACCACCATGGATCTGCAGCGCTTCATTGACCACCTTGAAGCCTGTATCCGTCGCAAGCCGCTTGGCCATCGCCGCCATCTTGGTCGCCTGAGGATCTTTCCGGTCCAGCAGAGACGCCGCCTTGTGCAGCAGCAAACGCGCTGCTTCCAGTTCCGTCGCCATATCCGCAATCTTGAACTGCAGCGCCTGAAACTGCGCCAGCGAGCGCCCGAACTGCTTGCGCTCATCCATGTATTGCAATGCCCGGTCCAGACAGAACTGCGCCCCACCAAGCGAACAGGCCCCAATATTTAGACGCCCACCATCAAGCCCGGCCATGGCAATCGAAAAGCCTTGCCCTTCTGCGCCAACCAGGTTCTCAACCGGAACACGGCAGTCTTCAAAGATCACCTGCGCCGTCGGCTGGCTGCACCATCCAAGCTTATGCTCGTTGGCCCCAAAGGATAGACCCGGCGCATCCTTTTCAACCACGATACAGGATATCCCCTTCGGCCCATCTTCACCCGTGCGAACCATACACACGTAAACATCAGAGACGCCGCCGCCAGAGATGAAGGATTTTGAGCCGTTGATCACATAATGATCCCCATCCCGCACCGCCTTCGTGCGCAGCGACGCTGCATCAGACCCAGCCCCCGGCTCGGTCAGACAATAACTCGCCACCTTCTCCATGCTGCAAAGACCGGGGAGAAACTTCTGCCGGACCTCATCAGACCCAAACCGGTCCAGCATGCCAGCAGCCATATTATGGATAGACAAAAACGCCGAGGTAGAAACACATCCCTTGGAGAGCTCTTCAAAGATCAACGCCCCATCAAGACGTCCCAGCTGCGAGCCGCCCACATCTTCGCGCACATACAGCCCGCCCAGACCCAGCGCCGCTGCCTTGCGAAGCACATCCAGCGGGAAATGAGATTTCGCATCCCACTCTGCTGCAAAAGGCGCCATCTCCTCCTGCGCAAATCCGGCTGCCATATCCACAAAGGCACGTTGATCTTCGTTCAGTTCAAATTCCATGGAATCCGTCCTCCCGGCAAGCAGCCTCCCACAACCACCAGCCACAATATTAATGTAATTGCGTCAATCGGTAGACCCACACCAAAACTGCGTCAATTCTCGGAAAGACCAAGATAAGACCAATTGCTCAGTCAAAACAGCGCCCCGTACACAGCAACGTTCCAAAAACGCAAAGCTTTCAAACCAACGCAACAAATCGCGCAAAGCTATAATCTACGAGTGATTCCCCGCTTGTTCCCCTCGCACTTCCAATCAGCCGAGAGGATAAGTCTGTCGTCCACCGTTTAATTGCTCAGAAAGCGAAAACCTTCCCGCGAATCTAAAGAACCTCTGGAACACAAAAAGAATTTGAGTTTCATCAAGCAAACTCCCCGTGCTATCTGACATCAAATGCCCTAGTAGTTTTGAGTAAACCGACGCTCTCAGAGCTAAAGACGCCACACAACAAGTCATTCAGGTGAGTTACCATGCCGTTTGCCAATGAATCGCATTCTTCCGTAGACATGAACCAGATTTTGAACGGCCGCCGAATGCGTCGCAATCGTCACAGCGATTGGTCCCGTCGTTTGATCCGCGAAAACACAATCACCACGGACGACCTGATCTGGCCAATCTTCCTGATTGATGGCGAGAAGAAAACCGAACCAGTCACGTCCATGCCAGGCGTTGAGCGCTATTCTGTCGATATGGCAGTGCGCGCCGCTGAGCAGGCTGCAGAACTTGGCATTCCGGTTATGGCACTGTTTCCAAACACCGACCCTGATTTGCGCGATGAAATGGGCACAGAAGCACTGAACGACAGCAACCTGACCTGCCGCGCGCTGCAAGCCATCAAAGCAGAAGGTTTCCCTGTTGGCCTGATGACAGACGTTGCGCTGGACCCTTACACCTCTCACGGCCACGATGGCCTGATGGCAGGTGACAAGATCATCAATGATGAGACCGTAGATCAGCTGTGCCGTCAGGCTCTTATTCAGGCCGAAGCTGGCTCTGATATCATTGCACCTTCTGACATGATGGATGGCCGTATCGGTGCAATCCGCTATGCGCTGGACAATAATAACTTCGAAAACCTGCAGATCATGGCCTACTCCGCAAAGTATGCCTCCGCATTCTACGGCCCGTTCCGCGACGCTGTTGGCTCCAACTCAAACCTGAAGGGCGACAAACGCACCTATCAGATGGACCCGGCCAACACAGACGAAGCGCTGAAAGAAGCTGAGCTGGATCTGGATGAAGGTGCAGACATGATCATGGTGAAGCCGGGAATGCCTTACCTTGATATTCTCCGCCGCATCAAAGACGCCTTCCTTGCACCAACCTACGCCTATCAGGTCTCCGGCGAATACGCCATGATCTGCGCAGCAGCGCAAAACGGCTGGATGGACAAAGACAAAGCCATGCTGGAAAGCCTGATGGCGTTTAAGCGTGCCGGTGCAGATGGTGTCTTAACCTACTTTGCACCTGAACTTGCGAAAAAGCTAAACGGCAAATAAAGCCCGTAAAACAAGACACCTGCGAGAACAAAACATGCCAAAGGTGGCCTCACCTCTTCTCACCCTTTCAAAGATTGAAGAGGCTGCAAACAACATCAAGGGCGCGGTGATATCAACACCGCTCCTGCCCGCCGCTCAACTGGATGCCATCACTGGCGCCACTGTTTTCGTCAAATACGAGAACATGCAGGCCACCAACGCCTTCAAAGAGCGCGGCGCCCTGAACAAGCTGCTGCACCTGACAGAAGAAGAAAAGAGCCGCGGCGTGATTGCCATGTCCGCCGGCAACCACGCACAAGCTGTGGCTCTTCATGCACAACGCCTTGGCATCCCTGCACTCATCGTCATGCCCAACGGCACGCCCTACGTAAAGGTGGAGGCAACCAAAGCCTTTGGCGCCAAAGTCGTTCTTGCCGGCGAAACGGTCGATGATGCCAAGAATGAAGCTGACCGCCTGTCAGAAAAACACGGCTACATCTGGGTGCACCCGTTTGATGATCTGGAAGTCATCGCAGGACAAGGCACAATCGCCCTCGAAATGCTGAAGGCCCAGCCAGATCTGGACACGCTGATCGTACCAATCGGCGGTGGCGGCATGATCTCCGGCATCGCAGTCGCAGCCAAAGCGATCAAGCCGGATATCGAGATCATCGGTGTTGAAAGTGAGCTCTACCCGTCCATGTATGCTGCCCTGCGCAACCAGCCAATGGAATGCGGTGGCAACTCTCTGGCAGAGGGTATCGCGGTCAAAGTGCCTGGCACTTATACCCAGCAGCTGGTCAAGCAATATGTCGACGATATTCTGCTCGTCAGCGAAAGCCAGATAGAGGAAGCCATCAACATCTTCCTCACCCGCCTGAAAACGGTGGCTGAAGGAGCTGGCGCTGCTGGCCTTGCCGCCATCTGCGCCCATCCAGAACGTTTTAAAGGCAAAAAGGTTGGACTTGTCCTCTGCGGAGGCAACATCAATCCCCGCCTGCTGGCATCCATCGCACTGCGCCAGCTGGTCCGCCTTGGCAACATCATACACATCCGCTGCAACATCCCGGATCGTCCGGGCATCCTTGGCGAAATCTCGACAACGATCGGTCAGTTGGGTGGCAACATTTTGGAAGTCTCTCACCATCGCCTCTTCCTTGACGTCTCCGTAAAAGGCGCAACACTGGACGTGGCGATTGAGACCCGTGACAATCAGCACGCAAAAGAAATAGTTGCTGCGCTGGAAGAAGGAGATATTCACGTCTCCCATCTGTCTTCTGGCGAGATGCGATTCTAGGGTTATCCCCACTCGCAAACTGCAATTGAGATCAGCATCTGCGCCGAACACCGTGTTCGTGCAGATGCTCGCATTATGAGCGGCGCAAAATTATCCTCTCATTGCCAGATTCTACAAAAATAGTTTGCTACCCCCGCTTGAAACTTGAAAATAGCACACCCAATTCTACTGAGAGACGCTGGGGAATGCCCCGGCACAGTTGAACCTGACAGAGGCAGAAATGAGCCAAGAAGTGAGCGCGCACCCGAACATCTATTATGATCCCTATCTTAATCCTCAGCTGTTTGACGGCGTGCGGAAAAAACGGATCTTTGCGTGCGTCATCGATATTATCGCGATCACCGTTCTCTCTACCATCGCTTACTTTGTCGTCGGCTTTCTCGGCATCCTGACACTCGGTCTTGCATGGCTGTTATTCCCAGCAATCTGGCCACTTGTTGCCTTGGCCTACACTGCATTTTCACTGGGTGGGTTTAACTCCGCAACACCGGGTATGCGTGCATTCGGCTTGGAAATGCGCCTGAGCAACGGCGGACGTCCATATCCGCTCTATGCAGCAATCCACGTCCTGCTCTTTTATTTCTCAGTAACAATACTCAGCCCTTTTGTCCTCATAGTCTCATTGTTTAGTGACCAAAAGCGCCTGCTCCATGATATCGTGCTTGGTGCCGTTATTATGAATTCCCCGGTGGATAGTCTGCATCGATAACAAACCAATGATGCAACGTGCAGTGACGAACCTGCCAGGACCCTCTAATAACGTGTGAAAGTGTAGCACGAGCGGGGACGCGCATGGAGAACCTGAACATACCGATGATCCTGACCTTTGTGATCATCGGATTCACGATCGTCCTGTATGCGCTGGAACGCGTTGCGATCGAGATCGTAGCACTGGGCTCCATTGTAGCCCTCATGCTGCTGTTCATGGCTTTTCCCCAAACATTGAATGGAACGCCAATCAGGCCGGAGGATTTTCTCTCCGGCTTTTCCAATCAGGCCCTGATCACGGTGATCTGTTTGCTGATTGTCGGCCAAGGCCTCTTCCAGACGGATGCCCTCGACAAACCCGCTCAGGTGATCCTGCGCATCTCAAAACAGCGCCGCTGGCTGGCAACCGGCCCTTTGCTGATTACTGTCGGCATTGTCAGCGCATTTTTGAACAACACACCCGTTGTTGTCATCACACTGCCAATTCTGACCACCGTCGCCGCCGCGCATAACACCTCCTCCTCTCGTTTTCTTATGCCTCTCTCGTTCATTACGATCCTGGGCGGCATGACAACGATGATCGGCTCCTCCACCAACTTGCTCGTAGCCAATGTCGCCAACGCAACTGGTGAAGTCCGTATCAACTTCTTCACCTTCACCGCATTCGGCTCCATTCTCGCAGCCGTCGGTGCAGTTTATGTTTTGGTGATTTTGCCGCGTCTGCTCAAACCTCGCCAAACCATGGCAGAGGAGTTCACCGGCAAGGATGGACGCCAGTTTATCGCACAGATTCCAATCGTTTACGGCCATCCTCTGGTGGGAGAAAAGGCTGTTGCAGGCATGTTCCCAGCGCTTAAGGAAATGACGGTTCGCCTGATCCAGCGCGGAGAACGCCCGCTCCTGCCCCCCTTTGAAGACGTTCAGCTGCAGCCCGGCGATACCGTTATCGTTGCCGCAACCCGCGACACCCTCACCCGCGCCATCAGCCAACGCCACCCTCTCCTTCCAGCTGATGCAAACGAGAGCCCAACCAGCGAAGCAGAACACGCTTCTCCGTCTGGTACGCTCACTCTTGCAGAAGCAGTTATTGCCCCCGGCTCCCGCCTGATTGGCCGCACGCTCTCCATGACAAGTTTCCACGCCGACACCGGCTGTGTTGTCACCGGATTGCAGCGTCGCAGCCGCATGCCACGCATGCCAATGACCGATATCCGTATGGAATCCGGGGATGTTTTGCTGATTGCTGGTAACCGGGAAGAGATCAACCGCCTGCGCGGAAACCGCGATGTTCTGCTCATGGACTGGTCAGCAACCGAGCTGCCACAACGACAATATGCCCGTCGCGCATTGGCAATCTTCGTCGCCATGATCACCTTAGCAGTGTCTGGTGTTGTGCCAATTATGGTGGCATCAATCGCAGCAACCCTCGCCATGATCATGTGCGGTTGCCTCAACATCCGCCAGACACTGCGCACAATCGACAGCCGGATCTTCATGTTGATCGGCGCCTCCATTGCCGCCTCCCTCGCTCTGGAAGCGACGGGCGGCGATAACGCCATCGCCCAGACATTGCTCAACATTGCCGACGGCAGATCTCCAGCATTTGTCCTCTCACTTCTCTTTGCCGTTGTTGCGGTTTTAACCAACTTACTAAGCAACAACGCTACAGCGGTGCTCTTCACGCCCATCGCAATCGAGATGGCACACAGGACAGGCGTGCCCGTAGAACCCTTCATCGTCTGCCTGATTTTTGCAGCAAACTGTTCATTTGCAACACCAATCGGCTATCAGACAAACCTCATCGTAATGGGTCCGGGTCACTACCGTTTCTCAGATTTTCTCTTCGCCGGCACACCTCTCGCCATAATCATATGGTTGACCTTCTCAATTGTCGCTCCTTACTATTATAATCTGTAAGGCGAAAAGAGGATAAATAAGAGAAAGGGACGCCCTAGGTGACACGGCAAGCCTATGATAACCCGCAGTTTTATCTGACTGCCCCTACGGATTGCCCCTACCTGCCAGATCGTAAAGAACGCAAAGTCTTCACGCATCTTGTCGGGCCCAATGCCCCTGCGCTCAATGACGTCCTCACACAAGGCGGTTTCCGCCGCTCGCAAAACATCGCCTATCGTCCAGCCTGCGAAGACTGCCGCGCCTGCGTTTCAATCCGCGTCTGCGCGCAAGAGTTTCAATGGACGAAGTCTTTGAAGCGTGTTTGGAAAGACAATCAGGATCTGATTGGCACAGAACTCCCGCCTGGGCCATCAACAGAGCAGTACGATCTGTTCCATGAATACTTAAGTGCCCGCCACACCAACGGCGGCATGACAGAGATGTCCCCCACCGACTATTCCATGATGGTGGAAGATACACATGTAGAGACAGCCCTCATTGAATACCGACGCAGAGGCCCGAACTCCTTCATATCCGGTGAAGGCGAAGGACCCCTGATTGGCGTTGCGCTAACAGATCGCCTTTGCGATGGCCTGTCCATGGTCTACTCGTTCTTCGACCACAACGAGACCACGCGAAGCCTCGGGACCTACATGATCCTGGAACACATCGCCCGCGCGCAGCACCTTGGCCTGCCCTACGTATACTTGGGATATTGGGTTCAGGGGTCTCCAAAAATGACTTACAAAGAACGCTTCAAGCCACAAGAGCACCTTGGTGCACAAGGCTGGGAAAAGCAGAAATGATATCCCCCTCTCAAATCTGAAGAGATTTCAGATAGCTCTGAACGCGCAGGAACACAGACGTAAACTCCTCAGCCGTAATGCGCCGCGTGTTTACGTTGTACTGCGAACAATGGAAGCTGGAAAACATTCTGAGAGAAGGCGTAAGCTGAATTTCACAAGCATGCGCAAAAGGATAGTCACGAAGCTTAAGCTCAAAAGCCTTGAGCAACTCTTCATGCGCGGTCCGCCCAACAGCCACAACAGCCCTCGTCGCATCACTAACCAACAGAGAATCCAGAAAGAATTCACGACACCTCCGGATCTCAGCAGGCTTCGGCGCATTCTTCGGCGGCATACACTTCACCACATTGGTAATGCGCACATCAATCGGCTCGATCCCGAGCTCAGGCTCCGCCTCATTCCTGTAAGCAGCAAAACCACTCGCCGTCAGCGCACCATTCAGCATCTCACCTGAAAAATCACCAAAGAATGGAATACCCGTACGGTTCCCCCCTTTGTGCCCAGGCGCCAACCCAACAACAATAAGAGAGGCATCAACTGGACCAAAATCCAGCACCGGCGCATTGTGCCAGTCAGGATGAAGCGCGCGCAACTCCTCTCTATACGCAACAAGCCGGGAACAGAGTGCACACTCTCTCCCCGGCTTCTGCAAACTTTCGATACCGTGACGAACCTTAGTAGTCGTCATCTCCGATCTCATCATCCTCTTCTTCAACACGAGGTGGACGTTCACTTGGGTCACGTCCAACACGCTGCATCAGCGTAGACAATTCAATGAAGTGATCAGCCTGACGGCGCAGGTCATCAGCAATCATTGGAGGTTGCGTCTGAAGTGTAGAAACAACAGAAACTTTACGGCCACGACGCTGAAGCGCCTCAACCAGAGAACGGAAGTCACCATCACCAGAGAACAGTACAATATGGTCAACATGGTCAATAAGCTGCATGGCGTCTACAGCCAGCTCGATGTCCATATTGCCCTTAATTTTGCGACGTCCTGCAGAATCCACGAATTCCTTTACAGGTTTGGTAACAACTTTGTAGCCATTGTAGTCCAGCCAATCGATCAGAGGTCGAATGGAGGAATACTCCTGCTCTTCCACCAACGCTGTGTAATAGTAAGCGCGTAGCAGGTAGCCCTTTGATTGAAATTCTTTCAAGAGACGCTTGTAATCGATATCGAAGCCAATAGCTTTCGCTGTCGAATAAAGGTTCGCTCCATCAATGAATAAAGCAATCTTTTCGCGGGGATCAAACATATTATTTTTAGCCTTTCCGCTGCACAGACGCGTAAGTCAGTAACTTGTTATAAGCAATCACTTTCTGGGCATGCCTGTTTGCTGTCGTGACATGCCTAGAATGTATGCCATTCTAATTGACCCGGTTGCACTCTACGTTAAATCGAATACGCATTCGTTACGGACAAACATAAAACCTTGCCCCTCAGCATATATATTGCATTGGCCTAGTTAATATTGGACCAATGCGGTTCGATTCACCGGCCAGAAACTAAAACAAGATGAATGAAATTTACAGATGTCATCTTGCATAAATTAACAGGAACCCACTAAATATTCCCAGTTTATATTATAGATCCAAGTTAGCTTAGAAACAAACCACCGGATATAGATACTAAAGGTTCCAATAGAAACAAGGTTTCCTTGTTTTTTCGGATCTAGTGCATCCCAAGAAAATCTAGGTCCCCAAATGGGTTAATCTCTTATGTTATTTTTTTTCATCTATTCCAATTCCAGTGTACAATTCACATCTTGAATAGCATTCAGGAGTTGCAGATTTGAAAATTCATTCCCCCAGAAGAAGCTGTAATAAAAAACTAATCCGACGCAGCACTGCACACTAAAACATCTCTTCACAATAGTATTTAAACTAAAATCATGCGCGATAGACCTAAAGCCCCAATTTTTCTATGGCCTAATCTTAAGCAGCAGAAAGATGGAAAAACGCTCCCCACATAATAAGATGTAAAGGAGTTACACAAAAAATGCAGAAACGGCTCTTGCCTTGCAACAAGAAGCATTCTATGAGTGGCCTCTGAATTCCCAGATATTATGGAGTGATCGAATGGCACGTGTGACCGTCGAAGATTGCGTCGACAAGGTTGAAAACCGGTTCGAGCTGGTTCTACTTGCCAGCCATCGCGCCCGGATGATTTCAAGTGGTTCTCCACTGACAATCGACCGCGACAATGATAAAAATCCGGTCTGCGCACTTCGCGAGATTGCTGAAGAAACTGTGAGCCCTGAAGATCTTAAAGAAGATCTCATTCACTCGCTACAGAAGTTCGTTGAAGTTGATGAACCAGAAGCTGAAACAGCTCCAATGGTTCCAAGTGACCCACAGCAGCTTCAGATTAATGCCGTTGATGATTCAGAAGTAGAATTTGACAGTATTACTGAAGAAGACCTGCTTAAGGGGCTTGAAGGCTTGGTACCGCCGGAACGTTCCGACGACTACTAATCGCCCTCTGCAAGATGTCGGCGTCGGCCGGGCCGGCGCCTCGCATTTTCAGGTCCGGCCCTAGCTTATTTTTAAAGTGAAGCGGCCGCCCGAAAATGATGCGTCAATACGAACTTGTTGAGAAAGTAACCAGCTATAATCCCAATGCGGATGAAGCACTGCTCAACAAGGCATATGTTTATGCCATGCAAAAGCATGGTACCCAGACCCGCGCCTCTGGGGATCCTTATATTTCCCACCCTCTTGAAGTTGCTGCAATCCTCACGGATCTGAAGCTTGACGACGCCACCATCGCTGTCGCTCTTCTTCACGACACCATTGAGGACACTGATGCCACGCGTGCCGAGATTGACCGCATGTTTGGCGAAGAGATCGGCAAGCTCGTAGAGGGGCTTACAAAGATCCAACGCCTGGATCTGGTATCCAGAAAAGCAAAACAGGCCGAGAACTTCCGCAAACTCCTGCTTGCGATTGCTGATGATGTCCGCGTCCTCCTTGTGAAGCTGGCTGATCGCCTGCACAACATGCGCACACTTCACCACATGCGCGAAGACAAACGCCACCGCATCGCTGAAGAGACCATGGAAATCTATGCGCCCCTTGCTGGCCGCATGGGTATGCAGGACATTCGCGATGAGCTGGAAGACATCTCTTTCGAGACACTCTATCCCGATGCCCGCGATACCATTCGTGAACGCCTGGCAACTCTGCACGGCAAGAACGAAAGCCTGATCACGGACATTGAAGAGGACTTGACGCAGCGCCTCGCCGAACAAGGCATCACAGCCAAGATCAGTGGACGCGAAAAGCGCGCCTACTCCATCTTTCGTAAGATGGAAGAAAAGTCTCTCGGCTTCGAACAGCTCTCCGATATCTACGGCTTTCGCGCAATCGTACCAACACCAGAAGATTGCTACCGTGTACTGGGTGTGATCCATACGGCATGGCCATGCGTACCGGGCCGCTTCAAAGATTACATCTCGACGCCAAAGCAGAACGACTATCGCTCCATACACACAACCGTTGTTGGGCCGAAACGTCAGCGTGTAGAGCTACAGATCCGCACCCAAGCCATGCACCGCATCGCTGAGAACGGTATCGCAGCACACGCTCTCTACAAAGACGGCGTCACCGGTGGCCGCAACATTCAGTCCATGACGGCAGAATCCCGCGCCTATGGCTGGCTGCGCGGCACTATTGACCTGCTAGCGCAAGGGGAATCCCCGGAAGAATTTCTCGAGCACACCAAGCTTGAACTCTTCCACGATCAGGTCTTCTGCTTCACACCAAAAGGCCGCTTGATCGCACTGCCACGCGGCGCAACCCCAATCGATTTTGCCTACGCCGTTCACACGGATATCGGCAACACCTGCGTGGGCTGTAAAATCAACGGACGCATCTCCTCGCTGGTCACTGAACTGACCAACGGCGATGAAGTTGACGTCGTCCGCTCACAGGCGCAGACCCCTCCTCCAGCCTGGGAAAACATTGCTGTCACAGGCAAGGCACGCTCTGCAATTCGCAAGGCAACCAAAGCTTCCGCACGCCAGCAATATGGCGGACTTGGCAAACACATCCTTGAACGCGCCTTCTCCCATGCAGGCAAAGACTTCGACGAAGCAGCTCTTGAAGCACACATCAAGAAGTTCACCATGGAAACCACCCTCGACTTGCTCGTCGCTGTGGGTCGCGGAGATGTACAAGCAAGCGCTATTCTGGAAGTTGCATATCCAGACTACGCACCAGCACAAACAGCTGACCGCAACCCAAGTGCACCACCCGCAGCAGGCTCAGCCTCAGAGGGCTGGTTCGATCTGGACAAAGGCAGTTCGGTTAAGTTCAAGATTCCGGAAGGATCTCAGGAGAGTTCCAAAAACGGCTCTCTGCCCATCCGTACCAGCGTCTCCGGCTCGCTCCCTGTGCGCTTTGCCCCAAGTGGCGGCGCAGTACCAGGAGACCGCATTGTCGGCATCCTGACACCGGGCGTTGGCATCACCATCTACCCGATCCAGTCACCGGACCTGAAGGAATTCGACGATCAACCTGAGCGTTGGCTCGATGTGCGCTGGGACATCGACCCCAATGCACCGGAGCGTTTCCCGGCGCAGATCAGCGTGTTCGCGGTCAACGAGCCCGGCTCACTGGCAGCAATCACCAAGGTCATCGGTGATCACCGCGGTAACATTGATAATATCAAAATGATCCGCAAAGCCTCCGATTTTCACGAGATGCTAATTGATCTTGAGGTATGGGATTTGAAGCACCTGAATCTGATCCTGAACCAGCTGCGTGCCAAACCCAACGTTTCCGAAGCGCAAAGGGTGAACGGCTAGCTGCTGAAAACAAGAGGAAAACCCATGGGGCCCAATGCAGTCCTGGACGTTTTCAGAGAAACAAAAGCCCTGAAGGAAGGTCACTTCATCCTTCCTTCAGGCTGGCACGGCTCAGCTTATCTGCAACGACAAAAGCTGCTGGAATATCCCGATAAGGTCGAAACCCTTGCCTCCGAACTGGTGAAAAAAATTGCCGCTCACCAACTCCTCAACTTCTCCCATTTCGTTGCCCCCAGCTTAGGTGGCCTGATCGTCGCACTGCAAACTGCAAGAATCATGCAGAAGAGTGCCCTCTGGCTTCGCCGCGAAGGCGGCTACCTCACCACCGGACCGGCAACCATCCCTCCAAAGTCAAATGTATTTATAGTTCAGGATGTTGTAGGAACAGGTCACCTATGCCTTTCCACAATTGAAGCGCTGCAGTCACTGAGCATTAACACCGTAGGTATTGGTTGTTTTATCGACAGGAGTCTTGACGATACGGACTTAGGAGTACCGCTAATATCTCTTGCTCCTTTAAAACGACCGGTGTATGCAGCCGAGAATGTACCAAAAGAACTCGCTGAGATACCGGCTATAGAAACAACCCCAATCGAGCCGTTTAACTGGCGCGATTGAAAATAAGCAAAGTACTTGAACCGAAATGATTTTTAAACGGCGGGATAAACCAACAAGAATAGAACGTATCCGCGTGGCTGTTTGGCCGCGTCACAGTTGGTCTCGCTCTTTCAGGTACTTAACAAAACGGGTTCTCCGCCTTTCAGCCAGCCCAAGAAAGATTGCAGCAGGCTTTGCCGCAGGCGCCGCTGCTTCTTTTACGCCATTCCTCGGTTTTCATTTTATTCTCAGCTTTGTCTTGGCCTATATTCTGCGCGGCAACATGCTTGCCGCGGCATTAGGCACAGCCGTAGGCAATCCACTCACCTTCCCGTTTATCTGGGCCAGCACCTACAAGGTCGGTCTCTATATTATGGATCTGGAAGACAAGCCCCTTCCGGATTTAGGTGGTAAGCTGGATCATTCCATGCTGTCTCAATCGTTGGATTCAATCTGGCCAATCTTAAAACCAATGTTGATTGGCTCAATCCCGCTCGGTCTGGCCGCTGGTGTCTTTTTCTATTTTATTGTTCTGGGCTCGGTTTCCACTTACCAGAAAGCCAGAGCACATCGTTTTCGCTTAAAAAGAAAGCTGGCAAAAAAAAGCAAAAATGTTGCTCAGGAAAAATAAACGGGATCGCCGGACCGGCACTCCAACACTAAGCGGACCAGCAGGAAACACGAGTTGTTTCCTTGAAAAGATTTGCACCACAACAACTTATTCAGAAGGCTTGTGAGTTTCGCGCTCACGCGCCAATATATCCGTCACACAACGAGGCAGAGATGATTATTGGCATTGGCAGTGATCTGAGCGACATTCGAAGAATAGAGAAAACACTCTCCCGTTTTCCGGATCGCTTCACAAAACGCGTCTTCACAGATGTTGAGCGGGCAAAAGCAGAAAGTCGCGCCAACAAGGCTGCAACCTATGCGAAGCGTTTTGCCGCCAAAGAAGCCTGTTCCAAGGCCTTGGGCACAGGTCTTTCCATGGGCGTTGCCTGGAAAGAGATGGGCGTCGTAAACCTGCCGAGCGGCAAACCGACCCTGCAACTGTCCGGCGGCGCGAAAGAAAGACTGGATAAACTTGTGCCAAAAGGCTTTGTGCCACGAATTGACCTTACAATTACGGATGATTACCCGCTGGCACAGGCATTTGTCGTTATTTCGGCATGGCCAGAGGACTGGCCGGGTCTAGAGCCGTGAAAACGTAAATGAACTGGATTGCAGAAGTGGCCTTGAACCGCTAAGAGATCCACCTATGTGAATATTATTGTCAGGAGACTGACTCGCACTAATTAAGTGATGGGCATCGGGCCAAGCGAGTATTCTCTTACCACGAAGGATGAACATGAGCCAATCCAAAGAAAAGGAGCAGGAAGGCGGCGTATATGAGACCATTAAGGTCATCGCTCAAGCTCTGCTACTCGCTCTGGTTGTTAGAACATTTCTTTTTCAGCCATTTTTTATTCCTTCGGGCTCCATGAAAGATACTTTGCTGATTGGCGACTACCTGTTTGTCTCTAAGTACAGCTATGGCTACTCAAAGTACTCCTTCCCATTTGGACTGGCACCATTTGACGGACGTGTCTGGAGTTCCCCTCCAGAGCGCGGCGACATTGCCGTTTTCAAACTGCCAAAAGACAACTCCACCGATTATATTAAGCGTGTGGTTGGCTTGCCTGGCGATGAAGTTCAGATGATCAATGGCATTTTGCACATCAATGGCAATGCTGTTGAGCGCAAGCGCATTGACGATTACATCGAAAAAGACGCTTATGGGAACATTCACAAGATCCCGCGTTATATCGAAACACTGCCAAATGGCATAAGCTACCAGACCCTTGACATCACGACCAATGGCTCTCTGGACAACACACCCGTCTATCACGTACCAGCAGATCGCTATTTCATGATGGGCGACAACCGGGATAATTCGCAGGACAGCCGCGTTCTTTCCGAAGTGGGCTACGTCCCGTTCGAGAACTTTATCGGACGCGCTGAAATCATCTTCTTCTCTATTGAAGATGACCAGCCTGCATGGATGTTCTGGAAATGGCCTTGGACAGTTCGCTGGGATCGCCTTGGCGACGTACTCTAAAGCGTAGCGCCTGCAACGGCCTCCGGTTTACGGAAAAAACTACGCCCAACCACACTTGAAGCAGTTTGAGTGATACAGTTAGTGACACAAACTGCTTCAGAAAGCCTGCAAAGCAGTCTTTGAAGGAATTAGCCGGAATTATGAGCAGAAGAAAAAGACCGGTATCAGACGCAGCTCTGGAAGAGCGCATCGGCTACAAGTTCACGAACAAGGAGCTCCTTGTTCGTGCTTTGACGCATGCCAGTGCCCTTCCGGTTGCAAAGGCTTCCCTGCAGAGCTACCAGCGCCTTGAGTTTTTGGGCGATCGAGTGCTCGGCCTTGCAATTGCGACGATGCTGGAAGAAAATTTCCCTAAAGCAGATGAAGGGGAACTTGCTCGGCGCCTGAACCAACTTGTAAAGCGCGAGACATGCGCTGAAGTTTCCAAGGTCATCGACATTGGCCAGCATATGCGCGTCGGCGAAGCTGAAGCACATACTGGTGGACGATCTAAAACAGCAATTCTTGCAGACATGTGCGAGAGCCTGATTGCAGCAATTTACCTTGATAGCGGATTTGACGAAGCCGAGAGCTTCATCAAACGCTATTTTGCTGTAAGAATGGTATCTTATACAGGTCCATTGCGAGATGCCAAAACAACTCTTCAGGAATGGGCACAGTCCAAAGGACGCCCTACTCCGTTATACGAAACAGTCTCTCGCAGCGGCCCAGACCATGCCCCGATCTTCAAGATCCGCGTGAATGTGGAAGGCGTTGGTCCCGGCGAAGCCGTCGGAAGCTCAAAGCGCATTGCAGAACAGTCCGCTGCCGAGAACATCCTGCGCCGCGAAGGCGTGTGGAGCGAATAGGTCTTAAATGAACGACGAAAACAACAACAATGACCTGCCAGAGGGTATGAACTTCAACCTCGGCAAACTCAACGAAAACACACGCGCTGGCTTTGTCGCGTTGATTGGCGCGCCAAATGCGGGCAAGTCGACGCTGCTGAACCAGTTGGTTGGCACGAAGGTTTCAATCGTCACCCACAAGGTGCAGACAACACGCGCAATCGTACGCGGTGTTGCGATTGAAGACGACAGCCAGGTTATCTTCGTTGACACACCAGGCATCTTCCGCCCGAAACGCCGTCTTGACCGCGCAATGGTCGACACAGCATGGGGCGGAGCCAAGGACGCTGACGTCGTTGCCGTTCTCATCGACGCCAAGAAAGGCATCAATGAGTCTGTCGAGCGTATTTTGAACGAATTGGAGCACATCAAACTCCCGAAAGTTCTGATCCTCAACAAGATCGACATCACCAAGCGCGATCAACTTCTGGCACTTGCGGCAAAAGCCAACGAGTACACCAAGTTTGATCAGACCTTCATGGTCTCTGCTATCAACGGTTCCGGTACAAAGGACATCCTGAAGTACTTCTCCGATCAGATGCCAAAAGGCCCATGGCTCTATCCGGAAGATCAGGCCTCCGACATCCCACTGCGTATGTTGGCTGCTGAGATCACCCGCGAGAAGCTTTACCTGCGCCTTCATGAAGAACTGCCTTACATCTCCACTGTCGAGACCGATAAGTGGGAAGATAAGAAAGATGGCTCCATCCGTATCGAGCAGACAATCTTCGTTGAACGCGACAGTCAAAAGTCAATTGTGCTGGGCAAGAACGGTCAGACCATCAAAGCGATCTCAAAAGCTGCACGTGAAGAGCTCACAGAAGCCTTTGAGACCACAATCCATCTCTTTGTGTTTGTGAAAGTGCGTGAAAACTGGTCCGATGATCCAGAACGTTATCGCAACATGGGATTGGACTTCCCACACTAGCGTATCCTCGAAAAGCGGATCCGGTTTTCGGACAAGGATACGCTGCGCTTAATGAGCACAATTATGCAGTGGCAGGCAGAAGGCATCGTCATTGGAACGCGCAAGCAGGGTGAAAACAACATCCTGCTTGAAGTTCTGACACCGGACAAAGGCCGCTGCCTGGGCTTGGTGCGCGGCGGCAGATCACGTCGCCAGCAACCTGCCCTGCAACTGGGTAATCATCTCAACCTCACCTGGCGCGCGAGGTTGGATGAACATCTGGGCTTCTTTACAGTTGAGCCCCTGCAATTACGTGCCGCCCACCTCATGCAAACTGCAAGAGCCATTCACGGCCTGCAAAGCCTGTGTGCGCAAGCCCGCCTTCTTCCCGAGCGCGATCCACATCCCAATCTGTTTCACGCGCTGGACGTCATTCTTGACCATCTGGAAGACCCTCGAATTGGTGCAGCCCTCGTGCTCCGCTTCGAGCTGGAACTGCTCAATGAGCTTGGTTTCGGCCTGGACCTCTCAGAATGCGCAGCCACTGGTGTCACCGAGGAACTGATCTGGGTTTCACCCAAATCAGGCCGAGCAGTTTGTAAAACAGCCGGACAACCTTACGCCGCCAAGCTCCTCACACTGCCAGAGTTCCTGAAAGCGCCCGAGTCGCGGCTCTCCCAGAACATTCAAATCTCGAAGGGGGATATGGAAGCAGGGTTCTCACTCACCGGCTATTTCCTGTTCAAATACATCTATGAGCCGCGCAGCATTGCATGGCCTCCTGCGCGAGACAATTATGTAACCGCGCTCAAAAAAGACTTCGCAGACCTGCCCGACTGAAACGAAGCCACACTAAGCCTATCAATCAGATTGCGGCCCATTCCCACCCGGCAAAACAATCACCGGACCAGTACTGTCTCCTCCCAGCGGAATATAACGTTTCTTGGGCGGCGGCACATAAGGGTGCTGATCCTCTGGTGGAGGCTGATACCAGCTGCGAAGCACACCGGGCGCCTCAACGACCGTGCCCTGCCCTGCGCCTTCCGAAGATGGCGCTTGCTGATCAGATGCACCTTGAGCTGTTCTCCCATGATCCGCAGCATGGCTGCAAGCCGTGATTGCCACAACTCCAAACACCGCCATAAGACCTTTCAACGCCAAGCTTTGCTTCCTCACTATAACCTCCAGTCATTCAACATGTTATCTCCCAAACAGCGACAACATCCTGCCATGTGCACTCTCTAGGATAGCCGAGCAAAAATCAGGTCGGCTTAAACCACCGCTGCAAATCTGAGTAATAATCGAAACCACCTGTTGCCTCTGCTAGTTGCGGTCGATTGGCGAGAATTCGCTCCATCAAAAATGATCGAGCATGATGCGTGAATACCAATGAACGTGACGTGCTCTAAGTAATCACCACAGTGAGTCGCAAAACGCATGCCCGCTACACAGGATTAAACCTTGAAAAAGCGCTGTTTTCTGAGGATTTCATAGGTAGAACGGTGCGTTAGCATGGACAGAACAAGCCAAGAACGATAACCAAGTGTCATGGGACAGGAAGTGATCGGCCATGATGGCCCGGAAACAATCAATCTTAAAGATGCACTGGAAGAGCGCTACCTCAGCTACGCTCTGACAACCATCATGCATCGCGCACTGCCAGATGTACGCGATGGCCTGAAGCCGGTGCACCGACGGATTTTGTATGGCATGCGCCTTTTAAAGCTCGATCCAAATCAGGGCTTTAAGAAGTGTGCGCGTGTTGTCGGTGACGTCATGGGTAAATATCACCCACACGGTGACGCCGCCATCTACGACGCCCTTGTCCGTCTCGCACAGGATTTCTCCGTTCGCTACCCGATGGTGGATGGTCAAGGCAACTTCGGTAACATCGACGGCGATAGCGCCGCTGCGATGCGTTACACCGAAGCCCGCATGACCGACGTGGCCACCCGCATTCTGGATGGCCTCAACGAGAACGCTGTCGACTTCCGTGAAACCTACGACGGTCTGGATTCCGAACCAGTCGTTCTTCCCGGCAGCTTCCCGAACCTTCTGGCAAACGGCTCCACAGGCATCGCAGTGGGCATGGCAACATCCATACCCCCGCACAATGCCTATGAGCTCTGCAACGCCTGCCAGCTTCTGATTTCCAAACCGGATGCGGAAATCGAAGAGCTTCTTGAGCACATCAAGGGCCCGGATTTCCCAACCGGCGGCACAATTGTCAACGATCAGGGCTCCATTGTAGAAGCCTACAAGACTGGCCGCGGCAGCTTCCGGACACGTGCGAAATGGCACAAAGAGGAAGGCCAGCGCGGCACCTACAACATCGTTGTTACTGAGATTCCATACGTCGTTCAAAAGTCCCGTCTGATCGAGAAAATCGCAGAACTCCTCATGGCACGCAAACTGCCGTTGCTGGATGATGTTCGCGATGAGTCCGCTGAAGACGTGCGCGTGGTTCTGGTGCCACGCAACAAAAACGTTGACCCTGAACTCCTCATGGCCTCCCTGTTCAAGCTGACGGATCTAGAAAACAGATTCTCGCTGAACATGAACGTTCTGTCCAAAGGCGTTGTGCCAAAGGTCATGAACCTGAAGGAAGTCCTGCAGGAGTGGCTAGAGCACCAGAAAGAAGTTCTGGTCCGCCGCTCCAATCACAGACTTGACCAGATCAACCACCGTCTGGAAGTTCTGGAAGGCTACCTCATTGCCTACCTGAACATTGATGAAGTCATCCGCATCATCCGCGAAGAAGATGATGCCAAGGCGTCTCTCATTCGCGCGTTTGAGCTGACAGACGTTCAGGCTGAAGCCATCTTGAACATGCGCCTGCGCTCCTTGCGCAAGCTCGAAGAGTTCGAGATCAGGAAAGAACACGACAAACTCTCTAAAGAAAAATCAGGTCTGGAAGCTCTCCTCGCCTCCGACAAGAAACAGTGGAACCGCGTTTCCAAACAAGTCGGCGAGATCGGTAAGGCCTACGGCCCTGAGACCGAAATCGGCAAGCGCAGAACAGACTTCAGCACTGCAACGGACCACGATCTGGAAGAGATCCACCAGGCTATGATTGAGAAAGAACCGATCACGGTTGTTATCTCAGAAAAAGGCTGGATCAGAACACTTAAGGGCCATGTACAGGACGTCAGCACTCTCACCTTCAAGCAAGGCGATCAGCTGCACCTTTCCTTCCATGCAGAAACCACCAGCAAGATCCTGATCTTCACCAGTGGTGGTAAGTTCTATACCCTCGGCGCAGATAAGCTACCAGGCGGCCGCGGCCACGGTGAACCAATCCGCCTGATGCTGGATATGGACGAGACGCAGGAAATCATCAGCGCCTTCGTACATGACCCTGAGCGCAAACTCCTCATGTGCACCGATGGAGCATATGGTTTTGTAGTTCAGGAAAAGGATGTGATCGCCAACACCCGCAAAGGGAAACAGGTGCTCAACGTTACAGCCCCAGCAAAGGCTGTCCTGTGCGTACCGGCTATGGGAGACTATGTCGCGGTCATCGGCCACAACAGAAAACTCCTCACCTTCCCGCTTGCGCAAATCGCAGTCATGACGCGCGGTCGAGGCGTGCGCCTGCAGCGCTACAGAGATGGCGGCATCTCCGATATCAAGACCTTCAGCTCAGAAGAAGGCCTGACATGGACAGATGCATCTGGTCGCACCTTCAAGCGCACTCTGGAAGAAATGCAAGACTGGCGCGGCGACCGCGGTCAAGCCGGACGCCTACCACCAAACGGCTTCCCACGAACCAACAAGTTCGATGGAAGTTCAACAGGTTAAAGCGATACTCAGAATCTAATTCTGCGCAATCTACCTAGTACCTACAAAAACAGAGCCTCAAGGGCTCTGTTTTTCGTTTCAGATGAATCTACCTCTCAGCAACACCTGCTAAGCATCTCTAAATGCTGGAGATCTGAACGGTAGTAGCGCACAAAAGAGCGTATCGACGTAGACCGATTGCCGCGTCATGCGATCACTCGTCAGCAGCCCAAATGCCCCGCCCTTGTGCTTGATATTCTCTGTCCCAAAGACCTCGTCAATAGCGTGCCCGAGTTCCATCCCAGAACGCACCAACTGCATGACTTTCTCTGGCAGTGGCAGCAGCATGGAACGGCTGGCAGAAATCTGTCCTTCCCGTGATATCACAACCATCCATGCAAACGTGTAGGCAATGCCGTGCAGCTCACAGATACCGCCTTCCAGCCCGACACCAAAGTCTGCATCAGCTTGCGCTTCCAAAGCGTTCTCAGCACGCACCACAGCACCTTGACGCGTTTCCTCATCACTCATTGGCTGATCAGAAACACCAGAAGGAACACTTGCAGAAACCAGCTCAATATCATCAGCCGGAAACTGAGCCCTGAACGCCTCAAGCGTCGCATTCACCTTGACCGGATTTTGAGAGGCAACAACGACTTTCATTCAAAACACTCCAGAACAATCAGAGCTCTTTAGCCCGCACTTTGAGCTAACAGAAACAGGTCTCGATACACTTGCGAGCGAAGCACGCGCAAACAAAGGCAAAATCACTTCAAACCGATTCACTGAGTTTCCATTTGGTTTGCCTGATCACCGAGCGATGTCTCAAGGTCGCTCCGCGTAAAAACCGGATAGACAGGCAACTCAGGAGCAGCGTGAATTGCAGGAGCACCGTCCCCTCGCCAAATTGCGCAAACAACGGCGCGAACATCTGCCCCCTCTTGCGTAGCTAAACGCAATGCATCAGCAACAGCCCCACCAGTTGAGATAACGTCTTCTACGAAGACCACTTTTCGCCCAGTCAGATTTTGTCCTTCGATCGCACGACACGTACCGTAAGATTTAGGCTCTTTTCGAACAAACGCTGCAGGAAGGCCAGTTTCCAGAGACATCGCAGTAACAAGAGGGACACCTCCAAGCTCAAGACCAGCGATAATTTCCGTTTCAGGCGGAAGCAGCTCGCTCATTGCCCGTGCGAGCGGTCGCAAAATGTGAGGAAGTCCTTCGAAGCTGTACTTATCGAAGTAACGCTCAGAAACCTGCCCGGAACGCAGCACAAACTCACCTTCGAGCGTTGCAACTTCTGCAATCTGCCTCGCAAGATCGGGCAACAACAACACTGTTTCGCTAGACATCCGCTCCACCTCCAAACACAGTTGCCCCTTATTAGAAGGAATGCAACTTTCCAGCAAGTTCTCGGACCAGCCTTATCTTTGCAGGCGTAAGGCCAAAAGCTGGAGCATCACCAGCGATGTGAGATGCTCTAGCCGTTCTTAAGCAAGCGTTGCTTTTCGCGGTTCCAGTCGCGTGTTTTTTCGGTCTGGCGCTTATCGTGAGCTTTTTTACCACGGCCCAAAGCGACTTCCATCTTTGCCCGCCCATCTTCATTAAAGTAGATCTTCAGGGGCACGATGGTCTTGCCTTCTTTTTGAACGGCAGCAAACAGCTTGTTCAACTCGCGGCGATGCATCAGCAGTTTTCGAGGACGGCGAGGTTCATGGTTAAAGCGGTTACCCTGCGTGTATTCAGGGATGTAGACGTTGTAGACCATCATCTCCCCCCGGTACTCAGCAGCATAGCTTTCAGCAATATTGCTTTTGCCTTGGCGAAGAGACTTTACTTCAGTGCCCCTCAGCTCAATACCAGCCTCAAACACATCTTCAATTTCGTAGTTAAAACGGGCCTTCCGGTTATCCGCAACAACCTTGCGCCCGGGAACGCCACCTTTTTTGGCAGCCATTTCTTTTCCTTATTTCATTCAATAAATGTCTCCGCGCACACTCATATTAGGTGCGCGGAGCAATAGCTTAATTGATCAGGCCTGCATGAACCATAGCCTTGCGAATGCTTTCCTGAGTTTCTTCACTTACTGTGACCAAAGGCAGGCGCAACTCGTTCTCCATTTTGCCAAGCAGAGACAAAGCATACTTTGGACCAGCTGGATTTGGCTCAATGAACAGGGCCTGATGCAGCGGTGCAAGACGATCCTGAATGGAAAGCGCAGTTACAAAGTCGCCTGCAAGGCACGCTTCCTGAAACTGAGAACACAGCGCAGGCGCAATGTTTGCTGTCACAGAAATACAGCCCTGACCACCGTGAGCATTAAAGCCAAGTGCAGTGATATCTTCACCAGAAAGCTGAATGAAGTCATGACCACATAAATGGCGTTGCTCAGAAGCCCGGGCAAGGTTTGCCGTCGCATCTTTTACACCGACAATGTTGTCCACTTCATGAAACAGCTCAGCCATCGTCTGGCTTTCCATATCAATGATGGAACGACCCGGAATGTTGTAGATGTAGATCGGAAGATCTACAGAAGCAGCAATCGCCTTAAAGTGGCCTTTCAAACCAGCCTGATTAGGCTTGTTGTAATAAGGCGTAACGGACAAAATCGCATCTGCCCCCACTTCCTGAGCGTGCTGCGCAAATTCGATTGCTTCAACCGGATTGTTGGAGCCAGCACCTGCCATAACAGGGACACGGCCAGCAGAAACCTCAACAGCCATCTGCACGACACGCTTGTGCTCAGCAAAGGAAAGAGTTGGGCTTTCTCCGGTTGTTCCCACAGGCACAAGCCCGTGGGAGCCCTGTTTTATCTGCCAATCCACGAATTCCTGGAAGGCCTTCTCATCCACTTTGCCATCCTTGAAAGGTGTGACAAGTGCTGGAATTGATCCTCTAAACATCTCAGGTTCCTCGTTGGATTACATATATACAGAGCAAAATTTGCCAGTGCCCTCAAAGGGGTGGCATACAATAATGTGATCTAGCCTATCTCGGCAACATCACCAAGACCTTCTCTTATAAGATTCGGGAATTTTTTTGTGCTCATATTTAGGCCAGTTTCGACTGTAAGTATTATGGTCCCCTGAGTGAAACATTAAACAGATATTTACCCTGTTTGTGGCAAGCAGAATGAGGGACTTTTTGGGAATTAAACCGTCCGGTGCGTTTTTGCCGGATAAACAACACTCAGGTGAGACGGGCCGACGAGTAGTATGCGTATCCGTGAGTTTCTTCTAGTATCGACACGTGTGAGTGCATTTGCCATTGCCACGACTGTTTCCGCATCGGCATTTTCCGCTGTATCCTCTTTAAATCACAGCGTTATTCCGGCTCCAAACCCTGCAAAGGTTGTGCGCACTATCGCCTTGAGCACGCAGCATGCTGCTGTTCAAAGCAGATCGCTTGCCGCCACACCACGCTCCAAACCTCCAGTGATTGGCAGGGGCAGCGCAGGTGGAACACAGAACTCTCAGCTGTCCAGCTATGCCCCCGCTGCACCTGTCAGCAATGGGCGAACTGCAATTTCGACCCGCCCTTCCAGCCCGCAAAATGCACTCGAAGCAACTGCTGCGCTGACAAGTTCTTATCCACAGGGATTGAGCACAGCTCAAGCAACAGGATCGGTTGAACCACTTAAAACCGTTCTCCAGCACGTTAAATCCGGACGGCTGAACGAAGCGCTGCGCGCTCGAAATGCTTTGCCGGATAATCTTGATCGTCGCGTGGCGGATTGGTTCATTATGCTACGGGGCGGCCCAAAGACACCGGTCACCCATATCGCCCAGTTTGCAGCCAGCGCACCACACTGGCCAACAGCAAAAGTCGTACGTGCTCGTGGAGAAGCCGCCCTCGCCGCATCCAACCTGACACCCGCTCAGATCATCGCAGCATTCGGTTCTACTGTCCCGGAAACAAAGGACGGCAAACTTGTCCTTGCAAAAGCACATTTAGCCAAAAGCAACAAGACTGAAGCCGCCAAACTCATTCGCCCACTCTGGCAAAAAACCGTCTTTGAAGCTCCCGAAGAAGCAACAATTCGCTCTGCCTTTGGCAGCCTCCTACGGCAAAAAGATCATCGTCTCAGAGCAGAAATGCTCCTGTATCGTGACAGAGCACGCGCAGCAGAACGCCTGCTTTCCGAACTGTCAAAAGACGAACAAACATACATCAAAGCCCGCATAGCGAGCATCCGCAAAAACGGCAATGCGCTCAGCAAGTTAAAGAGCGTTCCGCGCTCTATGAAATCTGACAGCAATTACCAGTTTGCACTCATCCAGCACTATCGCTTGCAGGGGGATTACGACACCGCTGCAAAGTTGATGGAAGCAGCTCCGACTGATCCGGCCGCCTTGCTCAATGGTGACAGCTGGTGGAAGCAACGCCGTGACATTTCCCGCGAGATGATAGAGGCTGGCAAGCCGCGCCTCGCCTACAATATAGCAGCCCATCACGCAGCAGAATCTCCAGGCATGATCGTCGAGGCCGAGTTCCATGCCGGCTGGTTTGCCCTGCGCTATGTAGGTGACCCGCGCCTGGCTGAGCCCCATTTTAAACGCATCGTAAAACTCGGCAAAACAGCACAAACGCTATCCCGTGCCTATTACTGGTTGGGCCGCACCCGCGAAGCTTTGAAAGATACAGACGGCGCCGTTGACTACTATAAACAGGCAGGCGCTTTCCAAACTGCATATTACGGTCAACTGGCACTCGCCAAACTCGGCATCAACCAAATGCCTCTGGCATCCCTACCGGATGTGACAACAGCAGACCGAACCGCCTTCAACCAAAACGAGCTTGTACAAGCCATCAAGCGAATGGATGAAGCCGGACTGCACAATGATACACTGTTGTTTTATACGCACCTGGCACGGACACTGCCAACAAACGGTCAAATCAGACTTCTGACCGAGCTGGCAGAATCTCGCGGCGTCTATCAATGGGCGACAATGGTTGGTCGTCTGGCGCAGGCAGAACGTGTCGAAGCGGCACCGCTCGCTTACCCGACCAACGCAATTCCGCGCAAAACACGCATCACAAAAGGTGTAGAAAAACCAGTCGTTTACGCGATTGCTCGACAAGAGAGCTCATTTAACCCAAAAGCGCGCAGCAGCGCAGGTGCATTGGGATTACTCCAACTCATGCCGGGGACAGCTCGCGACACGGCTCGCAATCTGGGGGTCTCCTACAAGAAGTCCCGCCTGACATCTGACCCAGCCTACAACGCCACACTCGGCGCAGCCTTTTTGGGAGAGCTGGTGGACGAGTTCGGTGGCTCCTACATCCTCACCTTCGCCGCGTACAACGCTGGTGAAAACAAAGTGAAGGAGTGGATTGAGCGCTTTGGTGACCCGCGAGATCCAAAAATAGATCCAATAGATTGGGTTGAATCAATCCCTTACGGGGAAACGAGGAACTACGTGCAGCGCATCACGGAAAACCTTCAGGTCTACCGTTATAAGCTGGAAAACAAGCCTCTCACGATCACACAAGATCTCACACGCGGCTACTAATCCCACTACAAAACAGCTCGAAACAATCAAAGCCCGGTGAATTAGCCGGGCTTTTTATTGTCAGCAACAGAACATAAACCTTCCGGGCACCCTTGTATCTCACCCTCCAACTTTGACAAGACACGTGCATAAACCTGCCCTATGGTGAGGATAATTGATCCAGCGATTCATCAGGCTGTTTTCACAGTAGCAAACACACGCACTGAGAAAACCCGTCTAACAGCGCCCTTCAGAAGCCGGAATTTAAACCGGACCGCATTGTAATCGCTGAAAACACCGAAGCATTTCGGGAGGAACTTATGCTTCAAGCCCCAGATTACATTGATGTCGACCTTCAAAACGTTGCGGGCGCAACCCGTTTCACTTGGAAAGCCAGCGACGAACTAACCTTATCTGCACACATCTGGGACCCGGATATTCCCCGCAACCCAACAGTCCTTTGCCTTTCTGGCCTGACGAGAAACACAAGAGATTTCTATCACCTAGCAAACTTTTTGAGAGAAAATGGTCACCGCGTCATCGCAATGGATTATCGTGGCCGTGGCCTGTCAGATCACTCTGAGGATTTTGAGACCTACAGTCTTGATCAGGAAGCTGACGATATTGACAGGGGCATCGAAGCGCTCGGACTTGAAAAATTTGCACTCATCGGCACATCCCGCGGCGGCCTCCACTCTTTCTCCATGGCCAAACGATACCCAGAGCGCCTGCTATCAGTCATTATCAACGACATAGGCCCAGTCATCGAACCTCCAGCCCTCAACGACATCATTGCCTCAGTCGGCACCGTCATGTCCCAACCAAACATGAAAGCCGCAGCAGAGCGCCTCGCTTCCATCCATGCAACAGCGTTCACAGCCATGTCAGAAGCGGATTGGATAACATTCGCCAATCAATTATACGCTCCCAATTCCGACGGCGTATCATTACGCTATGACAAGCACTTGGGCGATACACTCCGTGGAGACAAGAAAGCAGCATCTGAAGACGATCTCTGGATGTCTTTCAGCGCGCTAAAACCGTTTCCTCACCTCTTACTCCATGGACAAAACTCACGTCTTCTTACAGCAAAAACTGTCGAGAAAATGCAGCAGTTACACGAGAAGATGGAACTCTCAGTCATCCCCAACCAAGGACATGCGCCTTTACTCTGGGACCACTCTACCCAAACGCGCATCCTCAATTTTATAAGACAGCACGCTTAGCAAACACAAAAAAGAGGAGTTGGCTCATCAGATCCAACTCCCAAGTTCTTCAAGAAACTTAATGTCTTAGAAGGTTCTTTGAACTCTGAAGAGCGCACTGGCTTCATCAAAGTCTTTTTCATCCTCCGGCGATGTTCGTGCATAGCCAAGGTCAACACCCATTTCCATTCCACTGACCGGTGACCAGACCAAATCCCAATCCAGAGCAAACCGATCAAAGTCTGGAAGCGCGGCACCAGTTGGTGTGTCAACAACCGCGTAACTCGCATCAAAATCTGTCCGCACTTCAGGCGTCACATAATGCGTAAGCCCACCTGAAAACGATAGTGCTTCGGTCTTTCTGGTATCGCCGTTGATGTAGTAAGCGTCAAAAACTTCATCGTCATCAATACCCACATAGGAAACAGCACCGTTTCCATACTGGAACTGCAGAGCCATAGCATCCTGACTACCCATCTGAGGGAGGTTAATTATCATTCCTGCCCCCAACGCCCAGCCAACTTCACCAGGTACATAAGCGGCTTCTGGTCTGATATTCGTCACAGCCGCCGCGAGCTTCGCACTGCCCCAATCGCCATCCATTCGGAAGGCCGCCACTGCGTCAGGGGCCTTATTCCCGGCCTTTCCATTTTCACTTGCAACGCCAGTAAACACGCCATGCGCACGATAAACTGGGTCTTCAATGGAAACAGTGACGGAAACTCCACCATCAAACACCTCCGTATAAGCTGCAGCCCAGGAGTTGGTATCAGACCAATCCCTATGCACAGCACCAAAGGTAGCTCCCGTAAAGAAATCAAACAGAGAACCAGTGCGCCCAATCGTAAAGCCACCGAACTGAATATAGGCCTTGTTCAGATCCATTTCCGGAGAGTCACCATATCGTTCAGTGTCTGAATCCACGGTCGCTCTAAGCTCGGAAAAAGTGCGAACAAACCCAAACTCGGTCTCTGATCGCGCATCCATGCGGATGTAGGAGCGAGCACGAAAGCGCATCGAGTTCAAATCACGCCCTTTAGGATCATAATCAACCACGCCGCCCCAGTTACTCGGCTTTTTGGGAAAGCGACGATACTGCGCATCGGTACGTACCCGACCACTCAAGCGCAGGCACGTCTGCGTACCAGGGATAAAGAAAAACCCCTCACCATACGCATCACAAACCTGCACATAGTCTAAGGGTTCCACCAGATTGAGCGGCTCAGGCTCAGCCTCAAAAACAGGTTTAGGCAAGTCTGTAGCCTGTGCTGTAACTCCGAATGACAGCAAGACCGGCAGGAATATCAGCTTCTTCGTCATAGTATTGAACCTCCATCCGTCACTCGGAGTAGCCCAATGCCCACAAATGCAGTGATCAAAATCAGCTGCAATGACTACCCCTGTGCAACTAGACAATTACGCCAAGGTTCAATTTTCGCAATTACTATGGATTGAGCAGGATTATCTCACCCAATCGAAACGGTCAGGAAGTTCAACTGAGCAAAATTTCACATCTTGGGAGGTCACCATGGCGTAATACTCATTGAAAACTTAAGTATCACGCACAAATGGTAAAGCCCGGCGGGTTGGAACCGCCGGGCCTGAGAGACTGATTGAAAGATCAGGATATATGAACTTCAACCAGATATAGATTAGAAGGTTTTGAGCGAAACCAAAACTCATAAAATCTTGAAGTAGTACCTATCTATACCGCCTACACATGCAAGTCTGTGGCAGGTATCACATCAAGGCTTTATAAAGTGGTCCCGGCGACACCGCCGCCGAGACCCTCAATCTAAGAGATCTTAGAAGGAGTACTGAACACGAGTAGAAACTTTTGCCACTTCACCGTCTTCAGAGTCACGTGCCAAACCGCCGTCAACTACGAACTTCAGACCAGCAACTGGAGCATAAACAACAGAAGCGTTTACGGTAGTTACACTTGCATCGAAACCAGAAACTTCGAATGAAGTGTAAGAAGCATCAAGAGCCGCTGTAACAGTGTCGGAAAGACCAAACTCAGCACCCGCTACGAGGTTGTAGCCTGTTGCGCCAAGCGCGTCAGTAAGCTGGGCAAACTCGTTGTTACCACCGATATAGGACAGAGCGGAGTCAGCATAAGCTGCACCGAAACCAACTTTTACGCTCTCAGTTACGTCCGCCTCAACCTGACCGGCAATTGCAAAGCCATAATCGTCGTTGTTGTAAGCGTGCGCTGCTGCAAATACGGATGTAGAGAACATACCCTGGGTGTAGGACAGTCCAGCTTCAAAGTTAGCGTCTTTGCTTGCGCCGCCGTATGCATTGGAATCCAGGATACCGAAGGAAGCAGTCAGGCCATTACCAAGATCCGCTGTTGCAGAGATCTGCAGCGCATCTTCACCACCAGCAACTGGGCCAATTGTACCGATTTCGGAGTAACCACCAAATGGATCAAATACACCGCCGGTGCGACCGATCAGAACGGAAACGTTATCAAAGCCGAGCTGTACGTATGCGTTACCTGTACCAACTTCACTGGTATTATCGTCTTTCCAAGTACCTGTTAGTTCAGTGTAGGTCTTAATGGAAGCGAACTCAGTATCAGTCATGGACTCGAGGTAAATATAACCACGAGCATATGCAGAATATGCGTTGGAAGCTGCTGCATAATCTTTGGTCAGATCATGAGAAGTGTAGTTAGTGCGGATACGGCCGTGTACGCGGATGCAAGTATCCTGACCTGGCAGCTGGAAGTAACCAGCGCCGAATGCGTCACACGCCTGTACGTAGTTTACTGGCTCTGCAACCACTGGAAGGTCAGCAGCCATTGCTGGAGTTGCTGCTGCTGCAGCAGCGGCCGCGATAGCGATTTTCTTGAAGTTCATCACAAGCTTCCCATAATATGGATTTTAAACTTTATTTAAAACAGATCATCAAACCGCAATTCAGGTGCGAGCACCGTCATCAAACGTGTCTGAACTGTCCCCTTGAACCCTCCGCCTCAATTCAAGCGCCTACTTGAAGAGAAAGCCCCCTGAAGGTTCGTGAGGAGAAATTACAATATTTGGAGTTTTAGGCAAGCCCATCAATGTCTCGCAATTGCCTATTTCTACTTGTGATTTTTTACGTGTGTGGTTTTTACAACAGGAGTTTTAAGAAAGAGCTGAAATTTTAAGTGTTGAACCTAGGCAACACAGCCTGCGTAATGTAGTCAATACATAGATCCATATTTGGGTAGCTTTAGATTATATTACATTATTTCAATAACTTAATCGCACACCGCTCTAAGTAACGCATAGAATGTCCCTCCAATCTTTTCTACACGCCAATATCGCTGTTCTTTTTGTGAATAAACCCACAGTTTTAGGCAGGATACTAAATCAAGCCCAAGTTCCTTAGATTGCAGGTTTGAAATATTTAAGTACCTGTGCCCACTCGGTGTCGAGGAATAGGCAAGAAACTTAGCGAGCCCAGACTTAGTTAGCAGGCCAACCAGCCCCCCACCAGTAACCGGTGCAAGTTTTGGATTTAAGGCGAAAATATCTAGTATCGCAAACCTTGGCTCATTCATCATTAGCTTGAGTACAGCAAATCCACTCAAGTTACTTTCTACTGCGATAGGCAGATCGAGGAACTTCACCAGAGGTAAAGCTCAAAATGTTTCGCTTGGAGAACTAGAAATAGCGTGCCCTTACGATACGTGTAGAGCTTCTATCGAATAGGTATACATTATCAAACAAGATTGGAAGCCCGATGTATCCTCATTGCACCAGTGTCATAATAAAGTATTTTAAGCATTCCATTTCAGCACCTTGATCCCAACATCCACCTTAAAAGTCTATAGATTACTACAAATTTTAAAACGGTTTGCTTGTGGCGCACTCGATCTCATATGGAAAATGCAGAATTCTTCCAGTTGTATGTGGAGGTGGAGGTGGAGGTGGAGGTGGAGGTGTATCCTGCTCACAAAAAAAAGCCTCGGCAATCAAAATTGCCAAGGCTCAAAAATAAATAGCCACTAAGCTATCAATTTTTATCGCAGATTAGAAGGTGTACTGTACACGTCCACCAACCTGAATTACATCGTCAACGTCCACATCATTGACTTCACCATCAGCCCAACCTGCTGCAAGAGCAAGACCAAGACCTGCAACTGGAGAGTAAACAACAGAACCGTTCACACTGTAAGCTTGGACTTCGTCGCTAGAAATAGTAGATTCTACGTCGATATAAGCAAGATCAAGCTGCGCAGACACTTTTTCTGTCAAAGAGGTCTCGAGACCAGCAGAAAGGTTATAACCTTTAGTGAATTCTACATTGATGAGGTCTTCATCGACACCGATGTAGCTTCCAGCTTCATCAGCGTACTGTGCCTGGAAGGTGACTTCAGTTCCCTCTTTAACCATATCAAGGTTAAAGGACGCAGTTGCGCCGGCTGCATAGCCGTAACCATCTCCGTCAGCTTTGTTGTGCGCAGCACCAGCCAGTTTGAAGGAGCCCCAACCTTGGGAAAGCTTCAGAGCACCAACGAAATCAACTGCATTCTCGTCACCACCACGGTAGCTGGAGTCTTCAAGAGAAGCTGTCGCTGTAAAGCCATTACCCAGATCTGCAGTGAACGATGCCTGCAAAGTTGCTGTATCAGACCAAGCACCGCCAACTGGACCGATCCATGTGTAGCCAGTGAACTCGTCAAACGCAGAACCTTCACGACCGAACAGGAAAGAGCCATAGTCGGTTCCGAGCTGGATCCATGCATCGTTTCCACGTACACCCTGACGCTCGCCGTCTGCTGTCCAACGAGCTTCCAATTCAGTGTAGGTTTTGATTGTTCCGAAATCGGTCGCTGTCATGGAAGTGAAGTACACGTAACCACGAACGTATGCTTCGTAGTCATTAGCAACATCTTCAAGTTCTTCATTAAGATTGTGAGTTACGTACTGCGCGCGGATACGACCGCCGAGTTTGATGCAGGTGTCTTTGCCTGGCAGCTGGAAGTAACCAGCGCCGAATGCGTCACATGCTTTTACGTAGTTTACTGGCTCAGCAGCGAGTGGCAGATCTGCAGCCTGTACAGAAGTTGCAGCTGCAGCAGCTGCTGCAGCGAGTGCAAGAGTTTTAACGTTCATAATTCTGACCTTCCAATGTCTCTCAATAGAAAGAAGAAACTGGCGTGACCTGTTTGGAGCAGCTCACATTTCCTCTTTTCCCTGCGACACGAGAACCTGAGAGGCTCGCCATAATTTGGCAAAGCATTCAATCGGCTCGACCGCGTCGATGGACATATTGATGCCCGACGAGATGGAAGATCGCAATATCAACCTAGTAATTTGAAAGGGGAGAAACATCACCACGTTAAAGTAGTGTGTTTTTTTTGACACAACAGCTTCTATGGATGCCCGATGCACTCAACTCAGACATCACAGATCATAGTCGTTCTAATTTTCTCTAAACCATTGAATAGTATTATATAAACAACATCACAACGCATCTAGGTCGGTACATTTAACTGCTAGACGAACGTAATTCCCCTGAACGCGCGCAAAAAACTACGCACTGGGGATTAAAATGCCGACTAAAATTTAATATGCAAATTCAAAATAGAAATAGGCAAGAGTACCCGCATACACATAGCCTCAAACAGAGGAACCCGGTGGTTTTGGACACCACCGGGAATGAGAGTCATTGGAAAATCAGGATTATTGAAAGTCCAATGAAGGTCTAAGGCTTAAGTCAGCCTTAGAAAGAACGCTGTACGCGGAAGTTTAAGACACCCGCATCTTCTTTAGATGCACCATCGACATCATCCTGCTTCCAACCAGCGCCAGCAGAGAACAGCAGACCGGAAACTGGACGGTACTCAAGAGTACCAGCTACAACAACCTGATTGAAGTCAGCATCGCCAGCACCAGCTTCAACATCTAGGTAGGAAGCTTCTACACCTGAAGACAGTTCACTTGTCCAATTGTGCATATAACCACCAGCAACAGACCAAGCTTTATTGGTTTCAATGTCACCATCAGCGTCAAGGACTGCGTCTGCGACATCGCCTTCAGCACCAACATAAGCCATAGCACCATCTGCATAAGCAGCCTGGAAATTAATCACGTCACCAGGAGCAATCATGTCAAGATTGAAACCAACAGCACCGGCAACAGCGTATCCAACTTCAGAGGAGTCACGACCAACTGATGTATCAACTTTGGTTACAGCACCAGAAAGACCAGCATAGCCCCACCCTTGATTCAACAGAACCTTCGCAACGAAGGAAGGAAGGGTGTTGCCCGCTTTATTCAGATCGTCAGTACCAACGAATACACCCTGCTCGCGGTCAGCGTTGTCTTCAATAGACGCAGCAATCGTCAGGCCATTACCCAATGCGTGAGTGTAGGATGCCTGCCATACGGTGTCATCAGCCAGGTGACGATCAAACAGGTTGGAAGCCAGTTCGCCAGTCCAAAGATCGAATGCAGAAGTTGCAAGACCGAAAGTGAAGCCACCGATCTGAACATAACCCTTGTCCAGTTTAACACCTGCAGAATCACGTGAATCGGAATTCGAAGTGTACTGGAAATCCATGTATGTACGGATCAGACCCAGCTCAGACTGTGTACGGGTATCAATACGCAGGTTCGCACGGGAACGGAAGTTGTGGTTGTTGTCTTCTCTGCTGTAATCTTCATCGTCCAGCAGGTCTGTAAAGCGTGCTTCAACACGAACACGGCCGCCGATTTTGATTGCAGTTTCAGTGCCTGGCAGTACGAAGAAACCTGCACCGTATGCATCGTTGATGCGAACGTAATCTACTGGTGCGATGTCAGCTGGAAGATCAGCAGCCTGAACGGAAGTTGCAGCGGCAGCAGCAGCTGCTGCGATTGCGATAGCCTTGAAATTCATAATTCTAACTTTCTTTAAAACCAGAGCAGCTCGACCACATGTCGATCCCTGACCACTCTGGCTCCCCACTTGCGCATCCTGATCAAAGCAATGTTTGAAACATCACTTTATTCAGCGGGCACCGGTAAGTGCGCCCCGCGCTGTTCACAACATCAATATTTGTGATCTTTAGTTTTTAATCAATAATTCAAATGAAGTTTGAAAGTCATCGAAATACGATGTGGCACAAATAACACAGGGAATTTAGGGGAGATAAGCCAAACCAAGAACGGCAACACGCACTAGAAACAAACCATTTCAAAGCAAAAGCGAAGATTAAACCCATAATTTATTGTTATGTTCCGAGTTACTGGAGAGGTGTTGAGACCGGGCCGGTATAACTTAAGAAAAACAAACATAAATCGTCACTTATTCAGTCAAAAACCTACTATCTCAAAGCTTTTTCCTTCCAAGTGAGCTGCAACTGACTGCAAGAATACATCAACACAAACAACAAATAATAATACATCAATATTTTTGATGCTAAATGCACCAGTTCCACACAACCAAGAAAAATACATATAAATCAATAAGTTAACTAAATTCACATAGGATCACTGCGATTTATCAGCCTAAAACGCATTAACTTTTGCAGTCTACACGATGTGGACAAATCCACCTCAGCGAGCATTTTTCACCCGAAGGACAACTGACTGCCTACCAAAAACAAAGAGGGCAGCCACTTGAGTAACTGCCCTCCTCCATAAAACTGAGTGTTTTGTCCTAGGCTTGGCCTTCAATGAGTTTGCGACGTAACCATCCTGAGAGTTGATCCATCATCATCACCACCACAATAATCAGAAAGATCAGGTAGAGAGTGTTCTCCCAATCCTGTCTGGTTCGCATGGTCTCAATAAGCTTTAGGCCTATTCCCCCTGCTCCCAATGCTCCGATCACGGTGGCACTGCGTGTATTGCTCTCCAGATAATAAAGCATCTGAGATATAAAGAGAGGTAGGATTTGCGGAAACAGCCCGAACCGATATTTCTGAACCGGAGAAGCTCCCGTTGCTTGCACGCCTTCCGCCTGTTTCTTATCTGCATTCTCAATCGCCTCAGAGAACAGCTTGCCGAAAGTACCCGTATCGGTAAAGAAGATCGCAAAAATCCCGGAGAGCGGCCCAAGTCCGAACGCCCGTATAAAGATGAGCGACCAGATAAGCATATCGACCCCGCGTAGGAAATCGAAGAACCGGCGCACACCTGTTCGCGCTAGCCTCACCGGATTAACATTCGCAGCAGCAGCAAACGCAAGCGGCAACGCTAAAATACCCGCAATCAAGGTACCGACCACGGCCATGATGAGAGTTTGCAGCAATGCGAAATAAACCTCCCCATGCTGCCACTCGCTGTTCATCCAAAACTCATTGAACATAAAGCGCAGGTTGGAAGCATCAGGATCCAGCCTTTCTGAAGAAAACGCCAAGGACATCAGCTGACCAGCACTCAGCCCGTTCAGCTTGCTGTCAAAGTCAAACCAGAAATTCTCCCACCCAACGAAATAGCGATGCACCTCAACTTTGCTCTTTGTCAGCCAGATACGTGTATATAAAGAGGGCCGAGCATTAACCTGGGCTTTCGAGACCTTGAGCCAGTCAGCCTCCGCTCCACCAATAAACTGCGGAACCCCATCTCCAACTTTGAATGTAAAAGGCTCATCAAACTCTGGATGAGTGTAAGTCACCACATCATCTGCAAATTGAAGCACCCCATCTTCACCGAGCAGAATGGAGGATTGCCCACGTGATTGCTCAATCCAATCTGGCTGCTCTTTATATATAGCCCGCCTGTTGCCCTCCAGGCTAACAACGACCCCCTGATCAGCCTTCTTGAACTGGTACTTCGCATGCACCTTGTGGGCATAAGCATCCAGCGCAAACAGTTGAGCCATGTCCCCACGGGCCTTCTCCATCACGCCCGGAACATCAAACGCGAAAAAGCAAAGAGCCAAATAAACAACAACCAACAGCGATAGCACCGGACCAAGCAAGCGTTTTTTCAAATCCAGCCCGAGAACACCGGGATACAGCTCCTCCAGTCGTTGCTCTTCATGATGCGACGTCCCACGCAAGGCACTAATATCTGTCATAGAACGCTCCATCAAACTTGCCCCGTCTGGCCAATAAGTTTTTGTCGCATCCAGCCACTGAGGTAATCGATGGACGTGATTGAAAGAACCAGCATGAAAATGATGACAAGAATGTCAGCCCCATAGTTCCAGTCGACAACCATCTTCAACTCGGCACCAAGACCGCCAGCTCCGACAAACCCAAGGATCGCAGAGGCCCGCACATTCACTTCCAGCCGAAGCAGCGTGTAAGACAAAAAGTTTGGAAGCACTTGAGGCAGAATGCCGAAGCGAATTTGCTCCAGCCAGTTGCCACCGACACTGCGAATGCCTTCAGCAGCCTTCAGGTCACAGTTCTCATTCACCTCAGAAAACTGTTTGGCGAGTGCACCAATTGTATGCGTTGTCACCGCAATCACAGCAGCAACCGGACTTGGCCCAAAAATCAGAACCAGCAACAGCGCAATCACAATCTCTGGAAATGCGCGGAAAATATCCATCACCCGGCGCATCGCAGCAACGGCAAGCCGATTGCTCACCAAGTTACGGCTGGCAACGAAACTCAGCGCCCCACCCAGAAAGAATGCCAGAAGAGTTGAGACCAAGGCGATGTTGACGGTCTCGATTAAGTACGGAAGATATTGAAGAACAAGTGCGAAGAGCCCAACCAGCCCTTCCTCATAAGCACCAATGAACAACTCAGCCGGATAATCAAAGAATTTACCCAAGCCGGTCCAAAAGCCACCAGAATTTGCTTGGTCCGCAACAAACAAGCCACCGAAGATGCTCAGGACACAAAGGCCGAGCAGAGAAAGAGTATATAGCGTTCGGCGCCGGGCAACACGCTCATAGACCTGAGAAATCTCGGCCAGACGGGAAGCTTCGGCAAGCGCCAGATGAGCGGCCACTTCAACATCCTCCAAACAGGGAAATGATGAGAGCCACCACGGCCCCCATAAAGAAAGGGCGCGGTCAGATCCGCGCCCCTTTACTACTCTGAGAATTAGTTAGCTTTTTTTGCTTCGATCTTACGGCGACGCGCTTCAACAATGGTCTTGTAGAAGTCGTGGTTCACTTCCACAAAGTCAGCGTACTCACCACCCTGTGCGGAATAGAAGCACTCGGTATTATCAGTCACCATGGACTTCAACGAGGCAACAACCTTCTGCTTTACGTCGGATGGAAGCGACTTACGTACAACCAGCGGACCGTTCGGGATCAGCGGAGACTGCCAGACCTGAACCAGATCAGACATATCAACCATGCCCTTATCAACCATCTTACGCAGGTTACCAGAGGTATAGCCCTCTTCCCATTCGCCAACGCCAGATGCCCAGGTGACGCCACCGTCAACATCGCCATTCAAAACAGCAAGAACGTTCTGCTCGTGTCCACCAGAGAACTGCGTAGAGGCAAAGTACTCTTTCAGGTTCAGGCCCATATCGTCAAACGCAACAGAAGGAACCAGATAACCGGAGGTGGAGTTAGGGTCAGCAAAGCCCATCCGCTTGCCCTTCATGTCTTCCAGCGTTTCAATGCCAGAATCCGCACGAGCAACCAAAACAGAATAATAACCTGTCGCGCCATCCGTCTGCTTGGTGGTCAGCACTGGCTCGACAGCATCAGGAGCTGACAGATAAACAGCAGAGTAACCGGAAGCGCCAAGTTCGGCATAATCCAGGTTCCCGCCCTTCAGGCCTTCAATAGTACCAGCATAATCAGCTGCCGGGAAAAGCTTGACAGGAACACCCAGCAGCTTTTCAAAACGGTCAACCAGACACTGGTTGGAACGAAGACGATCCGCCTCATTCTCACCACCAAGAATACCAATGCGGAACTCAGTGATTTTCTCTTCAGCCAGAGCCATAGGCGCAGCAAGAAGGGTTGTGCTAACAGCAAGAGCTGCAGCGACTTTACCGATGATTTTCATCAGAGCACTCCAATATCAGAATATAAATCTAAAACCGCTGCTATTCAGCAGCAGAGACAACAGGCGAAGCATCGCCTTTCGCCAGTTCCAGGGCAGCGATTTTTGCACCTTCGCTACCCAGAGAAGTTGAGGTCATCCCCTCCTCAAAACTGTCGTCAGCACCGTAGATCTCACGGGCCACTGCGGTAGAAAGCTCATCCGGTTTCCCATCAAAAACAATCTCACCATCACGCATGCCAATCACACGGTCGCAGTAATTACGGGCAGTATCAAGAGTATGGAGATTACAAATAACAGTCAGGCCATCTTCCGTGTTGATCGCCTTGAGAGCGTCCATCACCACTTGCGCATTCATCGGATCCAGCGAAGCAATCGGCTCATCCGCCAAAAGCATTTTCGGTTCCTGCATAAGAGCACGAGCAATCGCAACACGCTGTTGCTGACCACCAGAAAGATTTTCGGCCCTTTTCAAAGCCGTTTCAGCAATACCAAGTCTTTCAAGTTTCAGCAGAGCCTGAACACGCTCTTCGCGAGTGAACAGCTTGAGCATGCTTGAAACTGTTCCGTGTGCATTCAAACGCCCCAACATAACGTTGGTTAAAACATCAAGGCGAGGAACCAGGTTGAACTGCTGAAAGATCATCGCGCAATCACGCTGCCAGCGGCGCTTATACGCCCCCTGTAAAGCAAGCACATCAACACCATCAACAAGGACACGCCCATCGGTTGCCGGGGTAAGTCTGTTGATCATCCGCAGCAATGTGGATTTACCCGCACCAGAACGACCAATAATGCCGATCATCTGAGGCTTCTCAACAATGAAGCTCGCCCCTTTGACAGCAACATGCGCGCCAAATTCTTTTCTAACGCTTTCAAACTGGATCAAGAGTTCAACCCCGGTACCTGTTAAAATTTAACGTACTAGGCACACGCGATTGTTACAGCGAAATGACGCTCACTCACAAAGCAACCCCGTCAAAAAACCGTCACACCCCACCTCCCCCACATAGCTGGCAAAACGAGCATTACATTACGTTTCTATGACAGAAGGAAAAGCCAACCTCTCACACCAACCAACTCGAATAGGTGAGATGTTCATTGAGAATCGAAAAAGTAGAATGCGTGCCAATCTAGCAACGAGAGACCATCGCAAAGCCAACTTAAGAGCAAAATAACACAGCCAAGGAACAAACCATTCGGCTTATTCCTTCACAAACTCATATTTTCAAAAAAAGAGAAGATGGCGGACACGGAGAGAGTCCGTTAAAAAATCGAGCTTTCAGTCTAAATCCTTTTTTCTCTTATATTTCAATATAGTAACTCGATTTATATCAAATTCATATTGCTCAAAATACGCAATTGTTATGTAATTTGTTATGTAGCTCACGACCCGATTATGCTGTGAAACCCGTATGGAAATGAGTGCTGTCTGGTTATAGCAAAAATTAGCGCCCGCAACTGATGATTGCGAGCGCCTTGGATTTCTCAGCATAGACTAGATGAACAGAAAATCATCCTGTTGCAGCTCGGCAGTCGTGACACCTTGTAAAGTGATAGAGGTATCTTCGTCGATCGTGATCACTGTATTTGAACCACTATCCTCAGCTGCAGCCATGACAGCGGTGAAGTCGGCGAACAGTGCAGTTTCAACCTGAATGATATCTGCAGCATCGAAGTCAGCAAGAACATCATGGCCGGTATCACCAGCAGCAAACACAAATATGTCGCTACCTTCACCGCCATTCAGCTGATCATCACCAGTACCACCTGTGATCACATCATTACCACCATTCCCGTTGATAATGTCTGTTTCAGCACCACCCAAAAGAACTTCTGCAGCATCGCTACCAATAACTTTGAGAGATGTTGTCTCAAAGGTTTCAATCACTGGCAGTGTCTCTGTTGGCTCATAAATAGTGCCGTCTGGACCGACATAATTACCGTCATCACTCGGTTTGAAAACATACACAGAACCGGATTGACCACCCATGTCATCATCAAGATGCGCACCAACTGTGACGAAACCATCTTCATTGATTGAGATTGACCTTCCAAAACTATCTCCTGTCACACCATCAGGAGCTGTCAAAACGATTTCATTATAACCACCAGAGCCATCTGGAACATAAACATAAGCAGTTCCCTTGCCAGAAGTCGCACTGGTGACAATAACTCCAGCCTCATTTATGGCGACTGCTGCAGTACGATCAAACTCGGTGATCAGCTTTGAAACTACATAATTCCCACTACCATCTGGTTCGTGGATGTACAGCGCATCATTGCTTCCAACCACTATAGTACCATCGCCTTCAACTGCACCACTTATGCCGAAACTAGTTATGGAATCAGGAGCAGTAAGCTGCAACTCAGTGTAGCCACCAGAGCCATCTGGTGTGAATACACGAGCTGAGCTGCCTGGGCCATCAGCAAATATCACGCCATTGTCATTGATATTGATTGTACCTCTGCCAAAGCCGTCGTTGCCTTCAGCAACTAGTTTGCTTTCTGAGTAACCACCAGAGCCATCCGGTGTGAAGATATAGATCTTATCAGTTCCTGTTCTAAAGGCGCTAGCAACAATCACACCATCAGCATTCATCGACAATGTTTGACCCAACCAATCGTCAGCCACACCGTCAGATGCCGTCAGCTTGGTTTCCGAATACCCCCCACCCTCTGTTGGAGTAAACACATAAATAGAACCAGATTGATCACCCATGTCATCGTCATAGTACGCGTTGACAGCAATGACACCCGAATTATTGATTACACTTTGATTACCAAATATATCTGCACCTGCACCATCTGAAGCTACTAGTTTGGTTTCAACATACCCATCACCATCAGGTGTATAGACATAAACAGCACCAGCTCGCGAACCCTTATCATCTTCACCAATAGCGCCAACAACGACAACACCATGGTCGTTCATCTGTACACTGTCACCAAAGTAGTCATCCTCTTCACCATCTGATGCAACGATCTTGCTTGGAAGAACGGTTATATCGCTTTCACCTTGGATAGTGACTGTAACGATCTCACTAGAGCTTTCGCCTAAACCGTCCGTCACAGTATATGTAAACGTATCGGTTGCAGTTTCTCCAAGACCCAGCGCATCAAACTTACCGTTCGGATTATAAGTGAAAGTACCATCATCATTGACCGTCACAGTGCCAGTGGTACTGCTCGTATCAACGGTAAAGGTATGAGTGTCAGATGTATCTGGGTCGGAAAAGTCCGGTGAAATCACAAGTGGCTTGCTCTCGCTGGTGCTTACGTGCATTGCAGAAGCAACAGGTCCATCATTTCGGCCAGTAACTGTGATGGTTACGGTATCGGTGTCACTTGCCCCAGAGCTGTCAGTCACCGTGTAGGTGAAGGTGGTGGTGCCCGTTTCTCCCTCAGCCAGATAGTCAAAGCCGATACTTGGGTCGTAGTGGAAAACACCCTCACCTGTTTCCGTCAACGTTCCTATCAAACCATCAGTATTAAGCGAGTAAGTGTGGGTATCGCCTACATCCGGATCATGGAAGATGGTACGGAAAACAATTTGTGTATCTTCGTCAGTGGTGAACTCATACGGGAAAGTGTCAGGTGACGTATTTGAGCTGAGGCCATTGATTGTAACCGTAACGGTTTCAGTAGAGCTCTCTCCAGCTGCATCTGTGACTGTATAGGTAAAGGTATCTGTCGCAGTCTCACCGGCTCCGAGGTGATCAAACTTCCCATTTGGATCATATGAGAAAGTACCATCCGCATTTACTATCACGCTGCCAATCGTGCCGGATGTATCTACTGTGAAACTATGCGTATCGTTGTTGTCCGGGTCGGTTACATCAGGGAGGATAATGATCGAGGTGTTCTCATCGGTCACCAATGTCAGTGCAGCAGCAACGGGTCCATCATTATGCCCGGTGATAGTTATCGTGACCGTTGAGGTCGAGCTTGCACCTGCAGCATCTGTCACCGTGTATGAAAACGTATCAGTTGCAGTTTCGCCAACAGCCAGATAGTCAAACGCTGTTCCTGGATCATAATGGAACGTGTCATCACTGACCACAGTACCGGAACCGGTCATTTCGTCCGAATTCAAAGCGAGGGAATGAGTATCGCTGAGATCTGAATCCTGAAAAATGACTCGAATTGAAGTTACTCTGTTCTCATCAGTATTGACTAAGACAGGAGAGGAAACTGGTGTGCTGTTTGGCATTGAAAATACTCCCAAAAATGCAACTTAATCTAGGGGTATTATGCTTGCGCAAAACTTGTGGCTGCGCACCTAAGCTTGATTATCAGCGAAAATGCCTAAGTGAACGATGGTTTGGCCAATATCGGAGTGTGATGTGTGAATATCAAACTCAAATTCGCAGTGTCAGTAATCGATCTTCACATCTAGGAACGACAGCTTAGTTCCCTAGGTATGGACTGATATCTCAGCGAATAGCAGTTATGGTCATTAAGCAACAATGATGCACTATGAAGCTCTATGTACTAATCAGAGCGCACAAAGGTTCTCATCGTTTATCAATGCCTTCCTTAAGTTGTCGCCGTTTGAGACGGTTATCCAAGATCCTGTTCCACGCCATGAAAAACGCAGCAACCACAGTCAAGATGATTAGCAACGCCTGAAAGATCGGTTCAAGAAAAAAAGTCCAATTCTGTGCAATCCAAGCCGCCGCAAAAACCAATGCTGTACCCGTCTCTGACTTCTGCATATTAGCTCCATTCAAGAATGAGAATTTGCAATTACAGTTTCAATCTAAAGCATCTTAGGCTTCGTTGATCGAGACAGCACCTTCGCGCTGCGCCAACACCCGCTCTCCTTTCACTGGATAGCTTTCCGGCCACCGGATATCTAAGAGCCGCCGCTTTGAAAGCTTTGCAGTTGTGACTGCATTGGACTGATTGCCACCAAGCACATGATAGTGGCCGGCACTCTCAGAAACGTAGAAACCAACGTGCCCTTTCCAACCGCGAGGGCTACCGCGCCAGAAGACAAGAATAGAGCCAGGCACCCCTTTATCTAACCGTCTGCCGTATTTCGCCCATTGGCGAGACCCTAGAGGATTGATAGGCAGGCGATCAGAAACAAGGCTCATGCAATGGGCGACAAACAGACCACACCAAGGGGTTTCATCAGTCTGGTAGGAGATACCCAACTTACTCGCCCAACCCATAATCCTTGGATTGTGCTTCGGTCCTGATATTTCCTTGGTTCCCAACAATCGTCGCGCCTCAATAAGCCATGGCGGCTCGCCACTTTTGACCGCTTTAATCTTGAAGCCTAGCCAACTCTGATAGGCATGTTCTGAAAGTCTGCCCCAATCACCATCGGGCTTGCCTGGATTGAATCCAAGTTCCAACAGCATTTCTTGAGATTCCAAGTCTGGTACCCGTCCCATGATCACCTCACAAAAAAGGCTCCCCAGGGGAGCCGGCTTTCAGTTGAGTTCGCTTGCAATGCCCTACCAAACACCAATCACAACCACATCGTGACCTGTGCTTGAGCCGACAAATGGATAAGGTGTGGTCGTTCGCCGTGTCACAAATCCAGTCTTAAAGCCATCTTTTGTTTTCGCAGTGGTTCGAGGTATGTGCCCGCTTTCATCTGCCGTCGTTAAGACGGTGTATTTACCTGCTTTGCTGGATGGGAGCGCTTGTACGAACTCGTATTCGTAACCACCTACACTAGTACGGCTGCAGGTCAGATTGCTTGCCCAAAGCACATCACCGTTTGTATCCACCTTCGCAGCGGCAATAATCCTCGGAACAGCTGCAAGCGTATTCAGTTTTGCAGAATTGAGCTTCTGATCTGTAACAGAGCTGTTTTTGTATTTTTGAGTGGAGAGTGAACTATCTTCAATCTCCTCAGTTCCAACTTTGTCTAACACCGCCAGGTTTTGCAGACCTAAGTTCTGCCGAGCATGAGGCGCACTGGGAATATCGCTCAGGTTGTTCGTTTTATGGAGAAAGTCACTTGTCTCTGGAGTTGCAAGCACCCATCCATCAACATCAGAGTAGACTTTCAACTTCTTATCTGGCGATTTGAAATACAGCGCTCCATCTGCCAGCTCATTGCCCTCATTATCAGTGTCCGGATCGTCGTCAAATGACCCTAGATAGAGCTTATTGAAGCGTTTGAACGCCAGATCAGAAGCTTGCTCAACTGCTGCTTCCAGTTGGTTCAAAGCATCCTCTGCTTTGCCTTGAGCTGTTTGTGCCTGATTACGAGCTGCTATGGATGCGGTCTTGGCCGCAAGAACCACTGCTTCGACATTTGCCGGATTAAGGAGAACATAACCCTCCTGCCCCTCAATCACTGTGAGCATCGCCGGATAGCCCTTCTGCAGGTCATCAGGGTCGAGTTCATTGCCGAGGCCATTTCGAATTGGCAACAGCACATCATCAACCTTGATGGTCACGGCGCCTGAGTTGTTTGCAATGGGAACGAAGACTGCAAACTCAACTGCCGAGAGGCTGACACCCAATCGAAGTTTCGCCCTGATCGCATTACCCGTCCCATCGATATCGACCAGTCGCGTGATACTGTCAGCAAGGTCGCGCACATAGTGCCAGGTGCCGCCCAGCCACTGATAGTAACCGCTTAAGGCGTGGTTGGAGTCAGCTCCGACTATGGCAGGTGTGTAGTCTGGTTTGTTGGTTATATTATCCAGCTCGGCCTTGGTCTTAACGATCACTGCTCCAAGCGTAGAACCTATCTCAAGCTGCCCCAGATACGCTCTAATCTCAGCTTTGACTGGTTCGTGCTCAGTGGTGCTACCAAGACCGAACGTCACAAAATCACGCCAAACAATTTCCTTGGTGAGGAAGTTCATAGCCAACTCCAGATTTTGAAAAGAGATTAAGCAGAAGCTGTAAGCACAACCGGATTGGACCAGCTGCTATTTTGCCCAAAGACCGAACGGGTTCGCATACGGAACCGATACTCCACACCAGCAGTCAAACTTTCTGTCTCGATGGCTTCTTCACCATCGTTTGCCTGCGCATACTTGGCAGCGCCGCCGCTGGTTTTCATGTACTCAAGCTCGTAGGTGAGAGCCTCAGAGCCACGCGAGAAGCTCGCCTCAGCAATCAAGCTCTGCCCCTGCTGTTCAAATGCAATCGTAAAGCTGGTGACAATCGGCAATGCAGAGGAACCAATACGCTGAGGAGGATCACCCTTTTCGCCCTCCTCCTCAGGTTCAAAATCGTAAAGGCTCTTAGGAACAACGATTGCCTCTAACTGGTGGGTAAAATTGTTGAGATCCAAGATCGGAGTTCCAATAAGTTCCAGATAGGCATCCACCAGATGAGGCGGCTCTGTGATCTTGATAAAGCGTCGAAATGGCAGGTTCTCAGATGCAAAGTAGTCGCACACAATTCGCACTCGCGGAGCCGTCGCACGAATGTATTTTAGCTTCTGTTTGCGCCGCATATGGTTGTGGCTTTGGATACATTCGTTATCAACGGTTCGCGACCTGGGGTCGTTCTCATCCACATACGGATCACCCCAGATGACCGCATCATCCTCGGTATAGTTTAGCTCTGGATTGGTCCAAAGGCCCCGAACAGATTTCACATTCGAGTTTGGATTCCGGTTTGACAGGAAGGTCACTTCCTTGATGTCTGCTGTTTTCAAGTGAATGTCAGGCTCTACCCACTCCCCGGCATGCACCGCCACCTTGCCTTGCGGGTCAACATAGAGCAGCAGTTCACCCGCTTCATCAATCAGCCTTGCGACCTCGGTGGGGTCATTGTTCTCCCGGCCACTGAAGCCACCATGATATCGAGGCTCTTGATCCCCTTGGAAGTTGGTGACCTGCTCATCAGCGACAGCAGCAGCATTGGCCCAACTCTCAAGATTAATCCGGTTTGACTTCAAAGCACCTCCATAGGGAGAAAGCAGAAGATCAAGACGGTGAAGCGCAAGGTTCCTGCTAAAGGCAACCTCATCAGTTCGAGGATCTAAAACGCGCTTCGCCCGAACCAAAGATGTCACTGTCGGATATCCATGCGGATACACCGTTCTATGATGCTGAGCGCTGACGCTCTTACAAATCACAAGCGTGCTGGCGATGTTATCGCCGCGATGATCATCACTCCAGATATCACTAAACTTCGTGACCAGTTCGGAATACGGCTCACCAACCGGAGTGCCCAACCGCTCTTTGATAATGACCTTAGCCTTACCACTGAGGCGGTAATACTTAGATGCATCCTCATCATTGCTCAGCGATTTTATGACGTTGCCATCTTCATCAATCTCAACCGCTGCATCACTCAGGTAGTGTTCAACAAACCCATCTATCTCATGAGAAGCGTGCGCGATGATCATGTAAGCAGTCCCGTCACGCTCCTCCAGAAACATCATGTCTCCAGCCTTGCGCACCAACCCATAAGCAAACGACCGAGACGGTACGCTTTGCCGTTGATTGACTTTGCCGTCTGCAACACTTGGCAAGGGAGCTGCATTACTCTGCCGACGCTGAGTGCCCGCCAACTCCTTGACGGCGTATCCAACACCAGCAGACAAGCCGACACCGATAATCCCAACACCAACAGAGGACACCGCAGCACCCGCAAGAATAGCTTGCGTCGCAACGGATGCACCAAGTATGGCCGCTCCGTTCGACAATACGAACGCAACACCCAATGCAACAGCATGAGGCATCAAACACTCCAGATTTTCAGAGCTGGTGCGTGAATGGTTTCAAAACCATCCCGCCAATGAACTTGCCAGTTGAGCCCGTCCCAGATTGCTCCCCACTGCCGGAGCGGGTTATGCAAACTGCCGACTACCCCGATGTCACCGATCTTCCTAGAGCGCGTTTCCAGCAGGCCCGCGATTGCAACACAGCCCTCGACCAAACCTAAAGCCCCGCCAGATGTTGTGAGAAGTTCGTTCAACTCTTCAGTGGTTGAGTAGGTGCCGCGCAGAAACTGAGCACCATCGGGATAGCCGTTGAAGCACGCCCAATCGGCAAGGACCAAGCAACAGTCAGCCTTGCCGGGATCGAAGCGCATGTCACGTCGATCTGACAGCCAACCTTGCAGGTTTTTCAGGCACGTGGCCAAGTGATGGTTTGCTCGTTCATGAGGGTCACTCGTTCACACGACAGATCTGGAAGAAGGTCAGGATTGAGTTTAAGCGACAGCGCTTTTTGGTCTGAGTCCGACAGCACAGCATTGCGCCGCGATTTGCGGGCATGGAACACATTCGCAACAACTACGATCACTTCATGCTTGATGTGAGGTTGAGCCTGATCACCCGTCGCTGCTTTGTGAAAATTCAGATCGATGATTTCGCCTGTGAACTTGACGATTGGATCTCCAACAGGCTGAAAGTACTGATCACAAGATTGCAACAAAATCTGCACTTCAGACCCGATGACATCATCTTCCTGAGTTTCTTCATAAGCCAGGTCGGCAATGTCCTGAGGAACGCCAGACAGGCCGACCTCCATAATCACGGCCTCACCAGAAAAGGAATATTGCAGCGTGCTTAAGGCTGATTCCGGAAGTTCCCCGGCAGCTCGCCAGTGATCACCATTTGCATCAATGTAAGGGCAAGATCCAAACCAGAAGCGAGAGGTTCCTTTTGGGAAATCCATCTTCATCAGGATCATCACTTTGCGGGCATTCATTCGGCTGCGACCTTATCCCAGTAATCGATTGCCTCGACAAAGTTCAGCGTCTTGTTTGTGATCGGTGACACACCGTGAACAATGTCCATCTCATTGTCAGAGGCAAGATGCATCAGGCACGTTGGCTCTTTCACTGTGAGAATAGAACCTGCCGGAATTTTAGCCCGCGTCGCAGGAAAGATCGGGACTTGAACCACGTTACCCTCTTTTGCGATTACCGGACCCGTTTGGTAAAGCGCATGAAAGTAACTGTACTTGATGCCCGTCAGGCTCAACCCTTCACGCAAAGCGCGAAGCTTCACAACAGTTGCACCGATCTGTGCGTCTTCTTCCATTTGAACCAAAGGTGGCTCACTGGAATACTTCGTGCCATCGGAAAACGTGGACCCATCAGAGTGAGTTGTCAGAGCACTTTGTGTCTTTGCGAGCTGCTGCAGCCGTGAGCCCGTGTAGTAAGCCGGAACGATCACCAAGCCACTTCGCCCCTGCAACGCAACTTGGATTGCATTCCAAGCTTCCTCGTGGTGCATATCATTTGACATCACCATGATGTTTGGAAACACAGCCCGCCAGAAACCTAAGTCGGTTTGCGTTACAAGATCGCGGCCACCCAACGTCATACCACCCTGTCTGGTGAAAGGCCGCTGGTGAAAGGCTGGTTTACCCCGCATCGCAAACAGCTTGAATGGCCAATGAACGAAATTAGCCAAGCCAGCCTCCCCCCTTGTTTTGCTCGTAAGCATTCAGGTCATTGACCACGTTCCCACGGGACTGAGCAGTGGCTGCTTTGATGATGCCAGGTTTAGCTTGATCGACGATTTGCACAGCAACAGGACCAGCAACGCCGGCCACTCTGACATCAAACTCAGAACTGCCCTCAACCACCAACCGGATCTCAGAAGGAGTATTGCGGTTTGCTGGTGCAGGAATTGCAGCAGGTTTCGGGATCATGGGAACAGGACCACCGACGAAGCCACCTCTTGCAAAGCCTTTGGCGCTTTTATGCAGCGCATCAAGATTGGCAACACCAAGCTTCCTAGTCGCCTCTTTAGAGAACACGTACTCATCGCCATGCACGATACCCTTAGGAGTGTACTTGCCCCCCGGACCCGTCCAGCCACCTTGATCAAACCCAAGGAATGAAGATGCTATAGTTGCAAGAGTGGACACCAGGCCGCCACCAGCAGAACCGGAACCACCACCGCCAAACATCGAGCCAAGCGGACCAGTTCCAAACAACGAAGCCTGAATAGCAGCGTCCGCCATCGTCTTGATAAACTGGTCAAGCGCTGTGCTGCCCGTATCGATGGCCGCTGTGATCTGGGAGAACTGGTCTGAGATCAATTGCCCGCCAAACTGGGAGACTTGATTGAGGCTCTCCTGTGCAGCCCTTTGGTTATCGATGCCTCGCACCAGGCTCTCAATTTCCTGCTTTTGTTTTTTGGTTGCCCCAGCCCCTGCTGCACGCAACTGGTTCAGGAGCCGCTGCTGCATTTCTGTTTTGCCAATCAAATCACGTTCATGCTTAAGAGCTGCAATAACCCGATCAACCGCTTTTGCCTGTCTGATCGCATCTTTCGCAGCCTTACTGCGATAGGTACCGACAAGATCATCAACTCCCAAAACCGGCTTGGATGTTGGCACAGCTACCCTTGCAGCTGATACTGTTGAAGCAGGCAATGTCTCAGACATTGAGGCCAGCTTACTGTTGTTCTTACTTCGCTTATCCAAGATCTCCTGAACAAGCTGGAGCTTCGTTTCCAAAGCACTGATTTGCTCCAATAGTGCCGCTTCTTTCATGCTCTCAGTATTCAGAAAGGTTTGCGACAACGATCCTGAGTTCAATCGCTCTTGTGTAGCTGTCAGACGCTTACTCAAGATCCCACGATCAGCCTCAATTTTTGCAAGAGCCTTCTCAAGATAGCCGGTTGAAAAGCTGCCAGGTTTAAACGGAGATCCATCTTTACCCGTTAGCAAATCAATATCAGGATCAAAAGGAGACCCTATAAGTCCACTCATCCCCTTTGAGAAATTGCCAAATCCCCCCTTTACTGCTTCCTTGAGTTCTCTAGCTTTCTTGACTGCCCCAGCCATGTTCTCACTGAAATTTATGAGATACGGCCCGATGTCAATCAAGGACGCTTTGAGCTGTTTATCCAAAGCATCAGAGGCATTTCCCAAACGGTTTTGCATTTCCTCTGCCTGATCGAGAACATCATTTTCAATAATATTCCCAAGAGCGCTGGCTTTCCTTCCAGCCTTGTCCATGGCATCAGATCCAAGTTCAAGAACACGAACAAGGTCTGTTCCTCGTTGGCCAAACCCTGCCTTAACCAACAGAGCTTTTTCCTCAGCAGTCTTGGCCTTAGACACTGCATCGGCGTAACGCCTCAAACGTTCTTCGCCACTGGACGCATTCACGAGTGCTCTTAGCAAACCCCTATCTGCCTTCTCCAAGGCAGAATACAACTCACCAGTCTCAAACTTGGCTTCCCCAACTCCAATTGTGAACTTGCGCAAGGCCGTATCTAGAGTGGAGGTTTCAATCGAGGCTTCCCCAGCCATAAACGCCAGCGTTTGGTAGAACTCACTACTCAAGCCGTTTTGCCTTGCAGTCTTCGCCACCTTGTCGAAGTCTTCAAGGCCTTGCTTGGCAAGGGTCAAAGCACCGGCCAGAGACAGAGCCCCAGCTGCTGCCCCGGCGAATGGTAAAGAGCCGACTGATTTGAGAAGCTTTCCAGCAGCAGCGCTGGATTTCCTCATTTCCTGATTGAAACCACGAACAGCTTTTTCGTTCCGTGCAAAGCTGCCCTTGGTTTTCCTCTCCAAGCGGGCAATCTTCTTTTCCATGTCCGTTGTTCGGGCATCAAAAAGCGTGATTACTTTTTGGCTTCCATTGGAATTAGACATTATGAAGATCCATCAATTGTCTCAGCTCGTCACGATCTGAAGTGGTAAGACTGCTTCCATCTCCATTGCTGCCATTCACAGCAATCCAGCCCTCAACAGCTTCATTGAACTCCACCAGACTTGCTTTCCAAAAATCAGATGGCCTCCACCCCAGTGCTGGTAACCATTGAAGCCATTGCCGAAATGGAAAGAACTTTAAGGGCTCTCCACTTCGGCCTCGCCCTTTCCCTCAGACAGTTCCGGGAACAATGCTGCTGTAATAGCTTCCTTCAGCAGAGGTAGATAATTCACCCCGGTTTGACTCTCCCAGGCCTGCTTCGCATCCCCCTCAATCGTGAGAGCTCCAAGACAAGCTTTCAACGTTGAAAGTGACATCATGTCCATGTCACCAATAAGCTGCCCTAATGGCCGGCCATCACACGCCTGCTCCAATTGCTCCAAACGCTCCATTTCGGCACAAAGAATAAGATCATAACCGTTAAGCTGGAGCGCTACCTCGCCCCGGGTTTTATTTGCTCTTCGCATGATCTACTCCGCAGTGAAGGTGACTTTGCCGGTGAACTTGACGGAGATGCTGAACTCCGCTTCCCCTTCAACCTCACCTGAAAACTCGATACTCTCGATAAGGATGACACCTGCATACTCACCAAGACCTGGAACAATGACCTTAGCGTTGGTTCGGGTTTGCTCCAGACAAGCGGCGTTGAGCTGTGTACTGGTTGCACTATCATCACTCAAACCTGACCCGGAAAACGAGACTGACTGAATACCGTGTACAGATGAGGAATAGACAATCGAGCCAGGGTCATCGCTATCTGGTACCGTTGCATCCACCAGGGAGTTGTTGATGGACAGGTTTCTGGTTTTAATCCCAGCAGTGTTTTCAAACACTTCAGGATCCGCACCATTTCCAAGTTTTAAGAGAAGTAACCGACCTTTTCCGTCTGCCATGTCTATGCCTTTCTGCAATGAAATTTCACCGTTATGACACCATGACGCGTGACCCCATCCGGATCAGTCATGACGCGCGTACTTTCAACAAACGAGAAGCAGGAACTCAGCCCTTCAACCACCAAGTCAGCATCGTGCAGTTTCCCATAAAGCTTTGCGATTATCTGCTTGGCCTCAAGCTGATCGGAAGCACGAGACCAGATATGAAGATCAACAAATTCATGAGAGCCATATGCACCGGTGACATCATTGGGTATCGCCTGCCATTCCCCGATCTGGATGAATGGGTATCCCTCTTCATCAACTTCCGATGTGTGGTGATCAAAGATGGACTTTGCAGCCGTTCCGGCATTTACAAGCGTTTCATAAAGCTTGGTCTGTAGAGCAACCGCATAATCGTTCATTTGAGAGCGTCCTTGATTGCCTTGTTCAGCGCTCGGTTCATGCGCCCGTTATGGCGTTTTTTCATAAGCCTGAATGCTGGAAAGAAGAACGGTTGAGCTGGATGATGCACTGTTCCAAACTCCAGCCAGTGCCACGTAAACCAAATAACGACCACCCAGCCGGACTGGCTTCCAGCGACCTGCTTTTCCCCCCAGGCCAGTTTGTCTTCCGACGTTGCTTTTCTGGATTTAAGGGAGCGGGACAATTGTCCGCTGCGTTGGGGGGCTGCTGCACTGGCAATGCTGGCAAGCTCTGTTGAGGATTTTTTCTGAACCTTCTCAATTTCCTGATCAACGCCAGGAGCAATTTTTCGAAACTGCGCCATCACCTCATCAAGGTTTGAAGATACCTTCACACCATCACCCATCAGACTGCTACCCCACGTTCAAGCAGCAGTTCCAGCCGCCGCTTGCGCCTTTCAGGATCATGAATTGAACGGATGTTGAATGTCTCGCCATCAATCACCGCAATATCTGCTTCGCTCAGATCAGCGGAAACAGCCGAATAACGAATGGAAAGGACGCCCATGGCAGAGGCTTCAATACGCCCGCCAGCAATCACCTCCTTGCCTTTAGACATTTGCAGCTCACCCACAGTCTTGAAGAGAAGATGCCAGGATGTAATCAGGCCACCGGAGCCATTGGAAACAGTTGCTTTGCGCCTGAAGGTGATCCTGTCTTTGAGACGTCCAGCCCGCATGATGATAACCTTTTTAAATCCCCACTTACCCGATAAAGCGCCGGTAAGGTTCAAGCATGAATTTGGAGGAGTGAGGCACTGAAGTCGCAACTGATCCGATCACCACGTCTTCACGAGTAGCGTACATATGACCAACCATCATCATGAGTGCTGCATTTATCGCTGCGGGAACATCATCAGGCTGTTCACCAAATCCAGTGACATACGCAACCTTAATGGGATGCCTCTTATCGGCATTCAATCGCGGAAAAGAATAGCTCTTTGCGAGGTGAAGATCAGTTCCTTCCGCACTGCTTTCAAACTCAAGCAACGTGGGAGCAAGCTGCTTTGATACACCGCTTACATCCAAATATGAGACTTCAGCACTGGAGACATCAGGAAACCAGAGTTTGAAGGTTCTGTTACCAGGCCAACAGCAGTAGCTCTGTTCCCAGGTTTGATTGATGAGGCACCGCTTGAGTTCACCATGGTATCCTTCAAGACGAGAGACAGCTGCTCTCAAATAAGTTTCAATGAGAGCGTCATCTTCAACAACATCAACGCACAAATGTAGTTTTATGTCAGCAACACTAATGGGCAGTGTGACCGGTGCCGTCTTCAATTTCGGAGTTGAACTGCGGTCCATGTGGGCATCCAAGTAAAGTTAAAGGTCAGTCCTCATCTGCATCTACTGGCTCGCCCGCGTCTTCATTCGCAGGTCCAGTCAGATCGAGATACTTGATACTTTGCGCCTGCACTTGCTTGGCAGTCAGTCGCTTCAAAGGCGCATCATCACCTTCCATCAATGGCT
>NZ_LMCJ01000007.1:0-2606 GCF_001623085.1 Pseudovibrio sp. W74
GGTAGCCCCGCCCAGCCCACGCCGCACTGATGGACGGTCCACCAGCTGCCCGAATACGTGAGCACAACACTGAGAATAAGCGGGGTTGAGGGCAGGGGGATAAGTTTTATCAGATTTTTCGCAGGACAGGCCGTACATGACCAAGCATGAAACGAGCGCCAGCTGCACGAGATAGAGCAAACTCTGGGACACCAACTGCCATATGAGTTTGAAACTCTTTAGTGCGCCTGCTATACCCCTCCACACTATAATTTGAGGGGCTTTCGTAGGCTTGGGGGACGTGATGAGTGACATGCGACTGGTTGTTGTAGGCGCAGCAGGCCGAATGGGGCGTGCACTGGTACGCACAGTGACCGAAATGGACGGAGTTGTGGTGTCAGCCGCGATCGAGCGCAAACACTCCCAGTTTCTGGGCACAGATGCTGGCGAACTCGCAGAATGCGGTAAACTCGGCGTTGCAATCACCGATGATCTTGAGGCTGCATTTGCTGATGCTGATGGCGTGCTGGACTTCACCGTGCCAGAGGCAACGGTTGAATTTGCAGAAGCTGCAGCGCGTCATTCTATTGCGCACATTATCGGCACAACCGGAATGACGTCTGCCCAATCTACCGAACTTGCTCACGCCGCGACATCAGCCCGCATTGTAAAATCAGGCAATATGAGCCTAGGTGTTAACCTGCTCGCATGCCTCATTAAAAAGGCCGCTGCAGCTCTGGATGAAGATTTCGATATCGAAGTCCTGGAAATGCATCATCGGCATAAAGTTGATGCCCCATCAGGAACAGCATTGCTGTTGGGTGAGGCGGCTGCTGAAGGCCGGGGAATTGATCTTGAAACCCATAGTGTTCGCACACGAGACGGCATTACGGGTGAACGAAAAAGAGGCGACATCGGATTTGCAACATTGCGAGGTGGATCTGTCGTAGGTGAACATACGGTGATGTTTGCGAGCGAGGGAGAGCGTATAGATCTCTCACATATCGCAACGGATAGACAACTGTTTGCTCGCGGTGCCGTGAAAGCAGCCCTCTGGGCGCACAATCAGCAACCGGGCCTGTACTCAATGGCTGATGTTCTCGGCCTGAATGATGAGTGACACACAATGCATGCTTGCTAGAGCGTGTTCTGTTTGATTGGGTTCAATCAAACGACAAGACTTCGCTCCAACAAAGATGTTGGAGCGCGATGCGCAAACGTACATGAACGCGATGTGCTCTGATGAGCGATGAGCAAGACATGTGAAATGAGACTTGAAACAGTCCTTCCAAGACAACTGTTTTCAAGCAAACATAACCTCCTTAGGAGAGCTTAATGGAACGCCTTTTGGTTCTCGTCCGTCACGGACAAAGCGAATGGAATTTGAAAAACCTGTTCACCGGCTGGAAAAACCCAGACCTGACAGAACAGGGTGTTGAAGAAGCAACAACAGCCGGTAAAAAACTCAAAGAAATGAACCTGACATTTGATCTGGCGTTCACTTCTGACCTGCTGCGCGCTCAACACACTCTTAAGCTGATCCTTGGTGAGCTTGGTCAGGAAGACCTGCCAACATCAAAAGATCAGGCTCTGAACGAGCGTGACTACGGTGACATCACCGGTATGAACAAAGACGAAGCTCGTCAGAAATTTGGTGAAGAGCAGGTTCACATCTGGCGTCGTTCTTTCGACGTTCCTCCTCCAGGCGGCGAAAGCCTGAAGATGACTGCAGAGCGCACCCTGCCTTACTACCGTTCTGACATTCTTCCTAAAGTTCTCGAAGGCAATCGCGTGATTGTTGCTGCACACGGCAACTCCCTGCGTTCCCTCATCATGGAACTTGAAGGACTTTCACCTGAAGAAATCCTCAAGCGCGAGCTCGGCACAGGCAAGCCTGTTGTTTATCGCCTTGATGAAGAAGGTAAGGTTCTTTCTGTTGAGGACCTGGCAGAAGTTTAAGCCACCCTCAAAATTCAGAATCATAAAAAGCGGCTCTTCGGGCCGCTTTTTTATTTGGCTGAGTTGCACTGCTCTGTAATGGCTGAATTAGAATTGTAAAAATATAAATATTATTCACACAAATAGTCTTTGTTAAAATACTAAGTATGTGAAATTAAATACACTTAAAATTATCAATAATAGATAATGCATGCGTCATTATTATTTGCCTTGCGCTACGTAAGATTCGATGCAAGCCTCTCCATGCATACAGAAAATGTATGACCGCATTAATATATTAATTGAGAGGACAACCTATGAAGTTTTCAGTAGCAAACGACGGTCGCCCAGCATCTGCTCAAGCAAAGCCAGCAAAGTTGAATGGTGGCCTTGCTCCAAAAGATGAAGAGAAAAAACCAAAATAATTTAATGTGTGAGGCAGTTTAGGCTGCCTCGCTTCATTTTTGCAGAGTGTTTTATCTGCGAGGGAATTCCTGTGAAGTTTGTAAGAATGGTCAAATCTGCCCCGGACGTTGTTAAGGCAGATGGAACGAACCTTGGCATGATGCCAGCCCGGGCAATGAAGTATTGTGAACCCCTCCTTACTGCTTCGCGTCAGGGCTACTATGTTTACCCGCCAGTAGATTTTTATCTGATGTGGACCGGATCTGAGGTCCTCTATCGGCTTT
>NZ_LMCJ01000007.1:2668-5871 GCF_001623085.1 Pseudovibrio sp. W74
ACGGCGAGTGGACCCTGCTGGATCGGTTGTATCTTACAGACTTCGTGGAAGATTACCAAAGCTCCTGTCCGGAAGGGCTGGAGGATTACTACCCCCCATTCCTGGATGTGTTTCCTGAAGGCGACATCGTTCAGATCGGCGCTGGTTACAGCCTGATCGGCGATGAAGGTCAGTGCCATTGGGTCCGCGGCCCAATCAACCTGCCGTCCAATGCAGGCTATGATTGCTTTGAAGCGATGATTGACTCCAGCTGGTTCTGTTCACCGCTCTTCATCAATATCAAGCTTCGCAAACAGGATGTCCCAATCAGCTTCCCACGCCACCGGCCTTTGTTGCAGGTCGTGCAGTTGCCCAACACGATCCTGCCGAAGACACCGATTGTCCAACCGGAAATCACCGAGATGGACGGCAGCTCCCAAGAGTTCTGGCAGGCCTGGGCAAGAAGTTACGACAAACGCAATGGCGGGCGTTCTGGCAGCTACGCCAGCGAACAGCGCCGCATCAACACTCAATATGCAGTCGCCGACTAGTCGCTCCTGAAAAGGCATCAGAAAGCCGATGATCGTAGCCAAAAATTTGAACCGCAGATTTCGTCAGCACATCGAAGAGCAATCAATGTTCTTCGTCGCAACAGCTGCTGCCACAGGGCATATCAACCTGTCCCCCAAAGGCATGGATACCCTCAGGGTTTTAAGTGACGAGCGCATCATCTGGCTGAACCTGACCGGTATTGGCAATGAAACAGCCACCCACGTGCAAGATGATGGCCGCATGACGCTCATGTTCTGTTCGTTCGGCGAGCAACGCCTCACGCTTCGGGTGTTCGGAACGGCAAAGGTCATTCATCCAAGAGATGAGGACTGGGCCAAACTGGTCGCTCAGTTCCCCGACCTGCCGGGGTGCAGACAAATCTTCGACCTTGATATCGAACTCATTCAGACGTCTTGCGGCTCAACAGTCCCGCGCATGGATTTGGTCGATACGCGGGTTGAAAAGGAATTCCTGCCTTACTACGAGACGATGGATCGTGAGGAGCTGGAGAACTACTGGCGCAAGCACAACGCCACAAGTCTGGACGGTTTGCCCACCAATATTCTGGAGCCTGCCTGAAATCATCATTGGATGTTTTAACGAAAGTCGGGTTTAGAGCTGCAATTGAACCTATATAAGACACGCACACACAGAAGATCTGAGAGGCGTGTTTTATGGGATTGTTGGTGTTGGTGCGCCACGGGCAAAGCGAATGGAATGCGCTGAAGGTTTTCTCAGGACAGGCCAATCCTGAGCTGAGTGCCAAAGGCATTGAAGAGGCCCGAAACGCAGGTCGTACTCTCCATTCTCAGGCAATCCAGTTCGATCTGGCCTATTCATCAGGCCTTAGGCGCGCCCGCAAAACACTGGATCTCATCCTTGAAGAAGCTGAGCAATCTCATCTGCATGTCATTGAGGACAAGCTCTTCAATGAAAGGGCCTATGGTGATCTCACAGGCATTCCTATCGAAAGCGCGGTTCAGGAACACGGTGTGGAGCAAGTGCACCAATGGCGCCATTCATTGCACGCTGTGCCACCCGGTGGTGAAAGTGTGGAGATGACGGCCAACAGAGCCCATGGTGTGTTCAAGCACCGTGTTCTGCCTCAGCTGATGAATGGAAAAAACGTCATCATCTCCTCGCACCGGAACACAATTCGAGGACTGATCTCGAAGATTTGCAAGCTTAATCAAAAAGAGACCGAGCGCATGCACATCGGCACCGCACAGCCGCTCTTCTTTAAGGTAAACAGCGCAGAGGATATTCAGCAGATCAGCAAATAAAAAAGGCAGCCCGTAAGCCGCCTGAATTGATATTTTCAGTTCGCAGTGTGCTAGGCTTTAAGAGTGAAGCCAGTCTGCTCTGCAATCTGGTTAAGCGGCTTTTCAGGGCGCGCACCAACGTGGCTGATAACCTCACCAGCACAAAGGCAACCCAGCTCAGCACAATCGCTCAGGCTGAAATCACGCGCCAGACCAAACAGGAAGCCAGACGCAAACAGGTCTCCAGCGCCTGTCAGGTCACGCACACCGCCAATAATCGCGGAAGCTGGCACATGTACAGTTTCCTCGCGAGAAATCGCCATAGCGCCTTCTGAGCCCAATGTCAGCGCGGTCAGTGTGCAATCCTCGCGCACCATCGCAATCGCAGTTTCAATGTCAGAGGTCTGGTAGAGCGCTTTGAGCTCATGCTCATTGGCAAACAGAATGTCGACTTTGTCTTCGCGGATCAGCTCCAGGAACTCATCCCGGAAACGATCAACGCAGAAGCTGTCTGACAACGAAAGAGACACCAGCTGCCCTGCTTCATGGGCAATCTTGGAAGCTTCAAGAAACGCATTTTTCGCCGCTTCTTCGTCCCAGAGATAACCTTCCATGTAGGTGATCGCAGAATTGGCAACCACGTCGCGGTCGATATCAAACGCAGTCAGCTTGGTCGCTGCACCCAGATAGGTGTTCATGGTCCGCTCACCATCAGGCGTAATCAGGATCATGGACCGACTGGAAGGCAAGTCATCACGCAAAGGTCCGGTTTTGAAGTGAACGCCGATACTATTCATATCATGGCGATAAACTTCACCTATTTCGTCGTCGGCCACTTTGCCAAAATAAGCCGGTTTGCCGCCCAAAGATGCGATGCCAGCTGCCGTGTTCCCGGCACTTCCGCCGGAAATGCGGGTTGTTTGGCCCATCTTATCGTAAAGCCGCAGCGCTTCATCAGTATCAATGAGGCGCATAGATCCCTTAACTAGAGATTGCTCAACGAGAAAGTTATCTTCCACATGAGAGAAGACGTCAGTGACTGCATTGCCGATGCACAATGCATCAAACTTGAATTCAGACATGTAAAGTCCTTGTAACTAGCCCGGATCACAAGCGCCCGGAACGATACATAGGTGACTCACCGTTGGAGCAAGGCCTACAACTGTTATTTCCCTGGTGTAGGACGCAAAGCACGGTTAGCCTCAGGTTCCCGAATTTTTTCGCGGAACGGGCTAGCGTTGTACACCCCAAGAATATTCAGTTCAGTCGAATAAAACGCCAGCTCCTCAAGTGCAAGGGCTACGTTGGGTTCTTCTGGGTGTCCTTCAATATCTGCGTAAAACATGGACGCGAAAAACTGACCTTCAAGCTGATAGGATTCCAGCTTCGTCATGTTGACGTTGTTGGTCG
>NZ_LMCJ01000007.1:5893-43016 GCF_001623085.1 Pseudovibrio sp. W74
GAAACCGCCTAACCCTTTGTAAAGAGCAGCAGAAACGTTTCGAACACGGAAAATGAAGGTCGTGATGATCGGCTGGCCAGTGTTCGCAGTCTGCTTTTTCTCGCGAGAGAGGATCACGAAACGGGTCGTGTTATGGGCAGCGTCTTCACAATCACGTGCGAGGATATCCAGACCATAAACATCAGCGGCAAGCTCTGGAGCAAAGGCCCCGATTGTTTTGTCGCCGCCTTCAACAACCTGGCGTGCGGATCCAGCTGTGTCAGCGCCAATAATCGGCTTAAGGTTATGATCGCGAATGAAGTTTCGGCATTGTCCAAGTCCCATGATATGGCTTTGAACACTCTTCAGCTCTTCCAGCTTGGTACCTTTGATGCCCATCAGCTGAAACCGAATCGGCATGAAGTATTCGCCGATAATGTGCAGATTGCTGCGAGGAAGCAGGTGGTGAATGTCTGCAACGCGTCCCGCGACCGAATTTTCGATCGGGATCATGCCAAGTTCTGCTTCTCCGGTCTCGATCGCGTGGAAGCAGTCTTCAAAAGTCGCGCAAGGGATAGCTTGGTACTCTGGGTAAACGGCGTTGCACGCCATATGGGAGTTAGCTCCCACTTCTCCTTGAAACACGACTTTGCGCTGATCTGACATCACTATACTCACGGCAATTTAGAAACCTGATACATTTGAGGCTTCGCCAACAGTCGCGAAAAAGCCCCTCGCACAAATTGCCCTAGATGTGAGGGATTGCAAACCTTAATAATACTCAGAGGCGAAACTTAAGGTGAAAAGACCTCAAGAATGAACGCGTTTGCGGTCCTGTTGAGCGCTCTGCAATGAAATCCCCAGATCTAAAAGCGCTTTGGTGTGATATTTTGTCGCATTCTCTTGAGTTCAGGTAAATTGGTTGCGCTGCGCCTTCACTGCAATCTGAATTGGCCTGAGCGGGATATCCTCGAATAAATCAGTAGTTTATAGCCATTTTAAACTGCTGACCGGCGAGAGTTGTTGTGTTCCTTGGTTTTTTGAGCTCTCAAACATCAACCTGTGGTCCACATCACTGCAAAAGACCTAGGAAAAACACTAATTAAATTATGGACAAGTGCCCGAAAATAACTGTAGTTTCCCAGCAAAATACACATATCGAGTTAGGTGCCGTGCCTGCTGCATGAAGGCTAGCCTAACCAAATATTCGGAGCGTGTGAGCTATGAATTCGTTTGAACTGAACAAAATTGCCGGCGCAATTCTGTTCGCCTTGGTTGTATTCATGGGCCTGAATGTTTTGACGGAAGTCATCTTTGCGCCTCATGGAAACGAGAAACGCGGTTTTGAGATTGAAGTCGCTGGTGCCGACAACGGCGCAGGTGATGAAGCTGCGGAAGAAGTCAAGGTCGTCTCAATTGAAGAGCTGCTCACCACTGCTTCTGCGGATGCTGGTGCGAAACAAGCTAAAAAATGTGCAGCTTGTCACACCTTCGATCAGGGTGGAAAAAACAAAGTTGGCCCGGGCCTCTGGGGTGTTGTAGGTCGCTCACCTGCATCTCATGATGGCTTCTCTTATTCCTCAGCGATGCAGGAATTTGCGGCAAACAATCCTGAGTGGTCCTTTGAGCAGCTCAACGAGTTCATCAAAGCACCTAAGAAACATGTTTCTGGTACATCCATGGGCTACGCTGGTCTGAAGAAAGACAAGCCACGTGCTGACCTGATCGCTTACCTGCGTTCACTTTCAGACAACCCAGTACCGATCAATTAATATTGAATTGATATCCCTCCCACATATGTGAGGGTAGAATTGTTAAAGAGCCGGGATTTGATCCCGGCTTTTTTATTGTCTGAATTTGCGTGAATGCTAACCTTTTCCTCGTTTCTTCCAGTTAAATTTTTGTCATCTTGGCAAAAGACGTTGTAGCGGAAGTGTTTTCAGCCGTAATCTTAGTTTAAGTTTGGCTGAAAGCTGCAAGAAAAGTTCAATTTTCAGCGCGTGGTGTTTTTTCTACGCTAGAACTACTGATTGTATTTATGGAGGAATGCTGTGCGTACCAGACTATATAGCTCACTGACAGGTTTGGCGCTTGCCATTGCAAGCCTGACATCCTCCGCAGCAATTGCTGAAACCAGTGAGCCTGGATGGCGGTATGCAGACTCCCTCATCAGCGCTCCCCAGATGCCGGAAGGTTTCGCGCACTTCCCCTATGTCAATCCAGATGCTCCCAAAGGGGGCAGGGTGCGGCTCTCGGCAACCGGCACCTTTGACAGTTTGAACCTTGTGGCATCAAAGGGCATTCGTGCAGGTGGACTGGGCCTCATCTACGATACCCTGATGACCCCATCAATGAGCGAGTCCTCGACTGAATATGGCTTGATCGCTGATGCGATGAAGTATCCCGAGGACTTTGCGTGGGTGGTCTATCGCTTGCGCCCTGATGCACGCTGGCACGATGGCAAGCCAATCACCACAGAAGATGTGGGATGGTCATTCGATCAGTGGACCACGCAAGATCCTTCCAGAAAATACTATTATCGTCATGTTACGGGCTATGACATTCTGAACCCGACAGAGATCCGCTTCAACTTCGATAAACCGGGTAACAGAGAAGCCCCGCAAATCCTTGGTTCGCTCTACATCATGCCAAAGCATTGGTGGAATGAGAAAGATGCTTCTGGAAATGCGCGTGACATTTCCAGAAGCACCTTGGAAGTGCCTCTCGGCTCTGGTCCGTACCGCATCGGAGAAGTCGTACCTGGGCGTTCAATCTCATTTGAGCGCGTTGACGACTATTGGGGGCAAAATCTGAATGTAAATGTTGGTTCCAACAACTTCGACACAATCGCCTACGATTACTACCGCGACGAAACCGTGCAGCTTGAAGCCTTTAAGGCTGACCGTTTTGACTGGCGCACGGAAACCACGGCAAAGAACTGGGCAACCGCCTACGATATTCCTGCTGTGAAAGCCAACCATGTGGTGCTGGAAAAATTCCCGCAGACGTATCGTGGTAGTGGCTTGATGCTGGGCTTCATTCTTAACACCCGCAAAGAGAAGTTTCAGGATCGCCGCGTGCGCCGGGCACTGAACTATGCCTTGAATTTCCAGGAAATGAACCGCACGATCTTCTTTGATCAATACAGCCGTTTCACCAGCTACTTCGACGGAACAAAGCTCGCATCTGCGGGCTTGCCAGAAGGGCGTGAGCTGGAAATTCTGAAGTCTTTGAAAGCGCCAGTGCCTGAAGCCGTCTTTACAGAGCCCTACGAGAACCCGGTATCCGAAGATTCCCGTCAGGAGCGCTCCAACCTGAGAAAGGCAATCGGCCTTCTTAAAGAAGCTGGCTACGTGCAAAAGCAAGGTAAGCTCGTCAACAAAGAGACTGGCGAACCATTTACAATCGAATATCTGATGAATGGTGGCCGCTTTGAGCGCGTTGCTCTTCGTTATCAGGCCTCACTGAAGAAGCTTGGCATTGACCTGCAGCTGCGCGTCGTCGACAGCTCGCAATATGTCAACCGCGTCCGCAGCCGTGATTTCGGCATGATCTACACCGGCTGGGCGCAGTCTCTCTCTCCGGGCAACGAGCAGAGAGAGTATTGGGGCTCAAATGCAGCAGGCAGCGAAGCCTCTCAAAACTATGCGGGTATCAAAAACCCTGCCATCGACGAGCTGATTGATATCATCATCAACTCTGACGATCGTGACGAGCTGGTTGCTGCAACTAAGGCTTTGGACCGTATCCTGATGTGGGAGCAATACGTTGTTCCAGGGTGGACATCTCCATTCAGCCGCGTTGCGCGGTGGGATCGTTTCGCACACCCAAAACAGCTTCCTGAATTCTCCATAGGTTTCCCAACCGTTTGGTGGTGGGATGAAGAAAAAGCCAGGAAGATAGAGGAGGCCAATTGATGACGCTTAGCCAAATCAGTAGACGTAGCTTCCTGCACTTCAGCGCAGCCACTGCGGCAGCCTTTCTGGTGCCCGGTGGAGCCCTGCCGGTTCAGGCGGGAACCTTAAGCCACGGCCTGTCTGTCTTTGGTGATCTGAAGTACCCAAAGGATTTCACAGCGTTTGACTACGTCAATCCCGAAGCTCCGGTTGGTGGCAAAATCGCCATGACTGCGCCGAGCTGGGGCTACAATCAGAACCCGCAGACCTTCAACACGTTCAACACCTTCATCCTCAAAGGAGATGCCCCACCGCGTATGGAGCTCTGTTTTGATAGCCTGATGGTGCGAGCCTACGACGAACCGGATGCCGTATATGGTCTGGTGGCCGAGAGCGCTCTGGTCTCTGAAGACGGCAACTTCGTCACCTTCAAAATTAGGCCAGAAGCCCGGTTCCATGACGGATCAATGCTTAATGCAGAAGATGTTGCCTTCAGTCTGAACCTTCTGAAGGAAAAAGGGCACCCGATTATCAGTCAGTCCATCAAGGAAATGGTCTCTGCGACCGCACCTGATGAGCACACTGTCACGGTTGCTTTTTCAGGCAATCACAGCAGGCAACTTCCCTTATTGATAGCAACTCTCCCTATCGTCTCCAAAGCGTACTACACCCGCTACAACTTCGAGGCGTCAACACTGACACCGCCGTTGTCCTCGGGGCCATATATGGTCGGACGCTATGAGATTGGCCGGTACATCGAGTACAAAAAAGTAGAGAATTACTGGGCAAAAGACCTGCCGGTCAACAATGGCCACCACAATTTCGAGATCATTCGCCTCGACTTCTTCCGCGATCGACAAGCAACATTTGAAGCCTTCAAGAAAGGCCGCTTAACGTTCCATGAGGAGTTTTCCTCCAAGACCTGGGCGACGGAATACAACTTCCCTGCATTGACAGAGGGACGTGTTGCCAAGAAAGAGTTTGCCATCCGCCTCCCATCAGGGGCGCAAGGCTGGTTCCTCAACTCGCGCAAAGAAAAGTTCTCCAATCCCAAGGTCCGTGAAGCGCTCGGCTACGCCTTCGACTTTGAGTGGTCAAATTCCGCCCTGTTTTATGATCTGTACACCCGAACCCAGTCGTTCTTCGAAAACTCGGAGATGAAGGCAGTTGGTCTGCCAAGCGATGCCGAACTGGCCCTGCTTGAGCCCTACAAGAAAGACCTGCCAGAAGGGGTCTTTGGTGAGGCGATCACGCAACCTGTCTCCAATGGCTCTGGTCAGGATCGCAAACTCCTCAGAGAAGCTTCGCTTCTGCTCAAAGAGGCAGGCTACTATAGACGCGGTGAGCAATTGATCGGGCCTGACGGAAAGCAGCTGCAAATGGAATTCCTTTCCAACTCACCTGCTTTCGAACGAATTGTGCTGCCATATGTCAAGAATCTCAGACTGTTAGGCATTGAAGCAAGCTTCCGTGTCGTTGATCCGGCACAGTTCCAGAAGCGTGTAGATGATTTCGATTATGACATTGTCGGGCACCGTTTTTCTCTGACACCAACACTTGGGCCGAGCATCCGTAACTTCTGGACATCGGCTTCTGCGGAAACCTTCGGATCTTACAATCTCTCGGGCATCAAGGTGCCTGCTGTCGACGATTTGGTGGATAAGGCGCTGAATGCCTCCTCGCGTGAGGAAATGATAACCGCTGCCAGAGCATTGGATAGAGTTCTGCGCGCAGGCTATTACTGGGTGCCGCAGTGGTTCAAAGCCTTCCACACAGTAGCTGTCTGGGACATGTTCGGCATTCCGAATGATATGCCGGCATATGCCTTCCCCGTAGAAGCGACGTGGTGGGTGGATTCAGAAAAAGCCGCTCGCATCGGCAAGGAAAATTAGGGACAAAAGAAGCCCATGGGCGCCTATATTCTGCGTAGATTGCTTTTGATGATCCCGACCCTTATCGGCATCATGGCAATCAACTTTGTCATTATTCAGTTCGCACCAGGTGGACCGATTGAGCAAGTTATCGCTCAATTGCAAGGGGATAGTGTATCCGCAACCAGCCGCATTTCGGGTGGTGGAAGTGATTTTGGAAGTTCTGCCGCAGCCAATCAGGGCGGCGGAGACAGTGCAGGATCCAAGTATCGAGGAGCACAGGGCCTTGATCCGGAGTTCATCAAGGAACTCGAGGTCCAGTTTGGCTTCGATAAGCCTCCTCTGGAGCGTTTCGGGCGCTTGATCTTGGATTACGCGACCTTCAATTTCGGCGAAAGCTATTTCCGTGACATTGCTGTTGTTGATCTGATTGTCGAAAAGCTGCCGGTATCTATCTCGCTGGGCCTATGGATGACGCTCATCTCCTATGGCATTTCGATTCCTCTCGGCATTCGCAAAGCAGTAAAAGACGGCACCTCGTTTGATGTCTGGACTTCCAGCATCATCATTGTTGGCTATGCAATCCCTGGCTTCCTGTTTGCAATCATGCTGATTGTTCTCTTCGCCGGTGGCTCTTTTTGGGATTTCTTCCCGCTCCGAGGTCTCACCTCAGAGGGCTGGAGCGATATGTCATGGCCACAACGTATCCTCGACTACTTCTGGCATCTGGTTCTGCCGCTGACTGCAATGGCACTCTCCGCTTTTGCAACAACAACGCTTTTGACGAAGAACTCTTTCCTCGATGAAATCCGAAAGCAATACGTTCAGACTGCTCGCGCCAAAGGCCTGACAGAGCGTCAGGTGCTTTACGGTCACGTCTTCCGCAATGCAATGCTTATCGTTGTCGCTGGCTTTCCGGGTGCGTTCATTTCGGCGTTCTTTGCAGGCTCGCTCCTCATTGAGACGATCTTCTCGCTGGATGGCCTTGGCCTGTTGGGTTTTGAATCGGCGCTCAACCGTGACTATGCAGTTATGTTCGCCACGCTTTATATCTTCTCGTTGATGGGTTTGATTGTGAATCTGGTTTCAGACCTCACCTACACCTGGATTGACCCCCGGATCGATTTCGAAAGCCGGGAGGTGTAACGAGCAATGGACACACAACTCGAAAAACGCCTTCAGGATCAGGGCTACGAAACAATCAATCCGCTGCCAGAGCAGACACAACCGCCTGAAAAGCGGCAAAAACTGTCACCGCTCAACCAGCGCCGCCTGCAAAACTTCAAAGCCAACAAGCGTGGATACTGGTCCCTTTGGATTTTCCTCGTCCTGTTTGTGCTCGCACTGGGTGCAGAATTCATCACCAACGACCGCCCAATCCTGGTTTCCTATAAGGGCGAGTTGCTCATGCCGGTCTTTACGGACTACCCGGAGGAGAAATTCGGCGGCTTCCTTGCAACAACGGATTATCGTGATCCATTCATTCAGGAAGAGATCGACGCCAACGGCTGGATTCTCTGGCCTCCGATCCGCTATTCCTACCAGACGGTCAACAATGAAATCCCGGTCCCAGCACCAGCTCCCCCAAGCTGGATGATGGATAAAGAACTGCGCTGTGAGCGTTATGCTGAGGGTGTAAACGATCCAAACTGTACAATTGGCAACTGGAACTGGCTCGGCACTGACGATCAGGGCCGTGATGTCCTCGCCCGCCTTGTCTACGGTTTCCGTATCTCCGTGCTCTTTGGCCTAGCGCTAACACTAGCATCCTCCGTCATCGGCATTGGCGCCGGTGCCGTACAGGGTTTTTACGGCGGTTGGGTTGACCTTGGCTTCCAGCGGTTCATTGAAATCTGGACGGCAATGCCGACGCTCTACCTCATCTTGATTATCTCGTCGGTGCTGACGCCGGGATTCTGGATCCTGTTCTCAATCCTGCTCGCCTTCTCGTGGGTGGCCTTGGTTGGCGTAGTCCGGGCGGAGTTCCTGAGAGGCAGGAACTTCGAGTACATCTCCGCTGCGCGTGCCCTAGGCGTTTCCAATGGCACGATCATGCGCCGTCACCTGCTGCCAAACGCGATGGTCGCAACGCTTACATTCATGCCGTTCATCCTGAATGGCTCCATCTCCACGCTGACAGCACTGGACTTCCTCGGCTTCGGCCTGCCTCCGGGCTCCGCCTCGCTGGGTGAGCTGCTCAAGCAGGGTAAGAACAACCTTCAGGCGCCGTGGCTTGGTATGACAGGCTTTTTCGTCCTGTCGATTATGCTCAGCCTGCTGATCTTCATCGGTGAAGCGGTTCGCGACGCCTTTGATCCACGTAAAACGATGAACTGAAGAAGGGAGGATCGCATATGACTGATAATCAAACGCTCCTCTCTGTTGAGGACCTTTCCATCGCCTTCCAGCAAGGCGAAAAGGAAAATCTCGCCGTTGACCAGATCTCTTTCGACATCAAGGAAGGCGAGACCGTTGCACTTGTGGGCGAAAGTGGCTCAGGCAAATCTGTTTCAGCACTGTCCGTGCTCAAGCTTTTGCCTTATCCGTCTGCGAGCCATCCAACTGGCAAGATCGTCTATCAGGGCCAAGATCTGATAGCAGCGACTGAAAGCGAAATGCGTAGTGTGCGTGGCAACAAGATCTCCATGATCTTTCAAGAGCCTATGAGTTCACTGAACCCGCTACACACCATCGAACAGCAGATCGCGGAGATTCTGAAGATCCACCGTGGCCTCGGTGAGACGAATGCCCGAAAGCGGGTACTGGAACTTTTGGATCAGGTCGGTATTCCAAATCCGGAAGAACGCCTGAAGTCCTATCCGCATCAGCTCTCCGGTGGTCAGCGCCAACGTGTCATGATCGCCATGGCATTGGCAAACGAGCCGGACCTGCTGATTGCGGATGAACCGACAACAGCACTTGATGTCACGGTTCAGGCGCAAATCCTGCAACTGCTGAAAGACCTGCAGAAGAGCACAGGCATGGCCATGCTCTTCATCACGCACGATCTCGGCATTGTTCGCCGGATCTCTGATCGTGTTTGTGTGATGACACAGGGCAAAATTGTCGAACACGGCGATACCGAAGATATTTTCGAAAGCCCTCAACACGAATACACCCAGCATCTGCTGGCGGCAGAACCTAAAGGGCATCCGCCCGCAGGTGATACCAGCCAGCCAATCGTCGTGGAAGCCAAAGACCTCAAAGTCTGGTTCCCCGTAAAACGTGGCTTCCTGCGTAAAACAGTCAGCCACATCAAAGCTGTCGATGGCATTGATGTTTCCGTTCGCGCTGGGCAGACACTTGGCATTGTGGGCGAAAGTGGATCAGGCAAGACCACGCTGGGCCTCGCGATCCTGCGTATGATCTCCTCAAACGGTCAGATCAGCTTCAATGGCTCTGATATTCAGGAACACTCCTGGAAACAGATGCGTCCGCTGCGCCGGGATATGCAAATCGTGTTTCAGGATCCATTCGGCTCCCTGTCGCCGCGTATGTCAGTCTCGGAGATTGTTGGCGAAGGCCTCAAGATCCACATGTCCAACCTCACGGCCAAAGAACGGGAAGCCAAAGTTGCAGGTGCGCTGGAAGAAGTGGGGCTGGATGCAGCTACAAGGTTCCGTTATCCGCATGAATTCTCAGGCGGGCAGCGTCAGCGTATCTCGATTGCGCGGGCAATGGTGCTTGAGCCAAAGTTTGTGATGCTGGATGAACCAACGTCAGCGTTGGATATGAGCGTTCAGGCACAGGTGGTCGACTTGCTTCGCGATCTGCAAAAGGCTCATGGCTTGGCGTATCTATTCATCTCGCACGACCTTAAGGTCGTCCGTGCACTCGCCAATGATGTGGTCGTTATGCAGCATGGCAAGGTGATGGAGGCGGGGACGTCAGATGAGGTCTTTGACAATCCGCAGACCGAGTACACCAAGGCCCTGATGGCTGCTGCATTCCGTCTGGAAGCAATTGAGGGCGTCATCAGCTCTTGATGTGCTGCTGCCTCAGCTCAATGAGCAATAAAAACTTACCCATGGCCGAATGTTCGGCCATGGTCACAGCAAGTCTACGGTGGAAGTAAGGAACTAGGTTCCGACAACAACATCCTTGCCGACTTTTAGCGTAACCTTACCACTCGCTTCCATCAGCTGGATTGGCGTCCGCTTTGCAGCTTCCTTCAGTGCTTTTGTGAAGCCACCATCCCCTTTTAAAGATTCAGCCTTGAAGTTCTTAATTTTGGAGTCGTTGTTCACTTCATCCAAAAATTTGCCTTCCGCACGTTTCTTCTTCTGGTTCAGCTCTTTCATGAAAGCATCCTCGGTCTTTTCGTCAACCTTGGCTTTCTTCAGGCTTGCTTTGATTTTGCTGGTTTCTTTGTAAACCTGATCGATATCATCAAACTTCATAAGCACGGCCATCAGGATCTCCCTTTTGTTGTTTCTTTTGGATCAACGGCCAGTATCACGCTAGGGACACTACTTGTGCATTCTTACCATAGGGTAACAAAAGGAAGTGGAGGTTGAAGCATTCAAGGCAAAGCGCTTGTGCATCGTGCGGAGAACTTACATCCAGCGCCGGACGCGTGCTTTGTAGGCAAGGTACTCTTGACCAAAGTTCTCTTCTAAAAGGTCTTCTTCAGGTTTGATCTGGAACAGGGTGATATAGACAGCAAAACCCAGAGCAACTGGAATAGCGAACAGGTTCCCCTGAAAGATGGCCCATCCCAACAGGATGAACTGCAAACCCAGATACATCGGATTACGTGTTTTGGAGTAAATTCCGTCAGAAACAATCGCACTCGCATTTTCAGGGTGTGTAGGGCTTGTTGTTGTCCGCGCTCTGCGGAACTCAGAGAGCCCGGTCACTCCAAAATAACCACCAGCTCCGATGCCAATCACAAGAAATGCTGTCTCTGCACCATGCAGATTGATATCTCCGGGAAGCAGTGTTGCAACCATCCAGATCATAACCGCAAAGCTAAAGAAGACAGCCACAGGCGGGAACCTGAGTTTTAAATTTTCCATTGTGTTCCAGTAGTTTGTTGTTCCAGAAATGCAGGAAGCCTATCAGTTCTCAGAGAGCGCCAGCTTAACACCAAGCACGCCAAACGTAGCTGCAAAACCTCGTTTGAGCCAAGCCATAACTTTTGGGCGGTTGATCACATAATCGCGGGCCAGCGACGCCATTGCGCCGTACCCGATGAAAACAACAAATGTAAGTGCCATAAAAACAAAGGCATGGAAGAGCAGAGCAGATGTTGCATTTGCACTGCCAGGAGACACGAATTGAGGGAGGAAAGCTAGGAAAAACAGAGACAACTTTGGGTTCAGCACATTAAGCAGAATACCGTCGAGTGCAGTGCGATAAAGAGTTCTCTCGCGGCTTTCGCCACTCACTTCCAGCGCGCCACCACTGCGTAGGATACTCCATGACATGTAAAGCAGGTAAGCAACCCCAAGATACTTCAGGATCTGAAAAGCAAGGGCGCTGCTATGAAAGATCGCCGCCACCCCAATAATACTTGCCAAAGCCGCAGGAACAATCCCAAGCGTACAGCCAAATGCAGCAGCGACACTTGGCTTAAGCCCTTTCCCAAGCCCGATAGCAATCGTGTAAAGCACACCAGTGCCGGGCAACAGAACAACAATGAAGGAGGTCAGAAGATACTCAAGTGTCATGAAAGAGCTCACAAATTGATAGCACGGCAACAGAAGCACCAGTCTATCTGATTGCTCTGGCGTGTCCAATGAACTTGAAGAAAATGACCTGAAAGTAGGTAGGAGTGGAAAGGCGAAGGACGCCTTCCCAAATCACATAGCTTAGTTAGTCCAGCTCGTGGTCTTTGCCAGCAATGGCTGCTGCAAAGTCTTTTGCTGAGAATGGCTCAAGGTCTTCTACGCCTTCACCCACGCCGATGAAGTGCACTGGCAGGCCGTATTTACGGGCAATCGCCACCAGAATACCGCCACGTGCTGTGCCGTCCAGCTTGGTCATTACAAGACCAGTTACACCAGCAACCTTGCTGAAAATCTCCACCTGAGAAAGAGCATTCTGGCCTGTGGTCGCATCAAGGGTTAGCAAAGTGGTATGCGGTGCATCAGGAACACGCTTTCGGATCACACGAATGATCTTCTCAAGCTCATCCATCAGCTCAGCTTTGTTCTGCAAACGGCCAGCGGTATCAATCAGCAGCACATCTGTGTCGTTGCTGAGAGCGGCATCAACGGCATCGTAAGCTAAGCCCGCAGCATCTGCGCCAGTATCGCGCGCCACAACTTCAGCACCAGTGCGCTCACCCCAAATTTTCAGCTGTTCAACAGCTGCAGCGCGGAATGTGTCGCCAGCTGCGAGCATTACTTTCTTACCCTGCTCATGCAGCAGAGAAGACAGCTTACCGATTGTGGTGGTTTTGCCTGTACCGTTTACGCCAACCATCAAGACGATGTGTGGTTTATGACCGCTTTCAAGGTCCAGCGGTTTAGCAACAGGTTCTAAGACGCTTTCAATTTCTTCGGCAAGGATGCTGCGGACTTCCTCGCCTGAAATTTCCTTATCATAGCGACCATCAGATACACGGTCGGTAATCGCAATCGCTGTATCAATGCCAAGGTCTGCTTGAATCAGAATATCTTCCAGCTCTTCAAGAGTATCTGCATCCAGCTTGCGCTTGGTGAAGATCGAGCTGATGCCCTCGGATAGGGCATTAGAAGAACGGGAGAGGCCAGCTTTAAGACGCTGGAACCAGCTCGTTTTTACTGGAACATCTTCTCCAGTTTCCGCAATTCCCGGAGTTTCTCCAGTTTCTTCAGCCTCTCGGCTCTCTTCGACCGCTCCAGTTTCCTCGTCTCCTCCGGATCCTCCGCTTTCCCGAACACTTTCAGAGCTTCCTGCTTCTTCAGGTCCTTCCGCTGTTCCTGATGCTTCAGTGATCTCATCTGTGAGAACGGGTTGTCCATCGGCAGTATCCTCAGCAACGGGCGCAGCATCATCGCTGACCTTTGGGGAAAGTATATCTTGCTCAGGCTCAACGTCTGCTGAATTTTCCTCACGCAGATCGTCATTGTCCAGGTAGGCGGTCTCTTCGAGGGCTTTGGTTTCTGCCTCATCCAAATCATGAGGCTTATCAGAAACTTTCTCTTCGGTCGCAGGCTCCAACTCAGGTGTAAGCTCTGGATTTTCCAGATCAAGAGTTTCATCTGCGATTGCTTCAGCCGTTTCTTCAAGGCCTTTAACGGGGTCAAGCGGAACGGATTGAACGCCTTCTAAAGACTCACGCAGCTCTGCACTGTCAGGAGCTTTTTCCTCCTGCGGGCTCTGTGTTTCTTCTGAGGAACCGCCAAACAGGCGACTGAAAAAACCGCGCTTCTTTTCGCTCATGCTGGAAAGATACCTTTGAAATGTAAAAGCTTAAGCTGCTTTGCCAAGTGGCTCTGCAATTAGATGTCTTTCGGTATGCCCTGTAATGCGTGCGGAGACAAGGCTTCCGGCAACATCCGCATCCAGTTCAACCTGAGTAAATTGCTCGGTGCGACCAAGTCCCTCACGCTCAATCAGGATCTCACGCTTCTTGCCCACTTCGGCACGAAGGTGAGCCAGCAAAGCTTCCTGACCTTTTTCACGAAGGCGTGCCGCCCGCTCTTTAATGATCTTTCGATCGAGCTGCGGCATACGGGCAGCTGGAGTGCCAGGGCGTGGGGAGAACGGGAACACATGCAGATGTGTCAGCCCGCACTCATCAACGATGCGCAGGGTATTCTCAAACATCTCATCGGTCTCAGTCGGGAAACCGGCAATAATGTCAGCGCCAAAGACAACATCAGGACGCATTTTGCGCACGTCTTCGCAAAACTGGATCGTGTCTTCACGGGAATGACGACGCTTCATGCGCTTCAGGATCATATTGTCGCCAGCCTGCAAGGAAAGGTGCAGATGCGACATCAGGCGATGATCATGCGCGATTACGTCCATCAGCTCATCATCAGCTTCAATGCTATCGATAGAGGACAGACGCAGGCGCTTAAGATCAGGCACCATCTTCAAAATCTTGGAACAAAGCGTTCCAAGCTTAGGCGTTCCCGGTAGATCAGCGCCGTAGGACGTAATATCAACGCCAGTCAGAACGATTTCGCCATAACCGTTGTCGACAAGGCGTTTGATCTGGTCAATGACCACACCCATCGGCACAGAGCGTGAGTTACCACGGCCATAAGGGATGATGCAGAAGGTGCAGCGATGATCACAGCCGTTCTGAACCTGAACAAACGCACGAGAGCGTCCTTCCAGTCCATCAATCAAGTGACCTGCGGTCTCGCGCACGCTCATAATGTCGTTGACGCGGACCTTCTCGGTTTCTTCAATGCCAAACTGAGCGACACGGCCATAAGAGGCGCGCTCCAGCTTTTCAGAGTTACCAAGAACCAGATCCACTTCGCCCATCTCGGCAAAGGTTTCAGATTCTGTCTGGGCCGCACAGCCGGTCACGATAATACGCGCATCCGGATTTTCGCGGCGGGTTTTGCGAATGGTCTGTCGTGCTTGACGGACAGCTTCGTTGGTCACGGCACATGTGTTGATCAGCACGGCATCCTTAAGGCCCGCGGCCTCTGCTTCGCGCTTCATCACTTCCGACTCATATGCGTTCAGTCGGCAGCCAAATGTCACAACATCAATGCTCACTGCGTAGGCTCCATTGCCGCGTCCCCCGAAGCGGTCTTTGTGTAGGTGAGGGTGTCGAGATTGAGCTCGCCCTCGAATTCAATTGCGGTTTCACCGGTCATCATGATGTGGTCGTTGTCCTCACGCCACTCAATCCCCAGCGGTCCTCCCGGCAGATGGACGGTACACTTGCGTGCGGTCCGGCCTGTCCGTGCTGCTGCAACACCGGTTGCGCAGGCTGCGGTGCCACAGGCTCGCGTCAAGCCAACACCACGTTCCCAAACCTTCAGGCGGATCTCGTTTTCGCCAATGATTTGAGCTAGAGAGATATTCGCCTTCTCAGGGAACATCGGATGACACTCAAGCAAAGGTCCAAATCGCTCAAGGTCGTGGGCTTCAATATCATCCACCCAGAAAATCGCATGCGGATTACCAACATTCACAACGCTTGGCGAGTGCAAAACCGGAGCATCAATTGGCCCGATCTGTAGCTCAATTGCGCGCGTATCGGCAAACTCTTCAGCCAGTGGAATCTGATCCCACTCAAGGCGAGGTGTACCCATATCAACGCTCACCAGCGTTTCAGTGTCAGAAGCGTGTGCAATCAGCAAACCAGCGTTGGTCTGAATAAGAACGCTTGGAGTGCCTGCCTCACCCATTAGCAGACGGCCAATGCAGCGTGTTGCGTTACCGCAAGCATCTACTTCGCTGCCATCGCGATTGTGAATGCGCATAAAGGCATAAGCATCAGAACTTGCAGGCTCGACCGTAATCATCTGGTCAAAACCAATACCCTTTTCGCGGTCTCCGATAGCTGCAATTTGCGCCGGAGTTAAGACAACCTTCTTTGCGCGGCCATCAAACACCACGAAATCATTGCCTAAACCGTTCATTTTCAAAAAGGGAACCAGCGTATCCGCCATGAGCTTGCTTCCATTCATGCGTAATCCGTCAAGAAGGCACTATATGGATTAAATTACTTTAGATTACTAGGGAAAATGCAGGGAAAAACCTTGTCTGAGACGATTGTGAGGCCAGCTTTAAAGCCTCCCTAATCGAATTCTCTGGTTTTGCACTAATCCGCACAGACTTCCAGCATGTCACCGGGCGCCATTTCCTTCAGTATTTCGCGCATCACTTCCGGATAAACCGCAACGCATCCCTCTGTCGGTAAAAAGCCTTCTCGTGCCACGTGAAAGAAGATTGCGCTGCCTTCGCCTTTGACCGCCGGATACATATTGCAATCCAGCACGACAACAATGTCGTAAAGCCGGTCATCTCGCCACATCTTCTCATGGCTGGGCTCAAACGGCAGATCGACGGGGCGGTTATAAAGAGTATCCTGAGGAGAATCACACCACCCGTCGCTTTGAGACAGGGGTGAAACTGGCAAATACGTGACTGGACAAGAGCTGCGATCCGAGCGGTAGTACACATTCAGCAGTTCAAAACGCCCAATCGGAGTCGCACCGTCCCCTTCGCGCTTTGTGTGCGTCAAACCAGATCGTCCAAGTGCACACGCAAATGTTACTGCGCCTAGCGTCAGTGTTCCTGAGTGAGGCTCATCACCTGTATGCCGCACAAATAGGGTCTTCTGGGTCTTCTTAAGTAGCTTTGCGGGGGGAGTGGGTACTGCGAGAGGAAGCATCTATGAACCTGTTGTCCTGCGGAAAACACCGGGAGAAACACTCCCAAATAAAGCGGGGGTCACTTACGCGTGAAGTAGATTTTACGAAAAACTTTGAGATTTACCACGTTTTTGCTCGCCTTTTTTTCGGCAACCCTTCATGTATTTATGTGAGATAAGTTTTAGGGCTAGCACCAAAGATTGGTGATTGGGTGAGAATATGACTGCACGTAAAATTCTGCTTGTAGATGACGATAACGATCTGCGCGAAGCGCTCGTTGAGCAGCTGTCGCTTTATGATGAATTTGAAACCACTCAAGCTGACAGTGCTGCGACTGGCATCAAAAAAGCAAAAGAAGATCACTTCGACCTGGTTCTTATGGACGTTGGTCTGCCGGACATTGATGGCCGTGAAGCTGTGAAGTTGCTGCGTAAAGCAGGCTTTGGCGCTCCAGTCATCATGCTCACCGGTCATGATACAGACAGTGACACAATCCTTGGTTTGGAAGCTGGCGCAAACGACTACGTCACCAAGCCATTCAAGTTCGCTGTTTTGCTTGCTCGCATTCGTGCGCATCTGCGTCAACATGAACAGAGCGAAGATGCTGTGTTCACCATTGGCCGTTACTCCTTCCAGCCTGCTGCAAAGTCCATGCAGGACGATAATGGTGGGAAGGTTCGTCTGACCGAAAAAGAAACTTCTATCCTGAAGTTCCTCTACCGTGCAGGTGAAAAGCCAGTGACACGCGACGTGCTGCTGCATGAGGTTTGGGGCTACAACTCCGGCGTCACCACACACACGCTGGAAACTCATATTTACCGTCTGCGTCAGAAAATTGAGCGTGATCCGTCCAATGCGGAGCTGCTCGTGACAGAAGCTGGTGGATATAAGCTTGTGCCTTGAGGCATAAGCAGCTAATCCAAGAACTATGAGTCTAGCCCGCGACATCGAAATCTTAAGACGCGTTCCTCTCCTCTCGCAATTTTCAGAGGACCAGTTACGCCTGCTCGCATTCAGTGCGGAAACCATGCAGGTGTCTAAAGGTGGAACAATTTTTAATGAGGGTGAGCGGGCAGACGGTGGCATCGTGCTGACAATCGGCAAAGTGCAGCTGGAAACCGGTATGGGGCGCGACGCGCGTCCCAGAGGAACTTACGGCCCCGGTACTCTGTTCGGCGAAAACGCGCTGATGGCTGAGGGCAAACGTCCGGCCCGCGCTGTCGCACTTGAAAATTGCGAATTGATCCGCGTCCGCCGCGCACTCTTCTCCCGCATGCTGCAGGAATTCCCTGAAACTGCGCAAAAGCTTTATGTCGATAAGGCTAACCAGTTTACGACAGCCGCCGCCGCTTTGGCGCGCGTTGGTCGCAAGTTGGACGAAGTGGACGCTCTCAATGAGCGCCATAAACAAGAAGTTGCTGCTAAGCGCAGTTAAGCCAGCAGCCCTTTAAAGCGGCTTCTGCACGCGGCTCTCTTTAAAATCATAGATAATCGAGCTCTCAATCTTGGTGATGTAGGCCCGCTTTGTGAACTTTTCAAAGGCAAGGCTTTTCAGATGATCGATATCGCGAACACGTAGATGGGCGACGATATCGTATGCTCCACTGATCAGCGTGACGGATTTTACTTCCGGTAACCCAACGACCTCCTGCATGAATTCCTCCACCAGAAGTGCTTCGTGTCTGTCCAGCTGAATGAAGAACATTGCCTCAAAGCCCACTCCATAGGCTTTCGGGTCCACGACGGCATGGCTACTCTGTAAAATACCACTGTCTTTCAAGCGCTTAATACGTTCATGACAAGCCGATGGGCTCAGGTTAACCTCTGCGGCCACCTGTTTATTGGGAAGCAGTGCATTATTCTGCAAAATTTCCAATATGACGAAGTCTGTTCGGTCGAGATGGTGAGAAGAGGTCATTTTTCGGAATCAATTCGATATTCGGAGGGTATACGCCGCAGTATATTCGGAGAAAATTTGGAATAAAACCTCTCATAAGAAAATACTCTCAATGGCAGCGAATACCCTTCTCTTTTTGATCACCATCCTAAGTCTGATTATCGTGCCCGGCCCGGATATGCTGTATGTCACCAGCAGGGCACTTGCGAGCGGAAAACCCGCTGCCCTCAAAGCATCTCTCGGAATTTCAGCTGGCTATCTCGTGTTTACCGTTTTGGTTGCTGCGGGCTTTCAGTCTCTCTTTCTGGCGGAACCAAGGCTGTTTCAGGCAATCCGCTGGGTAGGTCTGGCCTACCTTATGTACCTGGCCTATCGCCTCTTCTTCGCAAGCGGCATGTGGACTTCAGAAGATGAGCAACAAGCACCAGCAGATACCAATGATCTGAAGTTCGGCTTCCTCACCAGTTTGCTGAACCCAAAGGGAATGCTCTTCTATTTCTCCCTGCTGCCGCAGTTCTATGTGCCGGAGGTTATGCCTTTCTGGCTCTACGCGCTGGTTTTCGGCATGGTGGCAAGCTTGCTCTGTCTGATTGTCTATTACGGCGTTGGCAGCCTCGTTTCTGGTCCTGCCCGCGTGTGGCTGGCAAACAGCAACAACGGCAAACGCGTCTCCATGCTTGCCAGCCTTTGTGTTTTTGCTGTCGGCATCTCTATGGTCGTTGCCGATATCGCGTAAACACATCTGCACGATCTTTTGAAAAGCGCATTGTAAATCAAGCCGCCAGCTTGTGATATGACTGCATGTCGCCTTCATGCAGTCATAGTTTGCCGCTTTGACTGAGCCAACCAACGTCTCACTCAAAGAGGAAATTGCTTCCATGCCAAACACAGTCAGTAAAGTACTCGCAGGAGCCGTTGTGGCTGCACTGCTCACTCTGGGTGGCCCATATTCTTCTGCGCTTGCTCAAAATTATTCAGAGCAAGACGTTTTTTCTGCAGTAGAGGCGAATGACATGAAGGCATTAGACCAAATCGCAAAGGCCGGAGCGTCACTGGATGCCCGTAACAGCTCTGGTGATACAGCGGTTATCGTTGCGGCCAGACGTGGAGACCTTGAGCTGGTCAAGCACTTGGTCAAACTCGGCGCTGACATCAATCTGATGGATGCCAAAAAGCGTGATGTGCTGAACATAGCGATCACCACGAGTAACCCTGAACTGGCACGATTGGCTTTGGACTTAGGGATCGACCCTTCCATGGTGACGTCTGTCTATGAAGGCTCCGCACTCATCTACGGAAGCCATCAGGGGGCTGTCGAGATTGTTTCCATGCTGATTGAGGCTGGTGCACCACTTGACCATGTCAACAATCTGGGCTGGACCGCACTTCTTGAGGCCACCATTCTTGGCGACGGAAGCGAACCTTATCAGACGATTGTCAAGAAACTCGGTGATGCCGGAGCTGACAAAACCATCGCCGACCGCAACGGCGCCCTCCCAATCGACCACGCCCGCAACAAAGGCCACACAGCAATCGTGCAGCTCTTGGAAGACTAGGCTGCTTAAGCTGACAGAGATTGGTGAGGAGACAAGGCTGTTTAGCTTTAAGCCTCTTTAAGCAGCTTTTCCCAGTTGGACCAAGCTTTGGAAGCTGGGTCCTCACTAATCAACCGCAAGATCAGCCCTTCAAATCGCTTTCTGCTAGAATACCCAAGAGATGAAAGAGGGGATCGAGTGAGCTTTTGGCCTGTGCGCTTATGGAAGAATTCCAGAAAGTCGTCATTAGCTTCAATGCGCTGAGCCAACTCAGGCAATGGAATGCCGGTAGCCTTCTCTATCGCGAGCCTAAAGTCCTCAATTGCTTCTTGCGAATGATCGAGGTGACTAAGTGCAATGCCGCGTTCTAAGTACAACATCGCAAGTTTCTTTTCTTCAGATGCGATGAGGGTGTTCAAGAAACCTGTTGTGATGGAAATGCTGCAGGCGCGGATTTTTCTCTCTTCATCAATACCAGGCTTCTGACAAGTTCCGGCAAAAATGCTGGCAGTGAAGCCTAGAATCCAGATTGGAAGGAATAAGGCTGCGAAACTCCAAATAAATGTCGCCTTGAACGAGAAGCTCTTGCCAGCGTCTTTATTCATTCAGATCTCCAAGGATTGCACCGTGCGGAGTCCATATAACAAGGGCGCCACAAGGGCGCCCTGAAAAATTTGCTTTATACCAAACTGGTTAGTGCCAAGGATGGCTCAGTCCCAGTTTGTCTTCGTAGCTGTCGATGTGGTCGGTCTTTTGAAAAGTCTGACCAATGTCGTCAAGGCCGTTCAGCAGGCAATGCTTGCGGTGTGGGTCCAGATCAAACTTGATTGAGCCACCATCCGGGCCGCGCACTTCCTGTTCTTCCAGATCAACAGTCAGGGTAGCGTTTGCGCCGCGGGACGCATCATCCATAAGCTTGTCGAGATCTTCCTGGCTCACCACGATCGGCAGAATGCCGTTTTTAAAGCAGTTGTTGTAGAAGATGTCAGCAAAGCTGGTGGAGATCACACAGCGAATGCCGTAATCCAGCAGAGCCCAAGGCGCGTGCTCACGGGAAGAGCCGCAGCCGAAGTTGTCACCAGCAACAAGGATCTGTGCATTCTCGTAGCTTGGCTTGTTCAGCACAAACTCTTCGTTCCTGGAACCATCGTCGTTGGTCCGCATCTCATGGAAAAGTGCAGTGCCAAGGCCTGAACGCTTGATGGTTTTCAGAAACTGCTTCGGGATGATCATATCGGTGTCGATGTTGACCAGTGGCAGCGGCGCAGCAACGCCTGTCAGTGTACTAAACTTTTCCATGGAAGACTCTCCTCGGATCTCTGGAATTCTCTAATTTTTATTAGGCTACAGCGAGATCAATGCTCTCGTTCAGGCCCATCATAATATTCAGGTTTTGGACGGCTGCGCCGGAAGCGCCTTTGCCAAGGTTGTCATAGATTGCGACCAGCAGAGCTTGGTGCCGGTCATCATTGGCAAAAACGTGCAGCTGCATTTTGTTTGTACCGTTGAAGATTTCCGGGCTCAGGTCCTCAATTGCGTTGACGCTTTCAAACGGTGCGACCTCCACATCGCCAGCAATGCTGGAGAAATGGTCATCAAGCACAGCGTGCAGGTCTTTGCCTGTCGGTGCGTTACGCAGTTGTCCTAGCTGCAACGGAACAAATGTCATCATGCCCTGCGCATAGTTGCCAACCGCTGGCTGGAACAATGGTGCATGGGCAAGGTCAGCATACAGCTGCATTTCCGGCAGATGCTTGTGTCCAAACTGCAAACCGTAAGGCCAGTAAGAAGACGGCTTGTCGCTGGCTTCATACTTTTCAATCATCTGACGGCCACCGCCAGTATAACCGGAAACTGCGTTCACAGTGAGTGCGTGGGTGGATGGAATAACCCCAGCTTCCAGCAGTGGACGCACAGTCGCGATTACGCCTTGCGGGTAACAACCCGGATTGGAAACGAACCGCGCGTTGGAAATGATCTCCGCCTGATCCTTCGTCATCTCAGGAAAGCCGTAGGCCCAATCTGGATTAACGCGGTGCGCAGAAGATGCATCAATAACGCGGGTACTGTCATTCTTGATGAGTGACACGCTTTCCAGTGCAGCTGCATCGGGCAGGCACAGGATTGCAACATCAGCAGAATTCAAAAGCTCGGCACGAGCTGCCAGCTCCTTGCGGCGCTCCGGAGCGATGCTGAGGATCTCAATGTCACGGCGCCCGGCCAGACGCTCGCGGATCTGCAGACCCGTCGTTCCGGCTTCTCCATCAATGAACACGCGCACTGACATTTTCGACTCCTTGGAGCTTGTAGTTGGAATTAGGTTCAGGGGTTGTACAACGTCCATCACCCATTGTCACAGAATAGGGCGCGTTTTTTTAGGCCTCTGTCCTCAATTGGCAGTTGAGGGGGGCTCAAGCAACTTCAGGTTCACAAGAAGGGCTTTTCGAATATTACAAGAATTCCCGTATGTCGCTCACATCCGAACACATTCTACTGAAAACGATGTTTTTGCGGGATTCTTGTCGCGTTTCGCATTGAAATATTGAGTAAATGCACCTTAATAGGTTTCAAAGGCATAGGCCGCGTCCATGTGGCATGTTCGCGCAGCCTGTGCCGACTATAATGTTGGATGAGGAACGCCTGAATGTCTGTAACGACAGCCGAGGCTAAAGCTGGGCTTATTGCCGATACCTGTGCACTGCTAATTGACGATAACGAAGACGAAGCAAGGTTTGCCGAAGACCTCTTCTCTCACGCCGATGCAGAAGATCTCCTGAACTATACCCCATCAGAGCTTGCGGTCGTATCGCAGGAAGCCTGGGCTGATTTCGCAAATCACCCGCTGGGGACCCATCGTATTCGTGTGTTCAATCCGCAGCCAAATGCTGACGGCAAGCAGCTCGAAGACATTACCATCGTTGAAATCGTCAACGATAACATGGCCTTCCTCGTTTCCTCCGCGATGGGGGCAATCCAGACAGCCGGCTACGAAGTCCGCCTCGTACTGCACCCGCTCTTCATCGTAGAGCGTGATGATGATGGCGGCCTTCAAAAGTTCCACGGCACGGTTGGTCTTGGAGGACCATCTGTTCGCCGTGAAAGTCTCATCCATATCCACCTTACGCGTTTGAACTCTGATGAGGACATCAAGAAACTCGAAGAGACTCTTGACCTTGTTCTCAATGACGTCCGTCAGGCCGTGCAAGACTGGCGCCCAATGCGCGACAGAATCCAGCTGGCGGTTGAAGAATACCAGCAGGTCCGCGCAAAGGCAGACAACAAGCAGTTTGACGAAGCAATCGCCTTCCTTGAGTGGATGGCGGCTGATAATTTCACCCTCTTGGGTATTCGCGAATTCATTTTTGATGACACCAGCGAAAACAGCGAACTCTCTCTGATCGAAGGTTCTGGTCTCGGCATTCTGACCGATCCGAAGGTCCGCGTGCTCCGCAAGGGCTCTGAATTCGTTGTTATGACACCGGAAATCAGAGAGTTTCTGCTGAAGCCAGAACCATTGATCATCGGTAAAGCCAACATCCGCAGCCGCGTCCACCGTCACGTTCACATGGACTATGTTGGTGTGAAGCTGTTTGATGATGAAGGCAAACTTCGTGGTGAACTGCGCGTTGTCGGTCTCTTCACCGCAACAGCGTACACCCGCTCAACCAGCTCCATTCCTTACATTCGCCATAAGACAGCGAAAGTAATGAAGAAGCACGGCTTTGATCCGGAAAGCCACAGCGGTCGTGCACTTCGCAACATCTTGGAAGGTTATCCGCGTGATGATCTGTTCCAGATTGATGTTGAAACACTCTCCAACTTTGCTGATGCGATTCTTCAGCTCAACGAGCGTCCACGTGTCCGTGTTCTGTCCAGAACTGACAAATTCGACCGTTTCGTATCGATCATCACCTACATCCCGCGTGATCATTTCACCACGAGCATTCGTGAGCGGGTTGGTAAGTATCTGGCAAATGTCTACGAAGGCCGTCTGTCAGCTTGGTACGCAACGTTCCCTGAAGGGCCTCTCGTCCGCGTCCACTACATCGTTGGCCGTTACATCGGTGATACGCCTCAACCGTCTCAGGCCGAGCTGGAAGCCTCTATTCAGGTCATCGTCCGCACCTGGACAGACAGCCTGCGAGAAGCGCTCCGCTCAGTTTATGGCAATGCCATCTCTGGCGCACTGCTGAAGCGATACGGCTCTGCGTTTGATGGTGAATACACCTCCGCGACACCAGCGGTGACCGCGACCAAGGATATTCGCCGCGTTGAACAGCTGGGCGAGAAGCGTCCGCTTGTTATCAGCTTCTATAAGCGCGAGCGTGAGGGTAAGGGCCAGATTTCTCTGCGCGCCTACCACCTCAACAAACCGATTCCACTGTCTGCTCGTGTGCCGATGCTCGAAAATCTCGGGTTCCGCGTCATCAATGAGAGAACCTACCGGATTACACCGTCAGATCGCGAACTCAGCTACCTGCACGACACCACGCTGCATCTGGATGAAAACCGCTTCCGCAACTTCACAGAAGCAGACATCGAGCGCCTCGGTGCATTGTTCCTCGCAGTCTGGAACAAACAGGCTGAAAACGACGGTTATAACGCCCTTGCACTGACAGCAGGATTGGCATGGCGCGACATCGCTATGATCCGCGCACTCTCCCGCTACTTGCGTCAGGCTGGAATCCTCTATTCTGAAGATTATATGTGGGGAACTCTTAACCGCTATCCACAGATCGCTCAGCAGCTCGTTCACCTGTTCCATACACGCTTCGATCCTACACTCGGAACGTTTGAACGTTCGGGTAAGGAGGGGCGTCTGATTGATGAGATTTCCGCAAGCCTTGATGAAGTAACGAGCCTGGATGACGACCGTATTCTCCGTCGTTTCCAGAATCTGATCCTGGCAACATTGCGCACCAACTTCTTCCAGTTGGATGATGCTGGCCAGCCAAAACCAACCTTCGCATTCAAACTTGACCCACATAAAGTGGAAGGCCTGCCAAAGCCGCTGCCGTACCGCGAGATCTTTGTGTACAGCCCACGCGTTGAAGGCGTGCACATGCGCTTTGGTCCAGCAGCTCGTGGTGGCCTGCGTTGGTCCGACCGTGCTCAGGATTACCGCACAGAAGTGCTGGGCCTTGTGAAAGCACAGCAGGTCAAAAACGCTGTGATCGTTCCTGTTGGCTCAAAAGGTGGTTTCCTGCCGAAACAGCTTCCAAAAACAGGCAGCCGTGATGAGTGGATTGCGGAAGGAACTGAAGCCTACAAGATCTTCATCTCCTCCCTGCTGGATCTGACAGATAACCTGGACGCTGACCTCATCCTGCCACCAGAGCTGGTTGTTCGTCACGATCAGGACGATCCATACCTCGTTGTGGCAGCTGATAAAGGCACCGCGACCTTCTCAGACACCGCAAACGCGATCTCAGAAAGCAAAGGCTTCTGGCTGGGCGATGCATTCGCGTCCGGCGGCTCCGCTGGGTATGACCATAAGAAGATGGGCATCACCGCTCGCGGCGGTTGGGAAGCTGTGAAACGTCATTTCCGCGAAATGGACCGTGACATCCAGAAAGAGCCATTCACCGCATGTGGTGTTGGTGACATGTCTGGAGACGTATTCGGCAACGGTATGCTGCTTTCAAAAGCAACCAAACTCGTTGCTGCCTTCGATCACCGCGACATCTTCCTTGACCCGAACCCGGATCCAGCTGTGACCTGGGAAGAACGCAAGCGTATGTTCGATCTGGGGCGCTCTTCCTGGCAGGACTACAACAAGGAACTGATCTCAGAAGGCGGCGGCATCTACCCACGTTCTTCCAAGTCTATTCCTCTGACCATCCAGGTTCAGAAGATGCTCGGCCTCAACAAGTCGAAAGCATCTCCTCAGGAGGTGATGACCGCAATCCTGAAGATGCAGGCAGACCTGCTGTGGTTCGGTGGTATCGGCACATACATCCGTGCTTCTGACGAAAACAACAGCGATGTGGGCGACCGCGGCAACGACGCCATCCGTATCACAGCAGCTGAAGTCGGCTCAAAGGTCATTGGCGAAGGTGCAAACCTCGGCATCACTCAGAAAGCTCGTATCGAGTTCTCTCGTGCGGGTGGTCGCTGTAACTCCGATGCGATTGACAACTCTGCTGGTGTGAACTCCTCCGATATGGAAGTGAACATCAAGATTGCGCTGGGCGCTGCAGTTAAGAAGGGTACGCTGACCACTCCGGACCGCAACGTTCTGCTGGCGGATATGACAGACGAAGTTGCTCAGCTGGTGCTGCGTAACAACTACCTGCAAACTCTAGCAATCTCCCTTTGTGATCGTCGTGGTCTTGAAGATTTGGGCTATCAGGTCCGCATGATGCGTCAGCTCGAATCTCAGGATCTGCTGGATCGTGTTGTTGAAGATCTGCCAGATGATGTGACCATTGAAGAACGTGAAAAAGCAGGTCAGCACCTGTCTCGTCCAGAACTGGGCGTGCTGCTGGCATATGCTAAACTCACGCTCCATGATGAGTTGCTGAACAGCTCCGTTCCTGATGATGCCTACCTCGCGAAAGAGCTGTACCGCTACTTCCCGAAACAGATGGCAGAGACCTACACTCAGGAAATTGAAGGACACCGTCTGCGTCGCGAAATCATCGCAACAATGCTGGCGAACTCCATCATCAACCGGGGTGGCCCTGCATTCCTGACCCGCATCATCGATCAGACCGGCGCGTCTGTTGCTGATGTGGCCCGTGCCTTCGCTGTGGTGCGTGATGCCTTTGGGCTGACCCAGCTGAACGAAGAGATCGACCGTCTCGACAACACCATCTCCGGTGATCTGCAGCTAGAGCTCTATACTCTGGTTCAGGATCTGGTGCTGGGTATGGTGATCTGGTTCCTGCGCAACGTCTCCTTCGAAGATGGTCTGGAAGCAGCGATCAACCGCTTCCGCGAAACCGTCAAGCGTTTGTCTCCACGTCTGGAAACGTTCCTTTCCGAAGAACGGGCAGCAACGCTCAAAGCGGAAACTGATCGTCTGGTGGAAGCTGGCGTTCCAATCATGATCGCGGCTCGCATCGCCCGTCTCATCGGCGAAATGGTGATCCCGGATATCGTTCTGGTCTCTGAAAAAGCCAACCGTGACGTGGATGAAGTTGCAGCCTCCTACTTCCGCGTGGCCGAGCACTTCAAGTTCGGTGCGATTGAAGAACTGGCTCGTGAGTTTGTCATTCGTGATTACTACGACGGACTGGCGCTTGACCGTTCCCGTTCCATCCTGGCAAATGCTCTGCGTGATCTGGCTGCTCAAGCCCTTGCGGATGAAAAAGGCTTTGATGGCTGGCTGGAACGCAATGGTGGTAAAGCTGAAAGAACACAGCAGGCAACCAACGAGATTCTGGAGAAGAACCTGTCGGTTTCCAAGTTCTCTGTGGCAGCTGGCATGCTGGCAGAGCTTGCAAACTAAGCTCTGCAAACAGTACAAAAAACAAAACCCCGGTGCAACACCCTGCACCGGGGTTTTTCTTTGCCTGAGATCAGAATTATCTGTTCTTGGCGTTCTTCTCTTTTTCCATCGCCAGCCGCATTTCAAGGTCGGAGATATGCTTCATCGCGGCCTTCTTGTCCTCATCGCTGGAGGCGGCGCGGTACTTCTCACGCGCTGCAGCAATGTCATGGGTCAGCTGCACTTCGCGAGGGGCGGCAGCACGATCAAGCACACTCTTGTCTACGCCTTCGATGCGCTCTTCTTCGACCTTGGTTCCTGACTTTGAACGGAGCGCTTCCAACTGCGCTTTGAGTTCCTGTTGGGCGGCGGCGTTCTTATTGTTTTTATTGAGGTCGAACATGCTGGTTCCTTCTCACGTGTCAAAACATGTCGTCCCCATAGATATGAATTTAAACCAGCGTCTCTGTCTATTACGTCCTGAAAGGTGTGCTGAACCTGAGCTTAATGCTGTGGGCCTCTATCTATTCAAATCCGACCATTCTGTGCGCGACCTCATTTATAGATCAGCTTGGCAGTCACAATCGCACCAACCGCGATAATGGAGATGATATTGCCAACAACAAGCGGCCAGGCCTCCATCATGATGCCATAGACAAACCAGAGCACTACAGTGCTCAGCACAAGAAGGTTTGCAGCAAGGGAGAGGTCTTTTGTCTCGCGAGACCGCCACGTTTTCACGGTCTGAGGAAGCCAGCATAAGGTGCCAATAATGGCAGCGAGATAGCCGATGTAATCTGCATAAACGAGCATAGTGATAATCGCATTTGTAATGTGAGATAAGAAAAGCTTGGGTAGGTGAAAACAGAGTAGCACAACATGAAATCTAGCGTAATAGGTGCGTGTGCGGCAGGTTTTCGCACAAAAAAGCCTCGGGCGCACCGAGGCTTCATCATCATTAGGTCGGCTAAGAGATCGTTAAAAGACTCGGACCTCTTCTCGTGCAACCAGTTCGGACAGCGTTTTGATGCGCGCGCCGTTTTCCTTGAAGTTCGCAGGTGAAAGCCATTTTTCAAAGGAGGCCCTCAAAACGGGCCATTCGCTATCAAGCACCGAGAACCAGGCCGTATCCAGATTCTTGCCTTTGACGACGGATGCCTGACGCAATGTTCCCTCGTAACTGAAGCCAAGGCGCACAGCTGCTTTGCGAGATACTTTGTTCAAGGCATTACAACGCCATTCGTAACGACGGTAGCCCCATTTATCGAACACTCGCTGCATCATCAGGAACATCGCTTCCGTGCCACCGCACTTGCGTTGCAGCAGGGGGGAGAAGTGGATGTGCCCAACTTCGATGCTGCCAGTTTCAGGCACAATGTTCATGTAACTCGCAACACCAAGAGCTTTTCCGCCTTCTTGCTCAATAATAGCAAATGAAAACGGATCGTTCCCGGCAGCCAGCTCCTTGATGTATTGCTCAAAGCTTTCAAAGTCTGGAAAAGGGCCTTCATCCAGATAGGTCCAGTTGCGGCCTTCTGTATCAACGCTGAACGCCTCATACAGGTCTTGCGCATGCTTTTCGGGATCCAATCGCTCCAGTCTGCAAAAGTGACCGACCATCGTCTCGTCTGTCGGCAGCTGAGCCGGAGCCCAATCCAACATATCTTCGCCCACGACCTGCCCCAGTTCATTCTGGTTTTGAGAGGGATCCTTTTCGGATTTCTCTGCGGATTTCAGTGCAGCTAGATATGCAAGCATTTTAGGCCTCCTCGGAATGTCCCGATCTGGAAAGTTTAAAGCACCAAAATGACAAAACCCCGACCTTTCAGTCAGGGTGTCATCATCAGGTATTAAAGGCGTTCAGAAGGATCGTTCCTTCTTACAAGAGCAGAACTTCCGCGTTCATTGTCGTCCTCGTCTTTCCTCGAAGACGTAAACGCCCAGAAACTCCGCTTAATGTCACCTTTGGCAAAACAGTCGTAAAAGTCGCGACGTCCATACATGGAGTTCTTGCTGCAGCCGTAGCCGTACCAGTAGCAGGTATCGCTTTTCTTCACTTCAATGTGGCCGTGGCGATTGCGTTTGTCGCGGTTATAAACGCAGATCGAGCCATCTGGCGCACGATCAGGGCTGCTCACGCGCAAGCGTTTGAAGCCATATTTCGGGAGAGCCTTGATCGCCATGTAAGCCGAGCCACCCGGAATGTAGGTGTCTACCAGACCTTCAGAAATCAGATGCTTCTTCACATAACGGTAGCAGTAGGTCATGCCGCGACGGCGGCGAGCAGAGCGAACACGGCCAGAACTTGCAGCCAGCACTGCGCCAGCATAGCCAATATAGCTGTCTTCTTCGCTACCGGCGATCTTGTCTGCTTCGTCACGGCTGAGTTTGGCAACTTCAGTCAGCGTGTAGGTCGAAAAATCTGCTTTGGAAACATAAATGTCAGCGGTGATGCTGCCGTCTTCGTCCGGCTGGTCAACGCCCAGACGAACCAGCTCGCCCTTGGTTGGGTCAGTCGCCCAGTCCAGCACGCTCAGCTGTGCGCCAACAGGTAGGATTTGCTGAAGAGAGGAGCCTGCCTTGCCGTCTTCAGCTGTAGCCCAGCCTTTAGCAAGAATTGGCTTGGCAACATTATAGTTGCCGGAGGTGGTCATCTTGTTTTGCGGAAGAGTATCTTTGCCGGAGAGCAGAGAAACTGGTTCCACAGACAAGGAAAGATCACCAAAAGAAGCGTTTGGCCCTGCAGCAACTGCTGTAGTGAGAACCAGAAAACTAAACCCTGCATACGCGGATACTTTTGCAAGCTGTAGCATAATTCCTCCGAAAGCCCTTTTTAGGCACAGCGGCACCGGTTCCCGCGCGCGTTGCATGCGAGATTGCTGGAACTTGGCAATAAGAAACAGTCGAGGCGCTCACGCGCTTCGTGGTTCATGCCAGTCTGATGATGGTGCGCAGCTGTCGTTTTACTGACGCAAGCTCCTGCTCGGGGGCATCTTGCACGCCGGCAGGCAAAACTTTCCAACAAGCTTTCCGGGGAAGGCCTGCAGGCACTCAACGCTCAAACACATGCAATACAGGCTGGCGCCTGCCTCTCGGTGCCAGTCTGTCAGTCAGCAATGTAAGAGCGCGTTTGCTCGTTTAGATCTTGCGCAGCGCCACGGTTTCGATGCTGTGGTCTGTTCCCTTTGTCAGGATCAGATCAGCGCGTGGTCGCGTCGGCAAGATGTTCTGGCGAAGGTTCTCCAGATTGATGTTTTGCCAAAGGTCCTTCGCGATCTCTTGCGCCTTATCATTCGAAATTGTGGAAAATTTATGGAAATATGAACCGGGATCTCGGAATGCCGTCTCACGCAGACGCATGAAACGCTCCAGATACCAGCGTTGCAGCACTTGCTCTTCCGCATCAATGTAGATGGAAAAGTCAAAGAAATCAGAGACAAAGGGCACTGCCTTTGCCGCTTTTGGCTGATGCGAAGTCTGCAAAACGTTCAGCCCTTCGACAATCAAAATATCTGGCTGTTCGACTGTGACATGCTGTCCCGGCATCACATCATAGAAGAAATGAGAGTAAATCGGGGCACGAACTTTGCGCTCTCCGCCCTTGATGTCTGTCAGGAACTTGAGCAGTGCAGAGCGGTCATAACTCTCAGGAAAGCCCTTCCGACGCATCAATCCTTCTGTTTCCAGAACAGAGTTGGGATACAAAAAACCATCAGTGGTGATCAGGTCAACTTTCGGACTGGCAGGCCAGCGTGAAAGCAGTGCCTGCAACAGGCGGGCCGTCGTTGACTTGCCGACAGAGACCGAACCCGCAATACCAATGATGAACGGCGTTCGGGTCAGTTGCATGCCCAAAAAGCGCTTCGTTGCAAACTGAAGGCTTTGGGAAGCTTCCACGTAATAGGCAAGCAGACGAGACAGTGGCAGGTAAATATTCTTCACCTGCTCCTGAGACACAAAGTCATTGAGCGATTGCAGGTCTTCAATTTCCTGCATGCTCAACGTCATTGGTGTGCCTGCGCGTAAAGACGCCCATTCAGTCTCTGTAAAGACAGAGTAGGGGGACAGGTCCAGCTCTTGCACTGGAGCGATTTCTTTATGCATAGCGTTAGCGCTCAAGGCCCCTCGTGCCTCCCACTTCGCGTGACAGGAAGAAAACTAGTCGTCCGTACGAGACGCTTTTTCTTCCAGTCCGGTTTGGCCGGTGCGTGCTGCAAGCTTAGCTAGAACTTCATCCAGCGACACATCGGAAACCTTCATAACAACAAGTAGATGATACAGCAGGTCAGCTGCTTCAGAAGCAACGCCGTCCCTATCACCTTCTACGGCTGCAATCGCAGTTTCAACGGCTTCCTCTCCAAGCTTCTGTGCACACTTGGAAACGCCCTTTGAAATGAGTTTGCGGGTATATGACATTTCATCGTTACTGTTCGCACGTGCAGCAACAATAGCCTCTAGGTCCGAAAGGGTAAAATTGGTCATTTGGCTAGCCTTGTTGAGGCCGCTTCAGGATTACTCTGAATACCTGAGCGAAATTTACTTATCCAGACGCATAGGAATTCCAGCATCTGCCATGTGTTGCTTGGCTTCTTCAATGCTGTAAGTCCCAAAATGGAAGATTGAAGCAGCAAGCACAGCAGTCGCGTGTCCATCACGAACACCCTCAACCAGATGATCCAGAGTTCCAACCCCACCGGAAGCGATCACAGGTACATGTACAGCATCCGCAATTGCACGGGTAAGCGGCAAATTGTAGCCCTCTTGCGTCCCGTCACGGTCCATAGATGTAACAAGTAGCTCACCAGCGCCAAGGTCCACTGCCTTACGCGCAAATTCAACAGCATCAATGCCAGTTGGCGTACGGCCACCATGGGTGAAGATCTCAAAGCGCTCTTCTTCGCCTTCAGCAGAAACGCGCTTGGCATCAATGCTGACAACAATGCACTGACTACCGAATTTCTGAGCTGCTTCCCGAATAAACTCAGGATTTTTCACCGCTGCGGTGTTGATTGAAACTTTGTCAGCCCCGGCGATCAGCAGCTTGCGGATGTCTTCAACAGTGCGCACACCGCCTCCAACAGTCACTGGCATAAAGCAAGCTTCAGCAGTGCGTTGCACAACATCATAGATTGTGTCGCGATTGTCGCTGGAGGCAGTAATATCAAGGAACGTCAGCTCATCTGCACCAGCTGCGTCATAAGCTTTGGCTGCCTCAACAGGGTCGCCAGCGTCAATCAGGTCAACAAAGTTGACGCCTTTCACGACACGACCATCCTTCACATCAAGGCATGGAATAATGCGAGCCTTCAGGGTCATGCGAGGCCCTCACGGCTTTTCTTGATCAGATCAAGCGCTTCAGCAGGGTCAAGACGACCATCATACAACGCACGACCAGAGATCGCGCCCTCAAGAATATCGCAGTCCGCTTGCACCAGACGCTCAATGTCTTTGATGTCAGCCAAGCCACCGGAAGCAATAATCGGAATGCTCACTGCATTCGCCAGCTCCAGTGTGCTCTCAATGTTCAGGCCCTTAAGAACGCCATCACGGTCAATGTCGGTGTAGATGATCGCTGCAACGCCAGCATCTTCAAACTGCTTCGCCAGCTCAATCACAGTCAGTTCAGAGGTCTCTGCCCAACCTTCAACTGCAACCTTGCCACCTTTTGCGTCGATACCAACGGCAATGCGGTCAGGGTACTTCTTGCAAGCTTCCTTCACCAGCTCAGGATCACGCAGAGCCACGGTACCAAGAATGACGCGTGCAACGCCTTTCGCCAGCCAGTTGTCGATGTGTTCCATGGTGCGGATACCGCCGCCCAGTTGAACCGGGTTGGTGGTGTTGGCAAGGATCGCATCAACAGCTTCGCCGTTCTTAGTCTCACCGGCAAACGCACCATCAAGGTCAACAACGTGCAGCCATTCAAAGCCCTGGTCCTGAAACGCCTTCGCCTGTGCACCCGGGTCATCGTTAAACACGGTTGCCTGATCCATGTCGCCCAGTTTCAAACGAACGCACTGGCCGCCTTTAAGGTCAATCGCTGGAAAAATAATCATAATTCTGTCCTTGGACTTGTCTGTGTCACTGAAAGCGGGCAGCCGTTACGGCGCCCAGCTCAGGAAATTGGAAATCAAAGAGAGACCGAGCTTCTGGCTCTTTTCCGGGTGAAATTGCGTACCAACCATGTTGTCTCGGCCAACCATCGCAGTGAACTCACCCGCATAGTCAAAGCTCGCCAAACGGTGTTCAGGGTTCTCGGTCGCAAAGTGATAGGAGTGCACGAAGTAGGCGTGCAGGCCATCACCGCCGGTTTTGATGCCTTCAAGCACCGGATGTTCATCGCCGGTGACGTTGATGGTGTTCCAACCCATGTGAGGAATTTTCAGCTCAGGATTAGCTGGTTTCATCGCGGTGACATCACCACTGATCCAGTCCAGCCCTTCCGCCTTCTCAAATTCAAGCCCACGAGTCGCCAGCAACTGCATGCCCACGCAAATCCCTATGAAGGGTTTACCGTTGGTCAGCACAGCTTCCGCCAATGCCTCTTCCATGCCATCCAGCGCCAGCAGGCCACGGCGACAATCCGCAAATGCGCCAACACCGGGCAGAACGATACGGTCAGCCTTGGCAACAACTGAAGGATCAGAAGTCACCGTAACCTCATGAGTATGATGATGGTTATGGGCTGCATGCTCAAACGCCTTTGCTGCGGAGCGCAAGTTGCCAGAACCATAATCAATAATTGCCACACTCATGAAGAAACTCCTGTTATCGCTTGAGTGTCATTCCAACGACGTCAGTGTCGCTGGTGTGTGGGGCCACTGGCCCCTGTGGAAGCCGCACTTCACTTTTGGTTTTGGAAATGCGGTCGAAGAAACGAATTTCTGCCTCATCCAGATTGGCGGCAGAGATAAACCCGACAGTCTGCCAGTTTTTGCGGCGCAGGCTCCAGCTTTTCAGGAACCCGGCTTCCATCGCAAAAAACAAAGTGGCAAGCACGGTGATAAAGCCGCCAGTGGTAGACCCAAAGGCTTCAGCAACAAACACCAGTGCAATGATAGCTGCCAAGTAACCGAGGAAGACCAGCCACATCCGGTTGTACAAAGACCAGAGCAGCGGGAAGAGCATCGCCCACCACGAGAAACCGTCTTTCACGAACTTGATGTTTCGTGCGTCCTCGTCCTTCAGGTGGTCAAGTGAAACCCCTGGTTCGGTCATGACATAATAGACAGCCAATTGCATTCTCCCTGAACAAGCAGAGCTGCGGGCCGAAAAGGTTAGCCGCCAAGCTGACCTTTTGTAGTTGGCACGCGTCCACTCTGACGTGGATCTGGTTCGATAGCTGTGCGTACAGTACGCGCAACTGCTTTAAAGCATGTTTCCGCAATATGATGGCAGTTGGTGCCATAAAGGTTTGCAATGTGCAGAGTAAAACCTGCATTCATGGCAAACGCACGGAAGAACTCCTCAAAAAGCTCAGTATCAAACGTGCCAACCTTGTCCCGTGGGAAATCTACCTGCCAGACAAGGAAAGGACGACCGGAGACATCCAGAGCCACACGAGTCAGAGCTTCATCCATCGCAAGGTGCGTGTCTGCATAGCGGGTGATGCCACTCATGTCGCCAAGCGCTTCTTTAAACGCTTGCCCCAGAGCAATGCCCACATCCTCGGTGGTGTGGTGGTCGTCAATATGGGTGTCACCATCTGCGCGGATCGTCATGTCCACGAGCGAATGTCGGGAAAGCTGTTCCAACATATGATCAAAGAAACCAACACCGGTTTTGATGTCGTACTTGCCTGTGCCATCCAGATTGATGGAAACAGAGATCGTCGTTTCTTTTGTGCCGCGGGCAATAGTGGCCTGACGCATGGGATGTCCCTTGATAAGTTTATAGTCCTTATACTCATGCAAAACCCCTGCACAAGCATTTAAAGACGCGCCGTTTTAACAGGCTAAGGGATCGCTGAAAATACCCAAAGATGAAAAAGCTAGGATCTGCTACTCCCTCTGGTATTTCTCGGCACAAACTGTTAGGAACTGAGCCGTTTATCTAGCAGATATTTGGAGCCTCGCATGTCTTATCGCCCAGCAAGTGCAGTCGATCGCCTGATCCTCCCTCTGGATGTTCCAACAGTTGATGAGGCCCGCCAGCTCGTCAAACAAACACAAGGACTTGTCGGCACTTACAAAATTGGCATGCAACTCCAGTTCGCCGGTGGTCTTCAGTTTGCTGAAGAGATGGCGAAGGAAGGGCATTCCATCTTTTTGGATGTGAAGCTTCTGGATATCGACAACACCATCACCAGCGCAGTGAAAAACGTTGCAAAAATGGGCATGAAGTTCATGACCGTGCACGCCTACCCGAAAAATATGCGCGCTGCTGTAAAGGCACTGGAAGAAGTCGGCAACAAAGACCTCTGCCTGTTGGGCGTCACCGTGCTCACCTCAATGGATGAGCAAGACCTCAAAGACGCGGGCTACGTCGGCCCTACAGCAACCTTGGTGGAACAGCGTGCGCTTGATGCGGTAACTGCTGGCGTCGGTGGCATCGTCTGCTCGCCAATGGAATCCGCCGCCATGCGTGCCAAAGTTGGCGACAAGCTCTGCATCGTAACACCAGGCGTACGCCCTAAAGGCACAGATGCAGGCGATCAGCGCCGCGTGATGACACCTTACGACGCAATCAAAGCGGGTTCCGACTACCTCGTCATCGGCCGCCCAATCTACCGCGCCGAAGATCCACGCGCCGCAGCTGAAGCTGTTGTCGCTGAGATCGAGAGCGCTCTGTAAGGCCTAAACTGCACAAACTCGGGAGCCTCTGTCATGCAGAGGCTCTTTTTGCTTCATCTGTCTTTGTCTCTTGCACAAAGGCTTAAGCTGCTCTGGGTACCATTTGCGCGATCTGAACGAGAGGGAGCGCATTTTATGGAAACCATTCTCATCACAGGCTTTGGCGCCTATGCCAATACGCCCACCAACCCGGCAGAAAAGCTTGCGGTGGCACTGGATGGTGAAGAGATCGCTGGTGCCAAAATCGTCTCCCGCATCGTCTCAGGCAGCTATTTTCACTGCATAGAAGAAACCGTCGCTGCCATGGAAGAGCTGAAACCCAGCTCTGTCCTCATGCTAGGTGAATATGGTGGTCGCTCCATGATCACTTTGGAGCGCCTCGCACAAAACCTCAACGACTGCGCTCGCTATGGCGTAACCGATACTGCAGGTGTCACACTTCAGGGTGAGCTAACCGTGCCAGATGGGCCGGTTGGCTACTACGCAACGGTTCCTCTTCGGGCTATGACGCAAGCCATGCGTGATGCTGGGGTGCCAACGGACATCTCGGATTCAGCTGCCACGTTCTGCTGCAATCATCTCATGTACGGCGTCCTGCACCACATCGCGAAACACAATCTCCCGGTTCGGGCTGGTTGGGTGCACCTGCCTCATTTACCGGAAGTCGCAGCCATGATTCAGAACCTCGGCGCACCAAGCATGTCAGTCGACACTCTGGTCAAAGGTATGCGAGCCGGAATTGAAGCGTTACAGGCCAATCATCAGGACCAGAACATCAACATCATCTCCAAGATGCTGATCTGAAAAAGACATACCCGAGCACGAATAAAGTGATGCATCGGGCACAAAAGCGCCTTTCAACACTTATCCATACCCTCTGACGCCGAGTTCAGCAGATGTGATCAGGTTGGGTTGTGCTTTTCAAACCTCACAACTCATACGACTGCCCTCGCAGTTTTGCGGGTCAGCCCAGATCACAGCGGCGTTATTTAGGTGGTAAGATTGACGATTTCCGCACGCCCATCACGGCTTTGTGTCTCATAGAAGACAGTTTCTGCCCTTATTCCAATTCATAGTGGTCACTGGAACTTCCTGCCTCAAAAGCGGGGAGCTCTTAGGAGAATATTCGATATTTTCTGTCACTATAGAAACAAATGAATTGGATGGCCTATCTTGCAGAATATGACACCGCAAACACTTATGAATAAGGTTGCATCGGATGGCGGCATGGAAGCGCCTGTCTTTAATACAGACGGTGAGTGTACGCTGAATGCTGATGATATTGAGATCCACATGCGGGCCTGCGATAAGCGCCTGAAGATGATGGCCTACCTCTCAGAGGATGCCGACGTACCGCAGCATGTCATGGTTCAGATGCTGCACGAGAACCATACCGCAAAGAACCGCTTTACCTTCATTCGTGTTGCCCTTGGCCAGCCTGCCG
>NZ_LMCJ01000007.1:43061-128682 GCF_001623085.1 Pseudovibrio sp. W74
TCCTGCATCGCTCTTGAAGAGCTTGATGCCACAGAACTCAAACTGTTCCTCGCAGAATTTAAAGAAGTTGTCCGTGCGTGGAAGCCAAAGTTCACCCCTGCCTCCCAACGTCAGTGCGAGCGCAAAATGAAGCGCGATGGTATATGTCACTCGCAGGATAGCGCCAAGGCAAAGTTGGAACTGCATTAGTCAGCACCCCAAGCTGACAATCCATCCCCCACCAAAAAAGAAAAGGGCAGAAAACTGCCCTTCGATGGATCAATCCAGCTGCGCCAACCATCCCTCAATGTCGGTGATGACCTGCTCGACCATGCTTTCCCCTCCAGCCCCTTCAAAGGAGTGGGTCATGTCTGGGTAGGATTTGTAAGTAATATTGGTCTTACTCAACTCCGTGAGTTTCGTAATCTGTTGATCAACAGCTTCAGGTGAAACGCTTTGGTCTTGCCCACCTTGCACAATCAATAAAGGGTTCTCAACCTGAGCCAGAATCTCTAACTGATCTAGTTTCAGCATAGCGTTCCACCAGCTATAGCCGTGCCCGCTCATGTTGACGTCAAACGGTTTGCTTGTGGTGATCTGCTGCGCAAAGCCTTTGAACCCAGCAGAGGCTTCTTTAAACGCCTCATTAGGCATGCCGCTGGACTTCATGTTGTGCAGGATATCATCAATAAAGTGACGCCCTCCACCATTCAGAGCAACACTGGCCGTCACAAAATCAGTTTTTGCAGCAATCATATTGGCAACCACAGCACCTTCACTGCCGCCCAACAGAAACACCCGCTCGTAAATCCCGCCTTCTTTCAGCTGATTGATAGCCTTGATGTAATCTGCTGTTCGGCGTTCCGGTGAATCATTCTCGATGTAATCCGCTGGGCAATCTGGCCGTTCATCATTACGATCCCAGGAAAGATCCGAAGTGATGCCGTATTTTTCAACAGTCAACACATCCGCTTCTGGCAGCACCTGCGAGAATTCCTCATTGATCAGAGTATTGTGAGCAACGCTGTTGCAGTCAGAGCCTTGAATGAGAACAAGGAGGTCGGTCGCATCCTTCGGGCTTTGGGATTTCAGATAGATTGTGATCTCACTGCCGTCTTCACGCACAAGATAAAGGCCTGATGCAAAAGCGGCCTGAGCAGTGAAGAGAACGGAACACCCAATAGCAACACGAAGCAAACTAGATTGCATAAATTCCCCCATGAGCATACCCAGCAAGCGCACAGAGCCATACAGAAAAGCCTGTCTTGCTGTACCTCATACTCAACGTGATCTGCCCGTAATATAAAAATAGAAACACCGAACTGGTGCAAGGAAAAGTGTGCTGCAATCATAAGGCGAGAGTGTGGCACCTAAGATATATAATTATAGTTTCAGGCAAGCTGCGTAACAGGATCTAATCCGTTGTCTATAAAAGTACTTTAGATTATTCTAAAGAGATGGTCACATTAGTCATGGCTGCATTGAAGGAGCATCAGAAATGCCGGAAATCTCATCCCTCCCGGTCCCTCAATTGGTTGCTCCACGCGAAGAGCTTAACTTCTATCACGTCAATTCTTTGAAGATAAGCGCACAGCCAACCGCATTTGAAGTCTACCGTGCGTTGTTCAGCAAACGCTCCGCTTGGCTCAGCGCTGCGTTTTGGGTGAGAGACCAAATCTCCGCATTAGCGGGCGTCACAAAGATAAAAGGATTTGGAGACAAACGTACAGCCACTCCGCCTGCTGCGGGAGAATATCTCGACTTCTTTTTGGTGGAACATATCGAGGATCGCGAGTTAGTGCTTACCTCAAGAGACAAGCACCTCTCAGTCATGACCACCCTTAGTGTCGATGCCGCTAATGAAGGGACGCTGGTCCGCATCACGTCCTCAGTCATCACCCACAACTGGTTCGGCAACCTCTACATGCTGCCCGTTGGTCCGGCCCACAAGTTCATTTCCTGGCGCATGCTACGTAACGTAAGTCGTGCATTTTGCTCAGCTAAGTAAAACTCTTAATCAGAATGTATTAGTTTACTGAATGAGGCGTTTTATTTCGAATCTCTGCTCTGATTCAAGTTTGTCTGCGAATAATTGTTGACCTGATTAATCAGTTTACTGATGTCTCTAATGTTTGTTTTTAAAGAATATACGAAATAACTAATGTTTTTTATCTGAATAACAAAAGGACTTCATTTCCAGAAAAAGAACTTCTGAACAAGGCTCTATCAAAAGTGCAGCTTTCACACGATCCCAAATGCTACTCGCATGCATGAAATCGGCCCTGTATCGTTAACTGGTCGTAAATAAACAAGGGCAAATGCTTAGCTAGATTTCAGCGGACCCATATTATCATGTTTGCATATTTAGCTAAGCTCAGAATTGTTCATACCATTACACTGCTCTCAATTATTCCAAGTATTGCAGCTCTCGTTTTTCTCTATCAGCTCATCAAGGTGGATACCGAGGACGAGCAGAAGCTGGCAGCACTGTCTCAGCTCACGCGCCTGTCGGTCAAAATCGGCAGTCTGGTGCATGAGCAGCAAAAGGAGCGTGGAGCCACCGCCTTGTTCCTCGCCAGCAAAGGCCAGCAGTTTGCGGTTGACCTGAAAGAGCAACGCCGGGCAACCGATACAGCGCGCATCGACTACCTGCAGTTTCTAAATGGCTTTGACCTGACCATCTATCAGTCAGAATTTGCAGCAGGCCTGGAAGGCATCAACGCGCAACTGCAAAAGACACCAGCCATGCGTTCTAAAGTAGATGACCTCAACGTGCAGATTGGAGAGGCTGTCAGTTTCTACACCCAACTAAACTCCGAGAAGTTGGATATCATCGGTTCCATGAGCGAGCTCAGCCCCAACGCGGAAATTGTAGATCGAATTGTGAGTTATCATGCCTTCCTTCTGGCAAAGGAGCGGGCAGGGTTGGAGCGGGCGGTTGGTGCTGCTGGCTTTGCAAGCAACGCGTTCCCACCTGCAGCTATGAAGAAGTTTCAAAAGCTGATCGTGGAACAAGAGGCTTTTACCCATATCTTCCAGACCTATGCCACACGTGAAATCTTTGCAGACTTCACAAAGGTGCAGGAAGGGGCCGCCAACACGAAGCTGAACACCTACCGCAGCATCGCGCTGGATGGTGCAAACTCCACAACTGGCCTGAAAGCAATAAGCGGTCCGGAGTGGTTTGAAACAGCTTCCCAGAAGATCAATCAGCTCAAGACACTGGAAAACACCATCGCCGCAAGCCTGATCACAGATACGGAGCATCTTCAGGCCAATGCCAACGGACGCCTGACACTTCACATGAGTATAGCAGCAGCTGCCTTCCTACTGGTGTTCCTGATGTCTTTCATCCTTATCAAATCCATCCAGCGCTCCTTCGCAGGTATCATTGAAGCCATGGAGCAACTTGCGAGTGGCAATCTGAACATCAAACTGCCGGAGTCTGCTAAAAACGAAGTGGGCCAGATGATCAAGGCGGTATCCGTATTCCAGGAAAATATGATCCTGGCGCGTGATCTGAAGCACGAGCAAGACACTCAGCACGTAGCCCAGCTTGAGCGTGGCGAGTTTCTGGAAGGGCGTATCGCTGATTTTGAGCAGGCTGTCTCATACGTGCTGGAGACCATGGGCCGCAACTCGCAGACCATGCAGCTCTCCTCTCAGGAAATGTCGAATATCTCCGAGCTCACAAGCTCTCAATCCAAAGCTGTGGCTTCCGCAGCTGAAGAAGCATCCCGCAGCGTCCAGTCCGTCGCCTCAGCAACGGAGGAACTCGACAGTTCTGTCGCCGAAATCGGTAACCAGATGCACCATTGCCGAAAAGCGGCCTCAGAGGCCGTGGAGCAAGTACACAGCGCCAACTCCGATGCAGCAGAACTGCGCAAGGCTGCGCAAAGTGTGGGGGATGTGGTCAGCATCATCACAGATATTGCCGAGCAAACCAATCTGCTTGCGCTCAACGCCACAATAGAGGCCGCGCGGGCAGGGGTAGCAGGCAAAGGCTTTGCTGTGGTGGCAAGCGAGGTGAAGTCGCTGGCAGAGCAGACATCTCAGGCCACCGAGCAGATCCGCAACGAGATTGCAGATATCCAGAGCGCAACAGAGGGCTCTCTCACGGCAATGGAAGACATCGACAAGATCATTCGTGAGATCGACGAACGTGCCAGTGCTGTCTCCAGCGCAATCAGTGAGCAAAAGTTCGCCACGCAGGAAATTGCAACCAACGTCAGCGAAGTTGCAGGTGGAACGGCGGAGGTCACGGAAAACATCTCCAAGGTCAACGAGGCCGCCATCCAAACCGGCGTAACCTCCAAGCAAGTCCTCATCGCTTCCGAAGAACTCCGCACGGAAGCTGATCACCTCCGCACGGAAATCGACCAGTTCCTCGGCGACATAAAAGCGGCTTAGGGAGACTGAAACAACAAACCAAAGGCAGTTTGCACATCAGTGTAGGCTGCCTTTTCCGCTGCCCAACACATCATGAAAACCGCCTGCACAGAAACTGCACAAATCTGCACGCGATCTCATGTGTTTTGCCCAACTCCCTGCAATCGAGGCCTCTAGATCTCCCCCAACTTCATTCTTTCAAGTGATTTTGGGGCAAAATCAATGTTATCGACCTCTCGCAAACAACTGCCATGGATGCCTGTCCTTGGCATTCAGGCGCGTCTTATCCTCGGCCTGGGGCTCTGCCTGCTCGCAGATTTCCTGTTCTTTGGCCACCGCGCAGAAATCGGCTTCAGCATCTTCATCGTGGCCGTTGCCTTTGCAATCATGCTGGCAGGTGCGGGCAGGGTAAGTGCTCACCGTGCATGGATCGCAGGACTGACAGTGATGGCTGGCGTTGCTCCAAGCGTGCTCCAGTGGGATTTCCTCAGCGGCCTTATTGCGATCCTATCATTAGCCATAAGCGCACTGATCATGAACTTGCGCATAAACGCCTTCGACCTGAAGTTACTAAGAGTTCTGCTCGTTTTCCTGCGCCGCTGGCCGCTGGGCTTTGTAAAGGACATGATCACCCTAAGTCGCGTGAAGCGTCGCAAGCGGCCATTTTCCAACTACGCAAAACTGGCGTTCGCCTGGTTCTTGCCGCTAACGCTGTTCCCGGTCTTCCTCTACCTGTTCAGCTCATCAAACCCGGTCATTGAGCAGTGGTTGCTCAACATCAATCCTGGAAAGTTCTTCGAAAAACTGAACATGGCACGCATCGTGTTCTGGTCCATTGCTTTTGCTCTGGTCTGGCCGTTTCTGCGGGTCAAGTTCAGAAAAAAGCTGAAGAAAGAGAAAACTACTGTACCGAGTGTCAAAACACCGGAGCAGGAAGTCGTCCAGGCCTATCAATCAGTGATGGATGATCTCTTTGGCTACAAGGCAGTGGTTCGCTCACTGGTCCTTTTCAACGGTCTCTTCGCCCTGCAAACGGTGTTGGATGCTGTCTACCTGTGGGGTTCTCAAGAACTTCCTGCAGGAACCACATACGCCGATTACGCACACTCAGGCGTTTATACGCTCATCATCGCCGCTCTGCTTGCTGCAATTTTCGTGTTGTTTGCCAGCCGTTCAGGGGCTGCGACCGCAAAATCCAAGCTCGTGCAGGTACTGCTGCTGGCATGGACAGTTCAAACCACTCTGCTTGTGGTCTCCTGTCTTGCTCGCCTCGGCAATTACGTCAGCGAGTATTCAATGACTTACCTGCGCTTTTACGCGTTGATCTGGGTGATGCTGGTGCTTATCGGGGTGCTTAGCATTGTTGTGAAGCTCGCGCTGAAGCGTAACAACAGCTGGCTTGTTCGGGTGAACATGCTTGTGGTCGCGGTGATCCTGTATTCCCTCAGCCTCACAAACACTGCCGCTTTGATCGCAAACTACAATGTGACCTACGCCGAGGGCACCAAGTTTGACCATTGGTATCTGATCAAGCTTGGTCCGCAGGCAATCCCCGCAATTGATGCTAAGATCAGAAGCGAGTTGGACCGCGAAAGTGAAGGCAAAAGTAAGTATCTGATAAAGTTGCAGTCCTCCCGGCGTTATATGGCTCTCCACGTGCGGCTCGACGCAAGAGACTGGCGCCTTTGGAGCCTTAGAAATCAGTTGCTGCTCGATTATCTGCAAGAGAATGAGGTCCCGGTCGAATTGCAAACCCCAACCAAGTTGCAAACCGAACCGAGCGACAGTAAAACTCGATATCGTGATGATCCGGGCCTCTGATAATGCAAAATATTCTCGTAGTTGATGATGACGCTCATATTCGCGACGTCATCACCTTCGCAATCGAAAAAGCCAATTACAAAGCAAGTGTTGCTCAAGATGGGTTCGAAGCTGTCGCCCGTTTCAGGAACGAGCCGGTAGATCTGATCGTCCTCGATATCGGCATGCCTGAAATGGATGGCTTTGAGGTTTGTCGGGAAATCCGCAAGCACTCAGAAGTACCAATCCTGTTCCTGTCAGCGCGCGATGAAGAAATTGACCGGATCCTCGGTTTGGAGATGGGCGGTGATGACTACGTCACCAAGCCATTCAGCCCTCGGGAGCTTGTCGCGCGTATTGGCGCAATTCTGAAGAGAACGAAAGGCCCTAAGCTCGCAGAACCGGCAAGCTCTGCTCAACGAGAAGCCGGAGGCGTGCAACTGGATGCCGCGTACCGATCTGTGACGTATCGCGGGCAACCTGTGGAGCTGACATCTATCGAGTTTGAGATCCTGAAACTGTTTCTCGACCGTCCAAGAATGACGTTTTCGCGCGACAAAATTATAGATCTCGCATACCCGCCGAATATCCATGTCTCCGACCGCACCATCGACAGCCACATCCGCAATCTGCGCTCGAAGCTGACAAATGCAGGGGCTCCCAACCTCATCGAAACCGTTCATGCCGTCGGGTTTCGGTTAGCAGCCATGTCTGCTGCAACATGAAGGCTGCCACAACCCGCAAAAAGTGGCGCCCGACCCTGAGCATGGTTGTCATTGCTGTGTTGCTAAGCGTGCTTCTGCTGCCATTCGCCATCATCCTGTTCTTCCGCATCTTTGAGCACCAGATTTTCCAGCAAACAGAAAATGCACTGATCGCCCAAAGCGCTGTCCTGTCTGCAGTCATGTCACGCATGGTCGCAGAGCAAGAGGAGATAGAGTTCGGTGAGTTTGCAGCCGTTGAACAAACCATCTCCATTGAAAATGGCCCCTACAAACCCATCACCCCCCGCACCTATCTGTTTTCTGCAAAAACATACCCACGCCGGGCAAAAGCGCGTCCTTCAGGTGATTCATCGAGCGACATTATGCAAGAGATCGGGAGCCGCTTGTCTCCCTTGCTCGTAGAAACTCAAAAGGTCACTTTGGCCGGTTTCCGGGTGCTGGACCACAAAGGAAATGTCATCGCTGGGCGCAGCGAACTGGGGCTCTCTCTAAGCCACATTGAAGAGGTTCAGGCAGCTCTTTCGGGTGAATACAAGAGCGTTTTACGAGAACGCATTTCAGATGAACCCGCTCCAGCTTTCTCATCCTTAAGCCGCGGAACGGCAACGCGTATTTTCTCCGCAATGCCAGTCATCTTGCACAACAAGGTTGTCGGCGTGATTTATGCGTCCAGAACCCCAAGCAACACAATGCGACAGCTCTTCAAGCAATGGGAAATTGTTGCCATAGCAAGCGCATTCACATTGCTGGTGACAGCGCTGATTGGCTTTGTCTTTCTGCGGGTAATCACGAAGCCAATCCATGAGCTCATAGAGCGCACGCAGCGAATCAGTACGGGTGATGCAAACGCAATCGCCCCGCTCAAACACAACGGCACACGTGAGTTTGCATCGCTGGCAGATAGCTTTCTGTCTATGGCGCGCAAGATATCCGAGAGAGCAGATTACATCTCAACATTTGCCTCACACGCCGCGCATGAACTGAAGTCTCCGATCACAGCAACCAAGGGCGCGGTAGAGCTGCTCATGGAGTCTGGTGAGGACATGTCGAAGGAACAGCGAAACCGCTTTCTTAATAATATACTCAAAGACTCCGACAGGGTAACAGCTCTGCTGGATCGCTTGCGTCATCTGGCGCGTGCAGATAACCCGAAATCAACGGGCCAGCTGGATCTGGAAAACCTGCTCGACCACCTTCAAAATCAATACGCTAGTCTTGAAGTGAACTGTAAGAGCCAATCTTCGGTCCAAGTGCCGATCACGCTTGAAAATGCAGAAATCATCTTCTTCAACCTGGTGGACAATGCGATCAACCACGCGGCCACAAAAGTTACTATCCAAATCGAAGAAACGCCGACAACACTGCGATTCTACATTTGCGACAATGGAAGCGGTATTTCTGAGGGGAATGCAGGGAAAATTTTTGACCTGTTCTTCACAACCCGCCGCTCAGAAGGTGGGACCGGAATGGGCCTTGGCATCGTGCAATCTATGGTGAAGTCTCACTACGGCTCTCTCACCTTTTTGGCGGATCGTGCAGAAACAACCTTCTGTGTTGAGCTGCCCAAAGTCCTGCCACAGGACGCATAATCCCGAATCTGTGTGTGGCTTCCCCCTGCTTCGCGGGGAGCGTCTAGCCTAAAAAAAATTCTTGCGCTGTTCTTTATAGGACAGCTTGTTTCATGGATCCGCGCGACACTCATCTAAAGCAGCTGCAAAAACAAGGCTGCCACACCGAATACGGTATTGCAGCACTGCATTCGGTTAAAAATAGGTGAGCGTCACCACTTCGGTCAGACAGCAAATTTACCGAGTGGATAAGCCTCCCGAGGTCTTTGAAGTTGCCTCAACACAACAACACTTCAAAGACATCTGGCCGACCTGCGGAAACTGCCAAATTCGTGGGTCGGCTCCCCCTTGGATATGCTGAAAATCGCAGGAAACCGCCCTTATGCACTCCCGCAAACTAGCATTCACGGGAGCGCATTGTATGAGTATCAGGCGTCACCTTTCATGTGTCGGTTACCGCTTTGCACGCGTTTGATCATTTTTGAGAAGTTTTTTGAACGGGACCGGGACTGCGCAACAGTCTCACTGTTGTATTGCTCTTCCCGCACCAGCTTCTGCCAGCGTTTCAACCGGGCAGCATCCAGCTCACCCGACTCAATCGCAGCCTGGATGGCACACCCAGGCTCTGCATCATGGCTGCAATCACCAAACCGGCAGTCCTCAGCAAGATCAACCAGATCCTGAAACACCGCCGAAACGCCTTCGGAAACCTCATAGAGCCTCAAGGCACGCATACCCGGCGTGTCCATAAGCCAGCGTCCTTCACCAATCGGGTAAAGGCAGCGTGCGGTCGTTGTATGCCGGCCTTTGGCATCATCTTCACGAATGCCAGAGGTTTTGGCGGAAGATCCGCTCAAGCTGTTGAGAATAGTAGACTTACCAACACCAGACGACCCGACCAAGGCTGCTGTTTGTCCGGCTTTCCACCAGTCAAAGAGCGGCGTGATTTGAGAGGCATCGCGGGTATCCAGCGCGATGACCGGCAACAAAGGATCAATCTTTTGCACCTGCACTTCAAAGTCCCGCGTGTCCTCCACCAAATCGGCTTTGGTCAACAGCACAACAGGTTGAATGCCAGCTTGCTGGGCAACAGCCAGATATCGCTCAAGGCGCGCAATGTTGAAGTCTTTGTTGCAGGAGGTGGTTATGAACAGCACATCCAGATTAGCCGCAATCAGCTGCGTGCGTGCATCTTCGCCTGCGGCCCGTCGTTCCACGACAGTAAGGCGGTCAAGAACACGCGTAACCTGAAACTGAGAATCATAGATCACCCAGTCACCAACGGCATAAGAGCCAGTAGAACCATGGCCTGGGACGCTCAAAGAAAACTCTCCCTCACTGCTGATGGCGACCATCTGGTTCCTATGAACCTGAATAATGCGCGCAACAGAAAGGGATTGCAGCTCGTCATAGCGAAGCTGCATCATAAAATGAGCCGACCAACCCAGCTCAATCAATTTATGGGACATTTATCTGCCTGAAATAGAACAGCACCATAGGGTCGCCGTAGCTATCGCATACGGACCCCAAAGTGGGTCAGGCAGGTAAGGCGTGTTGCCTATTTAAACGAACCTGCCTGAGGCACCTTTATTACAATCATCAAACACCTCCTTTGGTTACGTTTCGGGCATCACACTCTTGTGCAACATCTATGAGCTTATAGAGCTACCGGGTGTTTGGCAAGCAGGATTCCCGTGCGGCATAATGGCTAAAGCGCGTTGTGTCTGATTGGCTTCAGTCAAACTACAAGAAGTCGCTGTACTAAAGATTTTGGAGCGCGATGTGTTCTAAGAATTCGACCTGGCTTCGAGTGCCAGATGGATCATTTTCGCAACGTCCAGCACGTCATCATTCAGCGCTTGCTCAACCAAGTTGATGTCCACCGTCATGTCATAAAGCTCGCCAAAATCGTCTGTAAACGGACTGTTCTTGTATGTGTGGCTGACAACAAATGCACACGGGGAGCTGACCTTCAGCTCGCACGCCTTCTTTTTCTTCTTCAAGCTGATAAAGAAGCCATGCCCCCAGTCATTGGTAAAGGGAAACACGATTTGCCCCCGCAGCTTGGTATTGAGATAAAGCTGGGCCGGGATCGTTGTTGTGCCATAGCAAAGGTAGACCCGGTCTAACGGCGCGCCTTTGTAATCTGCATGAACGTTCGCAATGGACGCCAGATTCTCACGACACGGATCATGCAGTTTGTCATGCGGTTCATCGAAGTAGACAACGCCTTCAGCGCCAACCACATGAGCAATGATGGCAGTGAAATAACCAAGGCCAGAACCTGACTCAAAAACTGCCATACCCGGCTTGAGGTCTGACCAGTTGAAGATCTGCGCCCATAAAGACGGCTGACCAGTATTGATATTGGCCTCGTGCACAAGCTCTACCAGCATGTCCTGATAAAGGTCCTCTGGATCCTCCAGAACCGCCCTGCGGCCATATCCCTGCGTTGTGATAGCGACACGCCAAGGAGGAGGAAAGAGGAAATCTTCTTTGCGAACAGTGGCAAACGCATCCATCAGCAATGCGCGGTTCCCACCGCGCAAATTGTAACAAACTTCTTGCGCGTATGCGTTTTCAGACATCGCAGAAAAACCGCCGCCTCAAGAGAAGAGAGAAAGTATGACCCATGCGGCCGGATTCAATCAAACCGCATCGGTCTACTCAAATCAAATATTAGAGCGCAGCACGTGAGTGCCACAAACTCCAGGACAGACTAACTTTTCCCAAGAGCAATTGAAGACCAGTTGAAATAAGGGTCCAAACTTTAACGGAGCCCTATTGCGCGGAGCTGGTCCCAAGGCTTGCAAGCTTCTTCGCAGAGGGAGCCCGCCAAAGAGGTCAGTCAGGAGAAAATCTCGCGCGACATGATACCTCATACAGTGTTTCCGATAGAAGTTAGCGCCTTTGGTTTGAATATCAGGCTCGTGCAACCGACAGAATGCTCCGTATTTTGCATAGTGCTAACTCAGGTGCAATGTGAAGTTTTAGCCAGGCATTTCATAGCTGTAAGAAGCGCAGAAATTGGATTGGCTTTCCATCCCTTCTACCGTCATAGGCGGCATATCTCCGTCAAAAACATCGATTGCCAGCATGTTCTTGCTTGGGTAGCTGAGAACGAGGTAGCCATCTGTCGTGTCGGGCAAACAGAGATTGTTGTCACGGATCAGCATGAGCATATCAGCACCCGTAAAGCGGTAGAGATTGGGAACGTCGCTGGTTACAGGCTTAATACGCAGCACACTTCCTGTCGCCATAGTGATGGAGGTCATCCCTAAGACGATATCACCGGTAATACTCGTTGCGGTGGTGCTGGAGGCACCCCATTTTTTATCAGGAGCTTCGCCAGCATAAGCAAGCGGAATGGAAGCGAGAGACAAGCCCAAAAAGACAGAAGTCATCTTGATTTTCATTTGGAACCACCTTGATTGAACCAGTCAGGGCGTAGGTTGCCCCTACGATTTGTTGTAGGTAAATGAGCCACAGAAACCGGCTTGCTGATCAACGCTCTTGCCAGCTTCAGGCGGCACATCACCACCGAAGACATCAATCACGAGAAAATCTGGCTGCGATCGGTCGATGATCATGAAACCTTTATCGACGCCTTCCTCGCAGAAAAACTTGCCCTCAGGCAGATCGAGAGAAGTTGCACCAGAGAAGGAGAAGAGGTTGGGAGTATACCCTTCAACTCCTGTAATTGTCAGAATTCCCGACTTGCCCATCTCGATCGTCCCGGGAGCCAGAATAATATCTCCGGTGATTTGTTCAGCAGAAAAGCTGTAGGCGTGCCAGTCTTCCGGGCCGGCAATTTCCGGCTCGTCCTGAGCAAGGGAACCAACAGGTGTCATCATGAGGGCAACAATGCCCAGAGCACCAGCGATACTTCGAAGTTTTGGATGCCGCATCTTAAGTCTCTTGAGGCCTCTATCCGTTTATCGCGGAGATCCTAGGCGGCGAACATAAATATCTTCCTAGATCGAAATGTCGAATTGCAGGCAAAATAAAAGCCACGCTGGGATCCAACGTGGCTTTGTCAAAGTACCGACGGTGTGCCGGAAACTTAAAATTCTTAGTTTGGCTTTGCTTCGCCGTTCTCGCCAGCAGGTACTGCTTGCTGAGCAGCAGCAGCCTGAGCGAGGTTCTGACGGTACAGAGCTGCAAAGTCGATTGGATCGAGCAGCAAAGGAGGGAAGCCGCCATTGCGTGTGGTGTCTGCAAGGATGTTGCGAGCAAACGGGAACAGCATGCGTGGGCACTCGATCAGGATGAACGGGTGCATATGCTCCTGAGGAACACCGGTGATCTGGAATACGCCACCGTAAACGAGTTCAACAGCAAACAGAACCTGCTCAGGAGTGTTCGCTTTTGCGTTCAAAGTAATAATAACTTCGAACTGGTCTTCGCCAATTGGGTTCGCACCAACATTCACGTTGATGTCCAGCTTAGGCTGTTCACCCGGCTGAAGAGACTTTGGAGAATTAGGGTTTTCAAAAGAAAGGTCTTTAATGTACTGAGCCAGGATGTTCATGCCTGGAGCAGCTTCTTCACCCTGTTCACCAGCAGTATTAGCTTCACTCATATCGTTTTTCCCGTGTCGCAATAATAATCACTGGTACAACAGACTGTCACTCTTAAGCGTTTGTTTGCCGTACCTGCGCAACTAAATGGTGGCTAGCATGCCCCAGAGGCGGATACAAGACTATGCTAACATTTCAGCGGCAAAACAAGATAGTTCTGCCACATAACCCATTGGCAAGTGGATCACCTGTGATTTATGAAGGGCCTCTGTGACATATTGGAGCAAGATTAAATGATAGGCACACCGGAAGGGCAGTCGCGACTGTTAGACCCGCAGATCAAGCTGGATACGCTTGTGCGTCTGCGTTGGTTGGCAGTGGCAGGACAAACTGTCTCTTTGCTTGTGGTGCACTATTTGCTCAACTTCCCGCTGCCCATTGGCTACAGCTACGTTCTGGTAGCTGCATCCGCCTGGCTCAATGTCATCCTGAAAATTCGCTGGCCTTCAAGCACGCGCATATCCAAAAATGCAGCCGCAGCTCAACTGGCCTACGATATCATTCAGCTCGGAGGCCTGTTCTACCTCACCGGTGGTCTGGGCAACCCGTTCTGTTTCCTCATTCTTGCACCCGTTGTCGTCTCAGCAACCGCGCTTTCTTCCCGCAACACCATCATTCTCGGTGCGCTGGCTGGGGCAGTCGTCACACTGCTCACCGCGTTTCACATGCCGCTGCCGTGGTATGATGGTACGCAGATCGATCTGCCACCGCTCTATCTTGTCGGCGTCTGGTTCTCGCTCATGTGCTCCATGTTCTTCATGGCAACATATTCTTTGCGGGTTGCTGAAGAGGCACGTCAGCTCTCCAACGCATTGGCAGCCAGTGACATGGTCCTGGCGCACCAGAAGCACCTGTCCGCGCTGGACGGCCTTGCAACGGCTGCTGCACATGAACTCGGCACACCGCTGGGCACGATCTATCTGACAGCCAAAGAGCTCTCTACTGAGTTTGAAGAGGGGAACCCGCTACGCGAAGATGCTGAGCTGGTTTATTCTCAAGCCGCACGCTGCCGTGAAATCCTGAAGAAGCTCACAAGCCTGTCCAGTGATGCCGATCAGGTATTCCAGCGCATGCCAATCTCGTTGTTGCTGGCAGATGTATCTGAGCCGCACAGAGGCCTCGGCATTGAAATCCAGATCAAGGTTGAAGGCGTTGGACCAGAGCCAGTCGGCGTCCGTGATGCTGCCATCAGCTATGGCCTCGGCAACCTGCTCGAAAATGCTGTAGATTTCGCAGAAACCACTGTTCTTTTTGAAGCAAAGTGGGACGAAAAGCACGTCGAGATCTTCATTCTGGATGACGGACCGGGCTTTGCGCCGGACGTACTTGCCAGAATGGGCGAGCCATATGTGTCCAAGCGCTCTGCACCAGCAATCTCAGAGGATGGTCTGGAAGAATTTGAGGATGAGGTTGAACGCCAGTCAGGTGGTGGCTTGGGCCTTGGCTTCTTCATTGCCAAAACATTGCTGGAGCGGTCTGGCGGAAGAGTGAATTTTCATAATCGAAAAGATCCCGACCGCGGCGCTCTGGTTCATATCCGCTGGCTACGTGAAACTATGGATCAGGGAGCGCAAACTCCAGAATCCTGAGAGTAAATCTCTACGTATCCTAGTAAAAATACTTTAGCGAAATCTGGCTATAAAAGCCCATGGGAACTTCCCTTAACTGAAAAATATACTAAAGTGTCCTGTGAATACCGTAGATTAATCGGACCTGCAAAATGACAGAACCAGAAGTTGCACCTCTTGGACGCCTTCTAATCGTCGATGATGATCGTGCTTTCCAGCAGCGCTTGGAACGTGCGATGCAGAAACGAGGGTTTCACACGGAAACCGCTGACGGCGTAAGAGAAGCGCTGAGTAAAGTTGCAGCACAGGCACCTGATTATGCTGTCGTAGACATGCGCCTCGAAGATGGCAGCGGTCTGGACGTGGTTGAAGCCATCCGCATGAAAAAGCCGGACGCGCGTGCAATCATCCTGACCGGCTATGGCAACATCGCAACTGCTGTAACAGCGGTAAAGCTTGGTGCCATTGACTATCTCGCAAAGCCTGCTGATGCCGATGATATTCTGGCAGCGCTGACCCGCCGTCCAAACGATAAAGCCCCACCACCAGACAATCCAATGTCTGCTGATCGGGTTCGTTGGGAGCATATCCAGCGTGTTTACGAACTGTGTGACCGCAACGTTTCAGAGACAGCCCGACGCCTGAACATGCACCGCAGAACGCTCCAGCGTATCCTGGCAAAGCGCGCACCGCGCTAATCCAGCGGCATTCATTGCTACAAAAACACAAAAGCGCGGCTCAAACCGCGCTTTAATTTTGTCTGTACTCGGGAAAGTGAGAGAGCTTTAGCTCTTCTCTTCGCTCTCTAAGCTGTGCTTCTGGATCAACGGAAGCTGCATCATGGTGAAGACCATGGTGATTGGCATGAAACCAAAGACCTTAAAGTCCACCCAGAAGTCCGTTGAGAAGTTGCGCCAGACAAACTCATTGATCAGCGCCAGCACAAAGAAGAACACACCCCAGCGCATAGTCAGCTTGCGCCAGCCTTCCGCATCCAGCTTAAAGGCGCTGTCAAACACATAGCCCAGCAGAGATTTACCGAAAAACAGCCCACCCAGCAAAATCGAACCGAACAGGGTGTTCACAATGGTCGGCTTGAGTTTGATGAACAGATCATCCTGCAAATACAGCGTCAGTGCGCCAAACACGAGCACTACAACACCAGACACCACCGGCATCACGGGCAGATGACGGGTGAGGATATAGGACACGGTGAGGGAGATGGTGATTGCCACCATAAAGGCAGCAGTTGCAATAAAGATCGGCTGACCAAGAGCACCCAATGCAGGAAACATCTCGGCAAGCTGTGCGCCTCTGGAGTTGGCGATGAAGAAAACGCCCAATGGACCGAGCTCAAGGGCCAGTTTCAAAAGTGGCGAAACGTCTTGGCGCTCAGTTGTCTGCGTAGAGCGTTCTGAATTCATCTGCAAAGGCTTCCTTTTGTTGCTTTTCTCCCGACCTGAGAGATTTAAGCAGCAATTTTGCTATTAAAAGGGCAATTAAGAGCGAAATTGCAAAATCGTCAAGTTTTATGGCACCAATATAGCCGTTTTGAGGGGCTACAGCCTTAATTATGCGTTCATCTTGCAGTGAAGAAGCGTGAACTACTTGGTTTGGAGTGGAAGTTAAATTTCAGACCTCACTCCTACCCCTCACGCAAACCTGTAAGAGATGCCAACAGATTGTGTCGCACTCTCAAACACTAGAAATTCATTTCGCCCGCAACCTCTGAATGAGTTATGCTTTGTGCAAGTGGGAAATTCGGGAACGATGATATTCAAAGGTCTTTCTAAAATGGCTGTTATTGCAATTCTTCTGGTCGCGCTTGTGGTTGGCGTCACTGCAAAACTTATTTGGCAAAACTCCAGAGTGCCGGATTATGTTGGCGTGCAAGATGGTCAGTTTGCGGCTCTGCCCAACTCCCCCAATGCCGTCTCTTCTCAAACAGAAGACACAGCCCGCCGTGTGGAGCCTTTGCCCATGCTCTCCTCCTTTGAGATCACACAGGCAGCTCTCACCAACACCTTGCAGGAGATGGGCAAGAACAAGATCAGCAAGGTGGAAGGATCATACCTCCACGCCGTCTTCACAAGCTCAAGCATGGGTTACAACGACGATGTGGAGCTCTGGATCGATGAAGAAGCAGGCGTCGTGCACTACCGCTCTCAATCCCGCGTTGGCTACAGCGATATGGGCGCCAACAAGGCTCGCTACGAGCGTTTCAGAAGCATTTATTCCACATTCACCGATGTTGAGAATTGACTCAGAGGCAACTAACACACCTGTGAGTTTCGCAGAGTCAATATCCCCTTGAAATGACTCATGAATCTACCCGACTTCATACAGCGCACTGACTCTGCGGGAGATAAACCGCAGAAACATTGAGACTCACAAAACTGTAAGTAGCCAGTGAGTCTGAAGCGGGCCAGGAGGCAGCCTACTTGCTGCAGTGGCTCTGGCATTTGAAAAAGATGAAGCTCGGGTTCTTCTGCAGCTTCTCATAGTGGATTGGAGATTTTTCCTTCATCTCGGCAGCTGGCATCCCTTCGCGCAGGTCCACAACACACATTCCGGCAGCTGAGAGCCACCCAAACAGCATGGAGAGTGGGCGGCGATAAAAACTCACCTTCACCGGCATACCAATGGTGTTCCATTCCTCCGTCACATGTTCCTGACGCAGATAACTACCGCTTGGAGAGCACTGTGCATCCACCAGCGGATGATGGGTTGAGAACACGAAGTAACCACCCGGCTTCAACACGTTCCCGATGTCTCTGAAAAGCTTGTTCAGGTCCTCGACGTAATGGATCATCAACGGACAGATCACGATATCAAACGTGCCTTCCAGTTTCTCCGGCAACCCATTAGACAGGTCAGAGGTGTAGCACTTTACGTTGTCGTCCAGCTTCTCTTTCACCAGCTTCAGCATCTGCTCGGATTCATCAATGCAGGTTACATCAGCTCCGTGATCATAGAGAAACTGCGCATACACGCCGGGGCCGCACCCAAGATCCAGCACCTTCAGCCCTTGCAGCGGTGGCAGCATGCCAAGCAGGGTGGGGCGCTCTAAAAGAGCGTTGTAGATGTTCTCCTGAATGGCCTCATCATACTGCTCGGCAAAATCGCTATACAACCGAGATGTCATTCACGTACTCCGCATCAAACACATGTTCCCGAACAAGACCTCTGATCAACGCCTAGGAATATGCGACAAAACCATAATTAAAAGCAGCCGAAACCAACCGGAATAAAAGTAAATACCTTTCAAAATCCGTGTTTCTGCCATGCTGCCAGATGGGCCTTGTATGAGTCTAACGCGAAAAAACTGTGTCGTGGTGACGGCAAGCTCAAGCTCATATCACAGCAACTACGAGATGCCGGAGTGCTTGAAAAGCGGCAGACCTACCGCTTTTCTCTCAATAACCAGATAAAGAAGACCCCGCCAACAAGCCCGGTGATAATGCCAATCGGCGTGTCCTCCGGCTTCATCAGTGTCCGCGCCGCCACATCCGCGAGCAGCAAAAAGATTGCCCCGAACAATGCTGAGACCGGGATCAGGCGCCGATAATCACCGCCCACAAACAACCGCACAATATGAGGCACCATAAGCCCAACAAACCCGATCATACCCGAGAACGCGACCATAACACCGGTAATCAGAGCCCCAATGACAAAGGTCTCCAGCCGGAATGCACCAACGGAGATGCCAAGCGTGGTCGCTGTCTCATCGCCAATGGTCATGGCGTTGAAGTGCCCGGCCCGCAGCCACAGCCAGACCCCGCAAAGGACCAGCACCACCAACGGATAGATAAGGTGTCCCCACTGCGCCAGACCTAACCCACCCAACATCCAGTAAACCACACTGTGCGTTGCCCGCGGGTCTGCCAGGAAGATGAGAATGTTCGCGCCTGCCATCAGCACAAAGCTCACCGCCACACCGGTCAGCACCAGCCGATCTGCACTGGTCGCACTCGTAAACTTCGCCACCCCAATCACAATAAGTGTCGCCCCAAGAGCACCCAAAAACGCCAGCAATGGCACGGTGAGCATCCCCAAAAACAACCCCGTATGCAGCAGAGCCAGCACAGCACCAAACGCACCACCAGCTGAAATGCCGATTAGGTGCGGGTCCGCCAGCGGGTTGCGGGTGACGGATTGAAGGCAAGCTCCCACGATGGAAAGCCCGGCCCCCACCATAATCGCCAGCAGCGCACGGGGCAGGCGGATTTCCCAGAGAATGCTCTCCCGCCCCAGCGACCAGCTCGGCTCAATCGTCCCCGGCACCAGTTTGTTGGCAAGAACACCCCATACAGTCTCCATGGAAATGGAAACCGCCCCAACGGAGACCGCAAGGCAAACAGAAAGAACCAGCGCAGCCAATCCCACGCAGCAAATCTGCAGCAAATGATGAGAAGAGCCCTCTTTGGAGGCTACAACAACGCCGGTTCCTTCGCTCATTGTTAGTTACCCCAGAATGCGGTTGCGAGTTTCTTGATCGCCTTGATGTTCCGTGGGCCCGGAGTTGCTTCAGCATATTCCAGCGTCACGAACCGGTCATTCTTCACCGCATCCATATCCGCAAAGGCGGGGTTGTTGAGCATGAACTCACGCTTCTGTGCAGCAGTCACTTCGCCGTAGTTGATAATCACGATCACTTCCGGGTTGGTCTCAACCACAGCCTCCCAGTTCACGCGCACCCAGCTCTTATCCAATGTATCCGTCACGTTGGTGCCGCCAGCAGCCTCAATCAGCGCGGTTGGCATCCCATAACGACCAGCAGTGAACGGAGAATCTTCACCTCCGTCATAAACAAACACACGCAGAGGTGTGTCAGCAGCCTTCAAGCCAGCTTTGAACTGCGCAAGGTCTTCGCGATAAGCCTGCACCAACGCTTCCGCCCGCTCTTCAACATCAAAGATGCGGCCAAGGTTCAAAAGATCATTGTACATGTCATCCATGGAAACCTTTGGCTTCTCGCCAATATGGATGCAGCTCTCGGTCAGCTCATAAACCTTGATCCCGAACGGTGCCAAAGTTTCCGGCGTAACTGGGCCGCCAACCTTCATGCCGTAATTCCATCCGGCAAAAAAAAAGTCTGCATCAGCCCCAATCAACACTTCTTTGCTTGGGTATTTGGGAGCAAGCTCCGGCAATACAGCCACCTGGTCTGTCAATTCAGCATCCAGCGTTTTCCAGCCAGAAATGCCAGTGTAACCCGCCATGTTGTCCTGCAATTCCAACGCCAGCATCATCTCGGTGAGATTGGAGTCGTTGGAAATGGCCCGTTGCGGAACACCATCAAATGTGACGGTGCGGTTACAGCTCTTGACGGAAACCTCTGCCAGCGCAGCAGAAGAGGAAAGCAGCGCCACAGCCAGCGCCAAACCAAGTTTTTTCATGAAAAAATACCCTTAAGAATGAAGATCGAATGTCAGAAGAGAGTGTTGTCGGTCCATCAGCTGATCGCGTGTCGTACGCACCTGAAAAGCCTTGGAAACCAAAGCGGGGGAGAGGATTTGCTCCGGCGCCCCAAAGCCAAGCATCTGCCCGTGGTCCAGCAACAGGATCTGGTCACACACCTGCGCCGCCATGTTCAGGTCATGCAAACTGGTGATGATCGTCAGATCCAGCTCTTCAATGAGCTTCAGAATTTCCAGCTGATGGCGAATGTCGAGATGGTTGGTCGGCTCATCCAGAATGAGCAGCTCTGGCTCTTGCGCTAACGCCCGCGCCACCATCACCCGCTGTCGTTCCCCGCCAGAAAGCGTGCCAAACAACCGCCCGGCCAACCCGTCCAGCTGCAAAGCGCGGATAGCACGGTCCACCACCTGCCGGTCGCGCTCGCCAGATGCCGCCAGACCGCTGCGATACGGTGTGCGCCCCAGCTCCACGATCTCACGCACCTTCAGCGCAAAGTCCGTTGGCTGCTCTTGCAACACCGCCGCCACCCGCTGCGCCGTCACTTTGGCGGAGAGGGACCAGATGTCATCACCACCAACGCAAATCTGCCCGCTCATCGGCTTGTTGAACCGATAGAGCAGCCGCAACAACGTAGACTTGCCAGCTCCGTTCGCGCCAACCACGCCAAGCACTTGGCCCGCAGCCAGCTCAAAACTCAATGGCTGCAAAACCAACGAACTCTTACGATCAGGTGCCCACGAAACATCGCGAACAGAAACAAAAGCCGCGCTCATGCCAAAGCACCCTTGCGCAGCTCAGCCCCAATCAACCAGCCGAAGGTGCCTAAATGATGAGAAACAGGATCCAGCATTGTACCAACCCACCTGAGTGAAACGCTACACATCATAAATGTAACGTTATAACGTTACATTGATTGTCGAATCCTGAGGCAAAAGTCAAGCGCACGCGCGCGTCGACTATCAGCGGTTCGCAAAACGATCCGGGATAAAGTTTAAGTCTTGAGGAAACAGGTAACATAACGCCCTCCGCGCAACGGCAGGGGCAAACAGAAACCGGATATGTGAGAGGCTTGCGCCAATGCAACCATTATGGCCTCCTCCGGGACGCCCCGCCCGGGTTGAAGTGAAACATAATGGCAGGTCTCCTGACTCGCGGGTCTGTGTTCAGCCAGCCTTCCCGGATTTCTCCAGTGGCATGCTTGGCGTCGCTCGCCGCTTACAGTTGCGGGGGCAGTCACGGAATTAGCGCCTGTTGGCTACACTTCACCGTGTTCCCTTTTAATCCCGAGGCCTTTCGCACCTCAGAAACCATAGGCCCGCATACTGAATTTTGCAGACCTCAATTGCAAGCGCTTTCGAGAATAGACCTGAGGTGCTGTTGATAGCAGCTATCACCACACCAAAGTCACCCCGCACTAGATGCGGGACTTAGAGCCACGAGCTCATTTGCTCCTAGCTCTTTCGCAACCCGTTCTTGATAATCTCACTATGCATCCAGTGGGTGTCACTCTGTACGTGATCTGCCCGCACATACTTGGCCATATGTGTCGTCATGTCAGGCTCTTGGAATGCCTCACTGGTTCGCACGACAAAGCCCTCCTGCTTGCTCAGGTTGAGCCCGTTCAGCACTCTGTCAACGCTTGCTTGAGTGAAAACGCCCCTGTGCAACACCGGAACAGGAGCAATGCCCAGCTCTGAGAAACGGTCCAGCGTCGCATCCCAACTCTGTGTGATGCCGCCAACAATCCATGCAAAACCTAGAAAGTAAGTAGGCAACCTGTCATAAGCGACGGAATGACGGGCAAACAGATACTCACCGACGATCCGCTCATCCTCAGCAAGACACGGCGAAATACCTGCCGCAAAAGCTTTCATCCAATCACGTGATGGATGATACCCACTGTCAGGGCTACGCGCATGGCATCCACTCTGCAGGATAGTCGTGTTCTCGCCGTCCATCTTCTCGGTAAAGACGACTTCTGCCGCGCTTTCCAGAGCCGCCAAATCCCGCAGGATCTTGTCATCGCTCATTACACCGGGAGAGCTGGGTAAGTGATAGGTGCGGCCATACTTCTTCATCGATCCCGCAGCTCCTTATCTTCAAAGCGAATAAGGGAACTCCGATTATAATTCCTATGCTCATTGAGCCAGGACACCGCCCCTTCTTCTTATCGGGTGGTGATTACAAGCTTTAACGAGCAACCACAACCACCCTCCGTCTTCCCGGACAAGCGCAGCGCAGATCCGGGATCCAGAGCAATACGCTTAGGCATAAGCCACGACACAAACACCTTGCTAACCCCCGCCATCCATGTCCCTGTCAAAACTACCAGTTTGACAGAGTAATTGCCTCATCCCATCCTCATGCATGAAGCGCACAAGTCCTTTGTTATGGGCGGGAGGGTGGTGAATAGAATACCCTTTCGAGGGGAATAAACTCGCCTGTCTGTTTGCAGGTTTCTAGCCTCCCGCTCGCCAAAGAGTTCTCACTCCACCCTCGTCTTCCCGGACAAGCACAGCGCAGATCCGGGATCCAGAGCGACATGCTCAGGCATAAGCCACGACACAAACACCTCGCAAACCACGTCATCCACAACCTTGTAAAAACTGTCAATTTGACAACCGCTGGTTTTCATTCCACATTCATCTGTGAGGCTTCGAAACCTCTCCAAACAGCGGTTACCGCTCCCGTCGACTAGCGGATTTTTTGTGCCTGCTTTATAGGTAGCGCGCAAATCTATTGCTATGAGCGGGAGGGCGGTGAATACAATACCTTCTTCGGAGGGGAATAAACTCGCCTGTCTGTTTGCAGGTTTCGAACCTCCCGCTCGCCAGCGGGCCGTCGAAAGCCTTGTTGTCGCGCGGTTGTTCAACACCCTACTTACAGAGGGATTGAGAATGATCGACTCCGCATGTGCCTGTGGCACCACAAATACTTTCCAAAATGAAATTGACGAAGTCATCGTCGCTGTCTCGGATTTGCAGAACCTCTCGTATATTCAGCATCTTGTGCTGACAGAGAGAATGCAGCACTCCAGTGAGCGCGATGCCCTGTTCACTCTGCATCACGCCTTCCGCGATCGCCTCGAAGCGCTCAAGAAAAGCTGCGGAATGTTAGAGCGAGTCGCTCATCCGCAGCCAATAAACACAAAAACTCCGCTTCCTGATTAAGCCGTGCAGCTCTTTGCTCGCTGGCACCCTCCCGAAAGCCCCATCGGTTTTCGATCAGGGAGATGCACAGGAGCAAAGAAAAAAGCCAGCCTCATAATAAAGGACTGGCTCACAAAATGGCTTGATCGTGCAGCGCGCTCTACGTGATCGGTACCCCTGACCACGCAGAGCTCGTTCAACAGCACTGTGATGGGTAAATGGCACAAACCCGTGCCACTTGCCTCCGGTACCAATGGCGAAACGCAAATCCACCCCGCATCCTCGCCAAACGGTGCCCTGCTGGTCTGCGGCAATACCACCCCGCCGCAGGCCAGCGCCTCCTTAAAAATACCAGTGCCAACAGTAGTGCGTCTATCCCATGAAAAATCAGGGGTAGCATTCCTTATACCGCCCCACCTACTGGATCCCGCATCAAGTGCGGGACGACGGCGTTGAAGCAACCGCAACAACCTCACCACCCACCGGCGTCTTCCCGGACAAGCGAAGCGATGATCCGGGATCTATGGAGTCATACTTGCTGCTCTGGCGTTTGTAGTGCCTTGGGGTCGAATTGATCCATCAAGCTTTTGGAGAGGTACAGATCTTTCGGCAAGTTATCGAGAATGCTGAACTCCTCAACGAGGGGTTTTAATTTGGTGCCATTGTCACTTAAGCAATTCAGGCAAATTATTGCTAGTTCGAAATCTGAAAGTTGGGCACGAATAATACGGGCGTATTCAAATATATCTGGTCGACTGCTTTCCGAAATAAAGCGAAGTATGTTGTATAGGCTACGGAAGTAGTGTCCTAGATCGCTCCTATTTTCTATGTACATCTGATCGTAAGCGCGCATAGTAAAAGTGTCTGAGCCGATTGAAATACGATCTGTTTCAGAGCCTGATTGATAAATTCTGAAATCACTGGATGTTGTACCTGTTTGGTTTTTTTCTTCTTCATAAATTCCATATTTTTTAGGAAGGAGCTTATGTAACAGGAATATCTTGAAGCAGTCTTTGCGTGAGGCAGCATTACTTCCATTAACGTCAACGTCCATATCTGCAACGAGACTAGTATGCACTTCAAGCATACGCATCAACATGCTTTCAAATCGCTGGTCAGCCATTTCCTGTCTAGTAAGTGCTAGCTCTTTTCGACTTAACTGAAGTTCCTCTCTTTGTAGAAACACAGTCCAAATTAATGCTGCGAAAGCAAGGGCAGAAAAAAGAGAGGTTAATGGACCAAAGCTATCGCCAAAGGGGCCGAGTGTTTTAGCTAGGTCTTCGGTAACGCCCCACCAGTTTGAATAGACAGACAGAGCATGAAGTACGAAAAGGACGAGCACTCCCAGAAAACCAAGCAGAGCTAGTCGATTAATTCTCTCGGTGCCCTCTTTCTTACTGATCTGCTGTAATGCGGAGAAAACTAAAACGCCACCAAAGGCAATAAGTGCGAATGAAATAAGAATTTGCATGGCAATCCAATAATGAAAAATCGGCGTTTAAACCCATCTATGCATCATGCCAGAAAACTGGCAATTTAGAACATGAAACATAAAAGCATTCTTTTTAACTATGTAGAGATGTAAGTTATGGATCCCGCATCAAGTGCGGGAAGACACCGAGGGGGAATGCATTTTCAATGTTACCCCAACCCCATGACGTCATCCCGCACAAGCAAAGCGCGATGCGGGACCTAGAGCGACACAATCAGAACTGAGTGTTCTCATCAGAGCTTGTTCTGTGATGTCTTGCGAAAATACGCAGCCAACTCACCCCAAATCAAACCGCTTACAAATCCGGTTTACCGGTGTCCCATCAGCCAACGGAACTGCTTCCAGCACTTTGTAGTCTTTGAAGCCGCGGGAGGTGTAGTAGGCGAGGCCGCCGGTGTTGTCGGCGCGGATGGTGGCGGTGATAGCGACGAGGCCTTTGCCTTCCAGATTGGCAAGTGTTGCTTTGAACAGCGCACTGCCGATGCCGCTCTTGTGCAGACCCGGTTTCACAAAGGTGCCGATATCAACCCAGTCAGCGGGGATATCTCCGTAATGGCTGGCAGTCTGGAAGCCAAGCGGCTCACCGCTGTCACGGTCAATCGCGCAAACACTGCTCTCCAGAATTTTGGCTTCAAGAAACCACTCGATGAACTCACCTTTGTTCAACGGCTTCTCAAGCGCAGTTGTCCCCCCGGCCTCAATAATCCGGTTGAGCAGGGCGAGCAGTTCGTCCACATCATTGCGCTGGGTTTTACGGATGAAAAACTGGGTTGGTTTGGCGGAAGATGTGTCCATTTTCAAAAATCCTGTTCAACGCAATAAATACGCAAATCTTTCAAATCAACGCACATAGCAACGCAAACGACTTATGCGGCGGAAATACCCGCATAAGCACAGAGCAAGAAACCTGCTAAAACTTTGTTCTTGCTCGCAAAGCCTGCGTCAGAGTACCCTCGTCAAGGTAATCCAATTCCCCACCAACCGGCACGCCATGGGCAAGGCGGGTCACTTTCACATTCTCAAATCGCGCAAGTTGGTCCGTAATGAAATGTGCAGTAGTCTGCCCTTCAACGGTCGCGTTAACAGCGAGGATAACTTCGCTCACTGCACCGCCCTCAATACGCTCAACCAACTTGGAAATGTTGAGATCATCCGGGCCAATACCGTCCAGCGGAGACAGGGTGCCACCGAGGACATGATAATGCGCACTCACAGCGGATGCCCGCTCCAGCGCCCAAAGGTCAGAGACGTCCTCAACCACCACAATGGTGGCTCCATCTCGGCGCGGATCAGAGCAAATGGTGCAAGGATCACTGGTATCCACGGTACCGCATTCTGAGCAGATGCCGACCTGCTCAACCGCCACGCCCATGGCTTCCGCCAGCGGGATAAGCAGTTGATCTTTCTTCTGAACCAGGTGCAAAGCAGCACGTCTGGCCGAGCGCGGGCCGAGGCCGGGCAGCTTGGACAGCAGCTGTATCAGGCGTTCAATTTCGGGACCAGCAACCCTGCGTGTACTCATCTAAAATCTATGCTCTCTGCGAGAAAGAAAAGGCACCCGCAAAGCAGTTTTGCGAGACAATGCCAGATAAACTATGCCCGCCTGAAGAGGCGGGCAAGAGGGAATAAATCCGTTTCAGGTCTACGGCCAAATCTGCGCAGGGTCGCGGTGATTTGGCAACACGTAGCCTTGAAGAACTTAAGAGCCGAACGGGAGTTTCATGCCAGCTGGCAGACCCATACCGGACATCATGTCCTGCGTACGCTCCTGCACCAAAGCTTCGCCTTTTCCCTTCGCATCATTATGCGCAGCGAGGATAAGATCTTCCAGGATCTCAACTTCATCAGCATTGATGAGAGAAGGATCAATCTTCAAACCAGTCATTTCACCTTTACCATTCAACGTAACGGTGACCATGCCTGCGCCTGAGGTTCCCTCAACAGAAAGGTCGTTTACAGTCTCCTGAAGCTCGCCCATTTTTTCCTGCATCTGCTTGGCTTGCTTCATCATTTTAAGAAAGTCCATCGACTCGCTCCTTAAACGTCTCTTGAGCGCACATCAGCGCTCTATCAATTCGGTCATAAGGTTTCATAGCACAGAAACCTTAGAAATCTTGGGTGAAATCCATAGAGTCCATGTCTTCTATGTCGACAGGCTCGGACGCCGCTTCAAGGGGGAGATCTTCCTCCTGCTTCAAAATGCGCACGTCAACAACCTTAGCCCCGGGAAAGGCAGAAATAAGTTTCACCACTTCCGGATCAGAATGTGCATCCGAAACCAACTGTCTTTGGTTAGCTTCTTTTTCTTCATGCAAAGTCGGCCGGCCTTGGTCACGACTAACCGCAACAATCCAGCGACGACCCGTCCATTCTGTCAGTTTTCGGCCCAGTTCTCCAGCTGCATCAGCTGTCGCAATCTCAGTCGGCTGTACTTCAATACGGCCCGGTTGGAAGTTGACAAGACGCAGCGCGCGCTCAACCGAAACCTTGACTGGAATGTCCTTCATGCGGGCCGCAAGTTGAGCAACCTCAGCCCAGGAGCGGATCGCAATCTTTTCTTTAAGTTCCTCAGCCTGCCGCATTTGAGGAGCTGATTGCGGTGCAGCGCCAATAGCTTGCGTCATCGGCTGGCCGCCAGCCACAGCACGTAACTGAGGGGCTGAGCCGCCACCGGATGGAACAGCGCTTGCGCTTGATCCGCCACCGCCCTGTGGCGCGTTGCCCGCAGGCGCATTGCCGCCAGCAGGGGAGAACTTGCCAGACTTCAGCAGCTTCAGCGCCTCTTCCGGATCCGGAAGATCAGAGGCGTAGCACAAGCGCACCAGAACCATGTCAGCCGCAGCCAACGGCTTAGGCGCGTTCTGTACTTCGTTAATTCCCTTCAGTAATATCTGCCATGTTCGGGAAAGAACGCGCATGGAAAGCTTTTCAGCAAAGTCCCGCCCACGCTGCCGTTCGCTCTCAGTCACAGAGTTCTCTTCACCCGCCTTCGGCACTGCTTTCAGGCGAGTCACCAAATGGGTAAAGTCTGCAAGGTCAGAGAGGACAACTGCCGGATCGGCGCCCACATCATACTGGGCTTTGAGCTCATCAAGAGCGCTGGCTATGTCACCGCGCATCACGTGCTCAAACAAATCTATCACCCGGCTGCGGTCAGCAAGGCCCAGCATCTGGCGCACTTCATTCGGCTCAATGCGGCCTGCACCATGCGCAATGGCTTGATCCAGAAGGGATAAACTGTCTCGGGCAGACCCTTCACCAGCGCGAGCAATCAGAGCCAGCGCCTCATCAGAAATTTCTATGCCCTCTTTGCCAGAGATCTCGCGCAGCAGAGAAACAAGCGTAGAGCTCTCAATCCGGCGCAGGTCAAACCGCTGACAACGAGAGAGGACAGTCACAGGAACCTTGCGGATTTCTGTGGTCGCAAAAATGAATTTCACATGCTCCGGCGGCTCTTCCAGCGTCTTCAACAACCCGTTGAACGCCGACTTGGAGAGCATATGCACCTCATCGATGATGTACACTTTGTACCGCGCACTCGCCGGACGATACCGCGCTGCTTCGGTAATCTCGCGAATGTCGTCAATGCCAGTATGAGACGCTGCGTCCATCTCGATCACATCGACATGACGACCTTCCATGATCGCCTGACAGTGAACGCCGGGTTTATCTAAGTGTATGGTAGGCTTATCAATTTCACCTGCGATCTCGTAGTTCAGGCCACGGGCAAGAATACGCGCTGTGGTCGTTTTACCGACACCGCGAACCCCGGTCAGCATCCAGGCTTGAGCGATACGTCCAGTCTCAAATGCATTCTGCAGAGTCTGAACCATCGGCTCCTGACCATAAAGATCATCGAACGAACTAGGTCGGTATTTACGGGCGAGAACGCGATATGCACCATCGCTGCTGGAAGAATTATCTTCCGCGCTTGTTGTTGTCTGGTGCTCGTCTTGAAGGTCTATTCCGTCCATATTGCCCAAATCCTCAGCCACTTCAAAGGCAAGGTAAAACTTACTCCCGGCCATTCAAGACGAAGACCGGCCGCTTGTCGAGTATGGGCGCGGGGAAAATTAGGTGGGAGGCTGGCACGATGACCCGTGCCATGGACTCGTTAGGGCTGCTTCCTTCCGGATCTGACCCGGTTGGCGAGTGGCTCGTCCACCACCAACCTCCCGAACGTGTATATGGTCGCTTTACCTATATTTTGCAAGCGTTCATTGATGTTTACCGCTTGCTACTGTGGACGAGACTGTGAATTTTCGAAGAGTTCTGCCAAATCCGAATTCAGAAAATGTCGCCACAACATTGCATTTCAGTGCTATCTCGGGTTCACTTTACATAAGTTTATAATTTAAGGAATTCGAAATGCTGGCCGAAACAGCTGAGGTGTATGACGCCTCTGCAGCTCTTTGTTATTCTGCCAACTCGCTTAATCGCTGTGGTGAAAAACGTAAAGATACTGAATGGGTTAACTCGCTAATGACGAGCCCGGATGCCCGCTTTTTAATTCAGGCAAACGACGCTTTCATCTTCAATAAAGAGGTCATGACTGAGCCTTTCATTTATTCCGTTGAGATACTCAGAACTCTGAATATCACTGATCCGACCACCATCTTTCTTGGCATTGACGAAACTGATGGAGACCGCCCATACTTTAGTGTGCGTTACACAGTGGATGCTGAAACGCTTGATGAGGAACTGGAAAAACTCGGAGCATTCGCGGCATACGGACTGCGCGGAATAGCGATGAAACGAGCAGCCAGTCAGGAAGTGCTTGGAATGATGGCACAGGCTGCTTCTGTAGGCCGCTGGCATTCCTCCCATAAGATGTGTTCCCAGTGTGGACAGCCAACGGAACTCGCCGAATCTGGCTATCGACGGGATTGCCCGTCTTGCTCAGCGCAGCATTTCCCAAGAACGGACCCCGCGGTGATAATGTTGATCACCCACGGGGACAAATGCCTGATGGGGCGTCCTTACCATCTGATGGAAAATGTCTACACAACACTCGCTGGGTTTGTTGAGCCGGGCGAAACCTTTGAAGACGCCGTCCGCCGAGAAGTTTTTGAAGAAGCAGGCGTTAAAGTCGGCAAAGTGGAATACGTCGCCAGCCAGCCTTGGCCATTCCCATCAAATATTATGATCGGGTTCCACGGTGAAGCGCTGACGACTGACTTGAATATCGACTATGAAGAAATGGAGGATTGTCAGTGGTTTTCTAAAGAGGAGACACTGAAGATGCTCCAAGGCGAAGCAGAGTCGGGATTAATTTGTCCCCCTGACATCTCTATCGCGCATCATTTGATCAAGAAATATATCGAGGAAAAATGACCCATGGACGAGTAGAGCCAGTGGTTATTTAACAGGTGCCTGATGGCACCGGGGAGGTGCCATGACTTACTGTATATATTTGACCCACCCAAATGTCGACATCGACCCGGCAACCCCAGTTCCGCACTGGGATTTGTCGGATAAAGGCCGCGAGCGTTTAGAACAAGGTCTACGCCAGCCGTGGCTTTTGGAAATTGATCACGTCATTTCCAGCCGCGAAAAAAAGGCTATCGAAACGGGCCAGATTATCGCAAGCCATTTGGGTATGGAGTTGATTACAGCCCCAGGCCTCCACGAAAATGATCGCAGCTCAACCGGTTTTCTTGAGCCAGATGAGTTTGAGCTTGTCGCTGATGAGTTCTTCAGTCGCCCCGCAGTGAGCGTTCGCGGCTGGGAACGGGCGTTGGATGCGCAAAGTCGTGTCGTCACTGCAATTAAACAGGCGCTCACCACAATACCCAGTGGCGAACCTGTTCTATTTTCTGGCCATGGAGGCGTGGGAACACTGCTCAAATGCCACCTCGCCAACAATGCCATCGATCGCGCCTTCGATCAGCCTCCAAATGTTGGAGGTGGTTGCTGGTTCCGTTTTGATCCAGTCGATCTTGAGAAGTGTTCCGCTAGTCTCGAGAACCTGAAGTGGCAGCTGATCGATGAGATGGAACTCGCTCAGTAAACTTGGGAGTGTTCTGGCGCAAAGAACTGGAGCAGCCTGTTGATCCTGATGGATGGCAAGCTGCTTTACAAGCGTCAGCTCTTGTTGCAGCTCGGGGAAATGCTTATCTAAGTGCCATCTGTTTTCATAAATTTGGCACAAGAGATGTTATCGGCAGCAATAAAATCATTTTCGCAGGTTTTTGAACCGCATTTCAGAAGCATCTTTTTCAAAGCCTTAGGGCTAACATTGCTTCTTCTTCTTGTCGTCTGGATCGCAATTCAGGGCGTAGTCGGCTACTTCATAGACTTACCACAGGACTGGCAGGATACGACCGTTAGTATCGTAACAGGCATCGGTGCATTAATCGGTCTCGGCTATATCCTGGCCCCGGTTTCAGCGATGGTTGTAGCCTTCTATCAAGATCAGATTTCCGAACTTGTTGAAGAGCACTCTTATCCCAATGAAAGACGAGGCAAAGCACTGCCGCTTGGCGAGTCTATTGTAACGGCTCTCCGTTTTGTCGGCGTTATCATTGTCGCCAACATTTTCGCTCTGATGCTGTTCTTCATTCCCGGTATCGGCCAAATCGCATTCTTGCTCGTGAATGGCTATCTGTTGGGCCGTGAATATTTTGAGTTTGTGGCAATGCGCTTTATGTCGCCGCAAGAAGCAAAAGCTTTTCGTAAATCGCAAGGCGGAACCGTATTTGCAGCCGGACTCATTGTTGCATTCGTTCTTGCAATTCCAATCGTGAACCTGATCACGCCACTCTTTGCGACGATCTTTATGGTGCACGTTTTCAAGACATTGCGAACAAAACGCAATCTATCCGTCTAGACTCAAAAATAACTACAATTTTAAGAAATAACAGGAAGTAGCTGCGCTGCCTATTCGAAGCTTTATTGCTGACGATCTAACCTGGGCGCACGCCCTAAACGAAGAGCATGCTGTCGAATTGTCTTCTCTGACACGTGATGGCTTTGCAGGGCTTATCAAGAAAGCAACCTATGTAAGGATTGCTGACAAGGAAGCTGGCCTTCTCATTGCATACGACAAGGACGGTGATTATTCTTCGATTAATTTCAAATGGTTCTGCGCAGGCTACGACAATTTTCTCTATGTTGATCGGATTGTGATTTCTAAAGCTACACGAGGGCAAGGCATTGCAGGCAAACTCTACGATGACCTGTTCAACTTCGCGAAAGAGAAGGGATACGAGCGCATTGTATGTGAAGTAAACTCAGATCCTCCCAACCTGGCATCAGACGCATTCCATGCTTCACGAGGCTTTCAAATCGTCGGGGAAGCTAAGCTGGAAGGAAAAGGAAAGACCGTCAGATACATGGGAAAAGCGCTCTGAAGAGTGTTGATCTATGAGATTTAAGGGAGCGAAGCTTGGCTGTCCCTTGTTACTCAAACATCACATCAACTCTCTTTTTACTCCATCTGACTGCTCTTTGTTTCGCGTAGGTTGACCCAATGAGAAATCTGTTTCAGCATGTAATTCAGCAATGAGGAGGACTCTGTCAGTGAACAACTAAGGCAACTCAATTCTGTTGAACAGCACTCCCACAATCAACGTGGGTGGTGTTTGATGCCTGTTTGTTTTTGATGGAGTCTTTATGAGACGCATTATTTATGACGTCGCCGTTAGTCGCGACGGTTTTATTGCTGGCCCAAATGGCGATGTTTCAATTTTCCCTCATACTGGTGATCATGTAGACGCTTACAAAGAGCGATTAGCGACCTATGATACTGTGATCATGGGACGCCATACCTATGAGTTTGCCTACCAGTATGGTCTTCCCGCAGGCGCTAAAGCTTACCCGCATATGCGGCATCTGATTTTCTCAGAAGGAATTCAGCTGCCTGAAGACACTCAGGTTGAGGCAGTGCGAGCAGACTTCACCACGCACATCTCTAAGCTGAAGAACGAGCAGGGCAGCGACATCTACCTGTGCGGCGGAGGGATGTTTGCTGGTTTGCTGGCTGCGTCTAAACTGATTGATGTCCTGCGCCTGAAAGTTACACCTGTCCTCTGCGGGGCTGGGACACCGTTATTTGCAAATGTCTCTGAGCAGATCGAGCTCAAATGTACCTCTTCAACGCTGTATGATAGCGGCGTTGAGTATTGTGAGTTTGATCTGCAGTAGCTTATCACCAATGCGGGGCAGGCCACACCTGCTCCGCCTCTTTTTACCAGTGAATAGAGCACGGGATAGTTGCCTAAACTGGAAATCAAGATCGGCTGCTCTAAATTTGAAGTAGAGGGTCGCGTCAGCTCACTCCCATTGAATAAAGTTTACGTAAACGTAATTTGACTTTAAGTGATTTTCTGAAAAATTTCGCACAATTTCAGTAAATTAAAACATGACTACAAAACTCAAGATAATAAACTACCAGATTCTTGTTACTTGATCGGGTAGAAACCAACAAAATTTACACCGCAAAATCTAATCATTTCGGCCAATTTTAAGGGCAAACCTAGTAGAAAAAGCATTTAGTCGCATAGGATGCTTTGACGCACCCCGAAACTGAAGGTATTAGAACCTCATACAACGCCTTGTTTTGTTACGTTTACGTAAGCGTAACTGTAACCAGGGACGGGAGAGAGATTTATGGCGAACGCTGACCTCAAGGCCAACCGGCCATTATCGCCCCATCTTCAGATCTATAAGCCGATCGTGACGATGGTGATGTCCATTCTACATCGCATCACCGGGGCGGCGCTTTATTTTGGAACGATTTTGATGGCGTTCTGGCTCATCTGCGCAGCAGCAGGTCCTGAGTCCTATCAATTCGCAATGGACGTTTTCGGTTCCTTCCTGGGCCGTCTGGTCCTCTTCGGCTTCACATGGGCACTTGTGCACCACATGATTGGCGGTTTGCGTCACTTCATCTGGGACATGGGGCATGGCTTTGAATTGTCTGCAGCGAACTGGATGGCTCGCGCGACAATCGTAGGCTCTGTTGCTCTTACCGTGATCCTCTGGATCATCGGTTTCATCGTCGCTTAAGGAGAGATCAATGACCGATATGCGCACTCCGCTCGGGAAAGTTCGCGGCCTTGGCTCAGCTAAGGACGGCACGTCGCATTTCTGGCGCCAGCGTTTGACCGCTGTAGCAAATGTGTTCCTTATTTCCTTCTTTGTTATCCTCGTCATCGCGCTGCAAGGCGCTGATTATGCGAGTTTCACTGAAGCACTTCAAAACCCGATCATCTCCACCTTGCTGCTTTTGGTGATCTTGGTCGGCTGCCTGCACATGAAGCTGGGCATGCAAGTCATCATCGAAGATTACTTCCATTCAGAAGGGCTCAAGCTTCTTCTTCTTATGGGAAACATTTTCTTCGCTTCTTTTATCGCACTCGCTTCCGTGGTTGCAGTGCTTAAAATCAGCTTCGGAGGCTGATCTAGATGGTTGAACAGACCGGTGTATCGACAGCGCCAAGCCAGAGCGGCAAGGCCTATGAGTTTGTAGACCACAAGTTTGACGTTGTGGTTGTAGGTGCTGGTGGTGCTGGCCTTCGGGCGACGCTCGGTATGGCTGAGCAGGGATTGAAAACAGCTTGTATCTCCAAGGTGTTTCCAACTCGCTCCCACACTGTGGCAGCACAGGGTGGTATTGCAGCAAGCTTGAAGAACATGACGCCAGACTGCTGGCAGTGGCATATGTATGACACTGTTAAAGGCTCTGATTGGCTCGGTGACACGGATGCGATGGAATACCTCGCGCGTGAAGCACCAAAGGCAGTTTATGAGCTTGAGCACTACGGTGTGCCTTTCTCCCGTACGGAAGAAGGCAAGATCTATCAGCGCCCATTCGGCGGCCACATGCAGAACTACGGTGAAGGTCCCCCGGTACAGCGCACCTGTGCTGCTGCTGACCGGACTGGTCACGCGATCCTACACACGCTGTATGGTCAGTCTCTGCGCCACAACGCTGATTTCTTCATCGAGTACTTCGCACTTGATCTGATCATGTCAGAAGAGGGCGTATGTGAGGGCGTGATCGCCTGGAACCTCGATGACGGCACAATCCACCGCTTCTCTGCGAAGATGGTTGTTCTGGCCACTGGTGGTTACGGACGTTCGTTCTTCTCCGCAACATCTGCCCACACCTGTACAGGTGATGGCGGCGGCATGATCGCTCGTGCGGGTCTGCCTCTGCAGGATATGGAGTTCGTTCAGTTCCACCCAACTGGTATCTACGGCTCAGGCTGTTTGATCACGGAAGGTGCTCGTGGTGAAGGCGGCTACCTCGTAAACTCCGAGGGTGAGCGCTTCATGGAGCGTTATGCTCCTTCCGCGAAAGATCTCGCCTCTCGTGATGTTGTTTCCCGTTGTATGACGATGGAAATTCGCGAAGGTCGTGGCGTTGGCAAAAACAAAGACCACATCTTCCTGCACCTGGATCACCTTGATCCTGATCTGCTGGCAGAGCGTCTTCCAGGTATCTCCGAAAGCGCACGCATCTTTGCTGGTGTTGACGTGACTAAGGAGCCGATCCCGGTTCTGCCAACTGTTCACTACAATATGGGTGGTATTCCAACCAACTATTGGGGGGAAGTGCTGAACCCAACCAAAGAAGATCCAAACGCAATCGCGCCGGGTCTGATGGCTGTTGGTGAAGCTGGGTGTGCGTCCGTTCACGGTGCAAACCGCCTCGGTTCAAACTCCCTGATCGATCTTGTTGTGTTTGGTCGTGCAGCAGCAATCCGCGCTGGTGAAGTTGTTGATCGTGAAGCTCCAATTCCAGAGCCTAACGAAGCTTCCAGTCAGAAAATCATGGCTCGTTTCGACAAACTGCGCTTTGCTAAGGGCTCTACCCCAACTGCTGAGTTGCGCTCTAAGATGCAGAAGACTATGCAGGAAGATGCGGCTGTTTTCCGTACTCAGGAAAGCCTGGAGCAGGGATGTAAGCGCATCTCCGCTATCTGGGATGAAATGAGCGAACTGCACGTCTCTGACAGCTCCATGATTTGGAACTCTGATCTGGTCGAAACGCTTGAGCTTGAAAACCTTATGGCCAACGCAATCACCACTGTTTATGGCGCTGAAGCGCGTAAAGAGAGCCGTGGTGCACATGCTCGTGAAGACTATAAAGATGGTCCTCTCGGTGGTCGTAACGATGACGAGTGGCGCAAGCACACCATCTCACACCTCTCTGAGGATGGTAAGGTGACCTTGAGCTATCGTCCGGTTGTTCTCGAGCCGCTGACTACCTACGATCAAGGTGGCATCGACATGAAGAAGATCGCACCGAAAGCCCGCGTCTACTAAGGCGCCGAAATCTGGAGTAACTGTTATGGCTGAATTCAAACTGCCACAAAACTCCCGGATGGGAGAGGGCAAAGTCTGGCCAAAGCCGGAAGGCGCCACTAACACCCGTGAGTACCGCATCTACCGCTGGTCTCCGGATGACGGACGCAATCCACGCATCGACACCTACTACGTTGATGCGGACGATTGTGGCCCAATGGTGCTGGACGCGCTCATCTACATCAAGGATAAGGTCGATCCAACATTGACCTTCCGCCGGTCTTGTCGTGAAGGGATCTGCGGATCCTGTGCGATGAACATCGACGGAACCAACACACTGGCATGCACAAAGGGTGCTGACGAATGCTCTCACGAGATCGTCAAAATCTACCCTCTGCCGCACATGCCTGTTGTGAAGGATCTTGTGCCGGATCTGACGCGTTTTTACGCGCAGCATCGCTCTATCGAGCCATGGTTGAAAACCACGACACCTGAGCCTGAGAAAGAATGGCTGCAGTCCTATGAAGATCGCCAGAAACTGGATGGTCTTTATGAGTGCATTCTGTGTGCTTGCTGCTCCACCTCTTGCCCAAGCTACTGGTGGAATGGTGATCGCTACCTCGGCCCTGCAGTCCTTCTGCAGGCTTACCGTTGGTTGATCGACAGCCGTGATGAGGCAACTGGTGAGCGTCTGGACAATCTTGAAGATCCGTTCCGTCTGTACCGCTGCCACACCATCATGAACTGCTCTCAGGCATGTCCAAAGGGTCTGAACCCTGCAAAGGCAATTGCTGAGATCAAGAAGATGATGGTCGAGCGCCGCGTATAATCAGTGTGTAAGCACGTTGTAAAATCAAGAAAAGCCGCCTCATTGAAATGAGGCGGCTTTTTTCATTTGAGGCTAATAGCCTAAAACTTATAGGAAACACCGATCCGGATAGCGTCGCTGTCAATGTCTTCCTTGAAGCGCGTTCCACCAACGGTAAAGCTACGACCGGGAAAGACAATGCGCTCATAGTCCAGGCGTACAATCACCCGCTCGGTGACGAACATCTCAAGGCCAGCACCGCCAACCCAGCCAAGCATCGTGTTGCTGTCAGAGCCAGGACCGAAATTCGGGTTAGAAGCACGGAAGGTGGAAACAGCTGCACCACCAGTCACATACGCCATGAACCAATCGTAGGTGAGGCCGGCCCGGATCTTTGCGGCAGCGAAGTAATCAGAGCGCAATGACATTTCACCGCGAGAACGCTCACCAAAAGACCAGTAAGCGCCTTCGCCTTCTACGCCGATCAGAATATTCTGATAAGTGTAGTTGTAGCCGCCATATAACCCAACGGTCCCGCCGTTATACTGCGTACCACTGTTGTTGAAGCGGTTCGTGCCATGAAGGCGGGCCCAGCCACCCTGCACACCGAGATAGAAGCCATCCCAGTCATATTCAGGTGGGGTGATCAGCCCATCGACAACTTCTTCCTCGTAAACCTCATAGGGCTCTTCCACCTCTACACCAGGTGGGTATTCAACAGCATAGGAATGGCTGCTGAAGCCGAGCAATCCCAATACCGCAAACGCAAATACTCTTAAGCGACTCATTGGTTCCCCCAAAATACGCAAGAGGATGACACGGCTAAATAATCAGACGTGATAGGTAACTTGATACAAATAAGTCTAGAACTGCGATCTTTATAAATGCTTGATTTTAAAAAGGAAAATTTGCGTTAAGGCTAGTTGGAATTGACAGGCACTGATGTGCTGATTTCTCAATCTTAAGGGGGCGATACCTGCAATCCTTACGAAACCGTCAATGAGCTCATGGCGGGTTTACGAAAAAGTCAGCAACTCTCTAGCGTCGCTCAACGCCTCGCAGAACCAGCTTGATAACGCCAATGCATTCTTTGCGCTGTATCTCATAGGGTTCGTGGCTGTGCAGTTGAGGAAAGCGGAACTTCATCGTCGCAGCGTGAATGTGTCTTGCCACCTGACTGACTTCTCGTAGGTCAAATTCCTCAGCAAGGTTGCCGGAATGCAGGATAGTGTGCATTGGTTGTCGCACAAGCCGGAACAGTTCTTCAAAGTCTTCCGGGCGCTTCTGTTCCAGCACCTGCAAGCAGTCTGCCAGACCCTTGTTGAGTTCCAGCAGGCGATATGTCTCTTCAAATTCCATCATGAGAAACTTGCTCAGACGTGCTGAGGCACTGGCGTTGGGGTCAGTCGCTGTTTCAAGGCGCGCAACCAGCTTCACCACCTCTGCAGCGACAACAGCACAGGCAAGGTCTATCTTGCTTGGGTAGAAGTTATAGATGTGTGCCATTGAGATACCTGAGGCATCTGCAATCTCGCTCACCGAGGTTTTCTTGTACCCTTGGGTGAGGAATGCATCACGGGCGGCAGCGAGCAGGTCAGCAGCACGGCCCTTTGCAGTCAGGATTTCTGCGATGGACATATCAATTTCCGAAAATGAAAAAACGAGAGTTCCTTCAGTAATCATAGCTGAGTAGAGATTGCAATGACGTATGCGTCATATTAACGGACAAATTATGTAAAAACACGAATGATATTAATGCGCTAAGCGCGATTTCTTTGATTTTAGTCATTGTTGGATTTTTGCGAATTATTAGTATTAGTAATATCTAATATAAAAGGAGTCGAAGCATGGCTGTAGAAAATTGGCAAGAATTCCTCACCCAAACGGATGGTCGCATCGCTGAACTGCGCCCGGGTATTCCTGGTGTGATGAAGGGGTTTGGCGAAATCGCAAAAAGCGCCATTGGAACTGGCGCTCTTGAACCGAAGCAAAAAGAGCTCATCGCGATCTCCATCGGTGTTGCTGCACGCTGTGATGCCTGCCTTGGATACCACGCAAAAGCCTGCATCAAGTATGGTGTAACCCGTGAAGAGTTGATGGAAGCTCTCGGTGTGGCTGTTTACATGGGTGGTGGACCTTCCCTAATGTACGCTGCAGAGGCCCTCAGCGCATTTGATGCCCTTTCTGCCGAAGCCAAGTAAGAGAAGGTGTATCTTCACCCAATCTCTCTGTTTTCCTAAAACTTAGAGAGCAAACTGCTTGCGTGCACTTGCCCTGAATTGCGTTCAAGGGTAAGTGCAACGAGGGGAAGCCTCTTAGATTTCAGGTAGGCAATATTGGTGGGTGCACCTTCACAGGTTGGTTCGGAAAGCTCTTCTGTTTATATGGAGCTGGAAAAGAGCTTTCGTGACTTGGAAAACGAAAGAAATCTGCGTGTTCTGCACGCGGGCGATCTTTCGCACCTGTATCTTCATAAAAAGTCTGAAGCTCACTACGCCAATTGTCGGTTCATCTACATACGATCAATTGAGCACTACCTTTCTCTTTTTCCGGTCGATGAGACGGTAGATGTTGATGTGAATGTCCCGGCAAATGTGTCTGGCTGGGACTTGAAAAAAACGCTCATTGCGCTGTTAAAAGGCAATCCTGAACCGCTTGATTGGGTTCAGTTGAAGGATCCATATGCAGGGCATGACGAATTTCCGAAGTCGTTGATCTCCTTTGCCCTTGAGCATTGTGACCCGGTTCGCTTTGCGCTTTATCATTACAATCGGATTGAGCGACAGAAGCATCGGTTTGACGGTGTGTCACTCGGCGAGATTGTGCCTGAACGCTTGTATGACCTCATCCGCTCATCACTGGTGCTGCGCTGGTACAATCAGAATCGCTATCAGGGTGTTCCGCCTTCTCGCCTCTCAGATATTGCCGAGGCGACCTTTATTCGCCCTGTGCTTCGTGGTGAGATTGAAGAATTGGTAGAACGTAGCGAGGCTGGGATGATCAAGGATGTCGTTCGCCCTGCTGGCGCTATCAACGATCTTATCCTGGCTGAATTGGAGGCTGGCCCTGCATTGCTGGCCCGCCGTCGTCGCCAGTTTACTCAGGAAACGGCTGCCCAAGCAGATCGTTTCTTCCTGAAATGGGCGGTCATCCCTAAAAACTAAGGGTCTCACAGGGCCTTCTGTTTACTTCTCTCACCTGTAGTCCTGCAGAAACAGCAGAACCGTGCCAGTTTGCGTGAGAAAGATCTTTACCTTTCTCACAATACCTTGAAATCGCGGGGATTATGACCCCCAGCGCTTGCTGTTATGACCACGCCGGAGACGTGAACAGCGCAACAGCGCAAATCAAACCAACGAACCAGACAAGAGAACGCAGGGTGGCGCGGTTAAGCCAATAGCATGCGACGAACAGCACGCGCATTGCGATGAACAAACCGCATAGTCTTTCAATCCAGTCTGGGTCACCGCCATAGGCGAGGGCAACGAGCACAGATACTGCATAAAGAGGGAAAGCTTCGAGGCCGTTGATCTCTGCGGAGCGCGCGCGCAAGCGAAATCCTTCTTTCCAATATTCTGGGTCTCTTGGGTTTGAGTTGTCGAACTTGCGGGAAAATTTGGCAGGAAGAACAGAAAGCCATGGCATCAGACCGGCAATCAGTATGGTCCATAAAGGGAAAGACATTGTGCAGCTCCAAATAAACTCAGAAAAATCGGAGCCTTTATACAGGCATAAAGAAGCAAAGTGAACTGAGTTCACTTAGGTTTGAAGCCTCCATTGCGAATATTTCCGCACTTTGGCTTCGCTCATTCCAATTCTAATCGCAATTATTTTAAGCGCATCGTCTGGTTGTCATCGATCCGAAGAAAAAGGGCACTATGAAGTGCTGGAATCGAGTGACACCGAATGATTGGACATTGTCCGGCGCTCCAGTGGAGACGTGCCTATGACTAAGGCAAATGTACTGTTTGTTTGCGTAGATAATTCATTTCTGAGTCTGGCTGCAGAAGCCTACTTAAACCATACCTCCATGGGAGAGTTGCGTGCCTTCTCTGGTGGCCCGTTGCCACGAGAGGAAATGGTTTCGCTCACCAAGAAAGTTCTTTTCGCCAACGGTATGGATGAGGGAGGATTGCATCCGAAGCCCTGGACGATTTTTTCGCTGCCCCATGCGCCTCAACCCGACTACATAATAAGACTTCAGACAAGTGTGCTTCTTGACAAGCAACCAATGTGGCCCGGTCATCCAGTAAAGTTGAACTGGGATATCTGCCTAGATGAAGATGTTCCCCGGAACATAAAAGAGGCAACAGATGCATTCTGCAAAATTAAAGAATCTATAGATCTTGCAATCTCCTCTAAGGTTTTTTCTAGTGATTCTCTAAATTGGCGTGCTGCTTGTTAAGGTTGGCTGGCCCAATGCTTTATGAGAGTTGTCAGATTTTCCCATGTTTCCCTTAGGAAATAGGGGTTTCAGTGGGAAACTCACATTTTTTTGAGTGGTAAACCTTTCACCTGCCTTGTTTTAGGGGCAGTTTCTTAAGGTCTTTATGGTTAATACGCCTTAATTCACAAGGCTGGGATGACACCACTATGAATCGTAGTTTGACGATTGCATTTGTTTCTGTAATTGCACTTTCCACAATAGCGTGCCAACGGACGACGTATACCCGTAGCTATGTCTCTCCGTTGCCTGCTTCTCCGATCTCACCAATCGAAGGTCAGACCCTGTCGCCGATCACTCCTGGTCAGCCAGGCTCTGAAGGCCAGATCTTGGTTGACGGTCAGGACGCGAACGCTAATTCGCAGGTTGTTTCTGCACCTCCTGCTCCAAACGTCAATGCAACAGGTGGCTCTGTGGGTCGTACCGATCTGCTTGGCGGCTGGAGCGTTTCTTCAGGTGGCGACAACTGTAAGCTCTTCATGACGCTGACCAAGTGGAGCGGCGGCTACCGTGCGAATACACGCGGCTGTAGCGATGCAACGCTCTCTCAGATCTCTGCATGGAATCTGAACGGCAGTCAGGTTGTCTTGAAAGACGCTGGCGGCGGAAATGTTGCGACGCTCTCTGGTGCTGGAACCAACTTCTCTGGTCAAACAGCGAACGGCGCTCCAATCAACTTCGCCCGCTAATCATCAGATGATGATTCTATAAATTTCGAAGCGTTGCGCCAATATCAGGTGCAGCGCTTTTTGTGTTTGCTTAAGTGCGCCGCAGAAGTTGATCGGATGTGAGACGTTGGTTTTACGAATAAACCCTATTGTACTTGCGTCTGGGTAGCGCTCTCCTTTATGCCATGGGCAAATATAGCCCATCGGATCGGCGTGATTTGCCCTCTGAAATACAGCTTAAGGAATGTGAGCTCCGTGCTTGAGAATACGTCTAACCTAACAACCGTCCTTGCCCACTACGAAGCGATGGTGGCGCGGGGCGACCTGGAAGCCGATCCGGCGCAAATTCAGGTGGCAAAGTCTCTGGATGCTTTGACTGCAGAAATGGTGCAGCGAAAGCCGGAAGAAAAGAAGGGGCTGTTAGGTCGCCTGCTTGGAAAAAGCAAGGAAGAGCCAGACTACATCAAAGGCCTGTATATTTGGGGATCTGTAGGACGCGGCAAAACCATGCTCATGGATTTGTTCTACGATCTAAGTCCTGAACCTAAAAAGCATCGTTCCCACTTCCATGAGTTTATGGAGGAGATCCACGATCGCATATTTATGGTCCGCAAGAAGATCAGTGCTGGGACGATCAAGGACCGCGATCCGATCATCCCGGTTGCTGAGGAGATCATCAGCACAACGCGCCTCCTGTGCTTTGATGAATTCACTGTAACCGACATCGCCGATGCTATGTTGCTCGGACGGCTTTTCGGCAAATTGTTCGAGGCTGGCGTTGTCGTCGTGTGTACCTCAAACGTGGTGCCGGATGAGCTCTATAAAGACGGACTGAATAGAAATCACATTCTTCCATTCATCCGTTCTTTGAACGAGCGAATGAGTGTCATTCACTTGGATGCGCCGACCGATTACCGCCTTGAGAAGCTCTCCGGCTCAGATACGTACCTCGAGCCGCTTGGTCCTGAGAGCCTCCAGAAGATGGAGAAACTTTGGGCCAGCATGACCTACGGCCTTCAATGTCATCTTGTTGAGTTAGAAAACAAAGGCCGGAAAATACCAGTAAGCCGCACTTGTAGCGCGATTGCCTGGTTCACATTTCAGGAATTGTGCTGCACCCCGCTAGGGCCCTCTGATTACCTGCGTATTGCACATGCTTTCAACACAGTTTTCCTCGAAGGTGTGCCCGTACTGGACAAGGCACGTAGGAACGAAGCAAAGCGATTCATCAACCTGATTGATACGCTCTACGACAATCACGTTCATCTCGTGATTCAGGCAAGCGCAGAGCCGCAGGACCTCTATGTTGCCTCATCTGGAACCGAAGCATTTGAGTTTGATCGAACAGCTTCGCGCCTGATCGAAATGCGTTCGGAAGAGTACTTGATGCGTGAGCTTAATACCGAAAACTGAAAAAATTTAATTTTATTCAGAAATGACGTATTGAGAGCTTATCCAAACTGCTAAAAAAACGTCATTTTACGGAAAATAACGCGGATGTGTGTTTCATTTGGGTTGCGCACATCCGTCAAAACCGCTACCCACTGCGACAAATAGGCACCATATATCATGGTTCTATGTTACGTAAAGGGGAGCTCCTCATGGCGCGCAACAAGATTGCTTTGATTGGATCCGGTCAGATTGGTGGCACACTCGCACACCTCGCTGGTCTGAAAGAACTGGGTGATATCGTTCTGTTCGACATCGCTGAAGGTATGCCTCAGGGCAAAGCTTTGGACTTGGCAGAATCTTCTCCAGTTGACGGCTTTGACTCTGGTCTGTCTGGCACAAACACCTATGAAGGCATCGCTGGTTCTGATGTCGTCATCGTGACTGCAGGTGTTCCTCGTAAACCTGGCATGAGCCGTGATGATCTGCTTGAAATTAACCTGAAGGTTATGGAGCAGGTTGGCGCTGGTATTAAGAAGTACGCTCCAGACGCATTCGTAATCTGCATCACCAACCCACTCGACGCGATGGTTTGGGCTCTGCAGAAATTCTCCGGTCTCCCAGCAAACAAAGTTGTTGGCATGGCTGGCGTATTGGATAGCGCTCGCTTCCGTTACTTCCTTGCAGAAGAATTCAAAGTATCCGTAGAAGACGTAACCGCATTCGTTCTTGGCGGTCACGGCGATACAATGGTTCCACTGACACGCTACTCCACTGTTGCTGGCGTTCCACTCACCGATCTGGTGAAAATGGGCTGGCTCACTGCAGAGCGTCTCGAAGAAATCGTTCAGCGCACCCGTGATGGTGGCGCAGAAATCGTTGGTCTTCTGAAAACTGGTTCCGCATTCTACGCACCAGCTGCATCTGCTATCGCAATGGCAGAAAGCTACCTCAAAGACAAAAAGCGCGTTCTTCCATGTGCTGCATACCTTGATGGCCAGTATGGTCAGAAAGACATGTACCTTGGCGTGCCAACTGTTATTGGCGAAAACGGCATCGAACGTATCATTGAAATTGATCTCAATAGCGATGAAAAAGCGATGTTCGACAAATCCGTTTCTTCTGTAAACGGCCTTGTTGACGCTTGTAAGAAAATCCAGCCTGCTCTGGCATAAGCCACGCGAGCTATGATCTGAAAGACTGGCAGCACTAGGCGTTGCCAGTCTAGCTCCCTGCTTCGGCAGGGCCCCTTAGAATGGGAAGGGCAGATGAACATACATGAATACCAGGCCAAACAGGTCCTGAAGGAATACGGCGCACCTGTTGCTGAAGGTGTTGCAATTTTCTCCGCTGATGAAGCTGAAGCTGCTGCAAAAAGCCTTCCAGGCCCGTTGTGGGTTGTGAAGTCTCAGATCCACGCAGGTGGTCGCGGTAAGGGTAAGTTCAAAGAACTCGGCCCAGAAGCAAAAGGCGGCGTTCGTCTTGCATTCAACTTGGATGAAGTAAAGTCCCACGCTGCTGACATGCTCGGCAACACACTGGTGACTGCACAGACCGGTGATGCTGGTAAAGTCGTGAACCGTCTTTACATCGAAGACGGTGCGGACATTGACCGCGAACTGTACCTCTCTCTGCTCGTCGACCGCACATGTGGTCAGGTTGCTTTCGTAGCATCCACTGAAGGCGGCATGGATATCGAGGAAGTTGCGCACAATACGCCAGAGCTTATCCTCACTCTGCCAATCGATCCGCTTCAGGGCGTGACCGAAGACAAAGCATCTGCTCTTTGTGACACCCTCAAGCTTGAAGGTGAAGCACGCGCGGATGGCATGAAGCTGTTCCCAATCCTCTACAAAGCATTTGTAGAAAAGGATATGGCGCTTCTCGAAATCAACCCACTGATCGTTATGGAAAGTGGTCGTCTGCGCGTTCTGGATGCGAAAGTATCCTTCGACGGCAACGCACTGTTCCGCCACGAAGACATTGTTGCTCTGCGCGATAAGACCGAAGAAGACGAAAAAGAGATCGAAGCTTCCAAGCACGACCTCGCTTACGTTGCTCTCGACGGGAATATCGGCTGCATGGTGAACGGTGCTGGTCTGGCGATGGCGACCATGGACATCATCAAGCTGTATGGTGCTGAGCCTGCAAACTTCCTCGACGTTGGTGGCGGCGCTACCAAAGAGAAAGTAACCTCTGCGTTCAAGATCATCACGTCCGATCCAAACGTACAGGGCATTCTGGTCAACATCTTCGGTGGCATCATGCGCTGTGATGTGATTGCAGAAGGCGTTCTGGCTGCTGTTAAAGAAGTTGGTCTTCAGGTTCCTCTCGTTGTGCGCCTCGAAGGCACCAACGTTGAGCTTGGCAAAAAGATCATTAGCGAAAGCGGCATGAATGTTATTCCTGCTGACGATCTCGACGATGCAGCTCAGAAAATCGTGGCTGCTGTGAAGGAGGTCGCATAATGTCTATCCTCGTCGACAAAGACACTAAAGTCATCGTTCAGGGTCTGACCGGTAAAACCGGCACATTCCACACTGAGCAGGCACTGGCATACTTCGGCACCCAAATGGTTGCCGGTGTACACCCTAAAAAAGGCGGCGAAACCTGGTCTTCCGGACTTGAATCTGCTGCTGAACTGCCAATCTTTGCTTCCGTTAAAGAAGCGAAAGACGCAACCGGTGCAAACGCTTCTGTTGTTTACGTCCCACCAGCAGGTGCAGGCGCAGCAATCATCGAAGCTATCGACGCTGGCATTCCTTTCATCGTTTGTATCACTGAGGGTATCCCGGTTGCAGACATGGTGAAGGTTAAAGCTCGCCTCGACGCATCCGACAGCCGTCTTCTCGGTCCAAACTGCCCAGGCGTTCTGACACCTGAACAGTGTAAGATCGGCATTATGCCAGGCTCCATCTTCCAGAAGGGCTCTGTAGGTATTGTTTCCCGTTCAGGTACACTTACTTATGAAGCAGTCTTCCAGACTTCGCAGGAAGGCCTCGGCCAGTCCACTGCAGTCGGCATCGGTGGTGACCCTGTAAAGGGCACTGAGTTCATCGATATGCTGGACCTGTTCCTGGATGATCCAGAAACAGAATCCATCATTATGATCGGTGAGATCGGTGGTTCTGCAGAAGAAGAAGCAGCTGAATGGCTCAAAGAACAGGCTGCAAAAGGCCGTTCTAAGCCAATGGTTGGCTTCATCGCTGGTCGTACAGCGCCTCCAGGCCGCACCATGGGTCACGCAGGTGCTGTGATCTCTGGCGGTAAAGGCGGAGCGGACGACAAGATCGCTGCAATGGAAGACGCGGGCATCCGTGTATCTCCATCCCCAGCTAAGCTTGGCAAGACCCTTGTTGCTCTTCTCGAAGAGTTGAAGCAGGGTGCTTAAAAATTACACCTCCTATACCATTTAGGAGGCATACTAAATCGACTGTCGGTGAATCACTTTCATCGACAGTCTTGAGAAGGCAGTAAGTCCCCAGGCTTGCTGTCAGTCGCGGGACCCAAGGGTATGTGGTGTGTGACACCCGCCCAAAGAAAGTAGGGCGGATCAACAGTCCGCTTAAAAACGATGGCTCGGCAGGACGCGAACAACGTATTCGCGCTGACGTCGTTTCTTTACGGCGCCAACGCTCCTTATATTGAAGAGCTTTATGCTCAATATCAGGAAAACCCGAATTCACTCGACCCCGAGTGGAAAGAATTCTTTTCTTCGCTTCAGGACAATCCAGAAGACGTAATCAAGGAAGCTCGCGGAGCAACCTGGCAGCGTTCTGATTGGCCAGTTCCAGCAAATGGTGAACTGGTTTCAGCTCTTGATGGCGACTGGCCCGCTGAAAAAGAAGTCAGCAAAAAGATCAAGTCCACGGCCAAGAAGAATGGTGTTGAGCTAACCGAAGATCAGGTGCTGCAGGCAACTCGCGATAGTGTTCGTGCGATCATGATGATCCGTGCTTACCGTATGCGCGGCCACTTGCATGCTGATCTTGACCCGCTCCGCCTTGCTGTTCCTGGTGACCATGAAGAGTTGCATCCCGCGACCTATGGCTTCTCTGAAGCGGACTGGGATCGGAAGATCTTCCTGGACAACGTTCTGGGCATGGAATTCGCCACCATCCGTGAGATGCTGGAAATTCTGAAACGGACCTATTGCTCCACCCTTGGTGTCGAGTTCATGCATATTTCTGATCCAGCTGCAAAAGCATGGATCCAGGAGCGCATTGAAGGTCCGGACAAGCATGTTGCCTTCACACCGGAAGGTAAGAAAGCGATCCTCAATAAACTTGTTGAGGCCGAAGGCTTCGAGAAGTTCCTTGATGTGAAATACACCGGTACAAAGCGTTTCGGTCTGGACGGTGGTGAAGCACTGATCCCGGCGCTTGAGCAGATCATCAAACGCGGTGGTGCTCTTGGTGTTAAAGACATCGTTCTGGGCATGGCACACCGTGGCCGTTTGAACGTTCTGTCTCAGGTGATGGGCAAGCCACATCGCGCGATCTTCCATGAGTTCAAGGGCGGTTCATACGCTCCTGATGATGTGGAAGGCTCTGGTGATGTGAAGTACCACCTCGGTGCTTCTTCTGACCGCTCTTTCGACAACAACAACGTTCACCTGTCTTTGACAGCGAACCCGTCTCACCTTGAGATCGTAAACCCGGTTGTTCTGGGTAAGGTTCGTGCCAAGCAGGACCAGCTTTCTGATTGGAAAGAGACATCAGAAATTGACCGCAGTAACGTCCTCCCATTGCTTCTGCACGGCGATGCTGCGTTTGCTGGTCAGGGTGTTGTTGCTGAATGTTTCGGTCTGTCCGCGCTTCGTGGTCACCGCACTGGTGGTTCGATCCATGTGATCATCAACAACCAGATCGGTTTTACAACCAACCCACGTTTCTCACGGTCTTCACCTTATCCTTCTGACGCCGCGAAAGTGATTGAAGCGCCGATCTTCCATGCAAATGGTGATGATCCGGAAGCTGTTACTTTTGCTGCAAAGATTGCAACTGAATATCGTCAGAAGTTCGGTCGTCCGGTCGTGATTGATATCATCTGTTATCGCCGCTTCGGCCATAACGAAGGTGACGAGCCTGCGTTTACGCAGCCAATCATGTACCGCAAGATCCGCAAGCATGAAACAACCCTTCAGATCTATGCTGACAAGCTGGTCAAAGAAGGTCTGATGTCTGCTGAGGACGTTAATAAAGCAAAAGCTGACTGGCGTTCGCATCTGGATCGTGAATTCGAAACAGGCCAAACCTACAAGCCAAACAAAGCCGACTGGCTTGATGGCCGTTGGTCTAAGATGAAGGTTGCGAAGGAAGTTGACGAGCCGCGTCGTGGTTCGACTGGTCTTCCAATGGATGAACTCAAGGAACTCGGCGGCAAGCTGACCAATGTTCCTGATGATTTCAATGCACACCGCACGATCCGCCGCTTCATGAACAACCGTGCCAAAATGATCGAGACCGGAGAAGGTATCGATTGGGCAATGGGTGAGGCAATGGCATTCGGTGCATTGTTGAAAGAAGGCCATTCCGTTCGCTTGTCCGGTCAGGATTGTGAACGCGGCACCTTCTCTCAACGTCATTCCGTCCTGTATGATCAGGAAGACGAAGGCCGTTACATCCCGCTGAACCACGTTGGTGAAAAGCAGGGCCGTTATGAAGTCATCAACTCAATGCTTTCTGAAGAAGCAGTGTTGGGCTTTGAATACGGTTACTCGCTGACAGAACCAAATGCGCTGACCATGTGGGAAGCACAATTCGGTGACTTCGCAAACGGTGCGCAGGTACTGTTCGACCAGTTCATCTCCTCTGGTGAGCGTAAATGGCTGCGTATGTCCGGTCTGGTCTGCTTGCTGCCGCATGGCTATGAAGGTCAGGGTCCTGAGCACTCCTCAGCACGCCTTGAGCGTTTCTTGCAGATGTGCGCGGAAGACAACATGCAGGTAGCCAACTGTTCGACACCGGCTAACTACTTCCACATCCTTCGCCGTCAGTTGAAGCGTGACATTCGTAAGCCACTCGTTCTGATGACGCCAAAGTCTCTGCTTCGCCACAAGCGTGCAGTTTCCAAACTGGAAGACTTCGGCGCAGACGAAAGCTTCCACCGTCTCCTTCACGATGATGCTCAAACGAACCCGGGTTCAACTGTTGAGCTGAAGAAGGATGAAGACATCCGTCGCGTGATCCTGTGTACAGGTAAGGTCTACTATGACCTGCTCGAAGAGCGTGAGAAACGTAACATCAACGATGTTTACATCCTCCGCGTTGAGCAGCTCTACCCGTTCCCGACCAAGTCCTTGTGCGTAGAGATGGGCCGCTTCAAGAATGCAGACGTAGTCTGGTGTCAGGAAGAGCCAAAGAACATGGGCTCATGGTTCTTCATTCAACAGTACATTGAATGGGTTCTGGAGCATGTGAATGCAAAAGTGCATCGCCCGCGTTACGTTGGCCGTCCACCAGCTGCTGCAACAGCAACCGGCTTGATGTCAAAGCACTTGGCTCAGCTACAAGCTTTCCTCGACGATGCATTCGCCGAGTAAGTACCTCGTAATCAGGTAAGTCCGACAGGCCTTTCAGGGGCCCTGAAACGAAAAGAGATAGAGACAATGGCGACGGAAATTCGAGTACCCACTCTGGGTGAATCCGTAACCGAGGCAACAATCGCTCAATGGTTCAAAAAGCCGGGCGATGCGGTGAATGCAGATGAGCCACTGGTTGAGCTGGAAACAGACAAGGTAACTGTTGAAGTACCTGCGCCTGTAGCCGGTAAACTGGACAGCATTGATGTGAAAGAAGGCGATACAGTTGAAGTTGGCGCCCTTCTTGGTTCCATCGCAGAGGGCGCAGCTGGTGCTGTGCCCGCTCCTGCTGCCGAAGCTGCACCGGCTGCTAAAGCTGCGCCTGCTGCAGCTGCTGAAACAGTTGAAGTTCTGGTACCACACGCTGGTGAAAGCGTTACCGAAGCTGAAGTTGGCGAATGGTCAGTTAAAGTTGGTGACGTTGTAAAGGCTGACGATATCCTCGTTGAGCTGGAAACAGACAAAGCTGCTCAGGAAGTACCTAGCCCAGTTGCAGGTACCGTGGTTGAAATCGCTCAGGCAACTGGCGCAACTGTTGAGCCGGGTAACCTGCTCTGCAAAATCGCTAAAGGTGACGGCGCAGCTGTTGCCGCTGCTGCTCCGGCAGCTGCCGCTCCTGCACCAACTGTTTCTGGCACAAGCATGCCAGCAGCACCTTCTGCTGCAAAGATGATGGCTGAAAAAGGCCTCTCCGCTGATCAGGTTGCAGGCTCTGGCAAGCGCGGTCAGGTTCTTAAGGGTGATGTTCTAGCAGCTATTGCTGCTGGCGCTTCCGCTGCTCCGGCAGCCGCTCCAGCTCCTGTTGGGGTGCGCGCCGTTTCAGCTCCAACCGATGAAGTTCGTGAAGAACGTGTTCGCATGACCAAGCTGCGCCAGACTATTGCGCGCCGCCTGAAAGATGCTCAGAACACTGCGGCTATGCTGACCACTTACAACGAAGTGGACATGAAGCCGATCATGGACCTGCGCAAGCAGTACAAGGATATCTTTGAGAAGAAGCACGGCGTAAAACTTGGCTTCATGGGTTTCTTCACCAAAGCAATTACCCATGCTCTTAAAGAAATCCCGGCTGTAAACGCTGAGATCGATGGCACTGACATCATCTACAAAAACTACGCGCATATCGGTGTTGCTGTTGGCACTCCGAAGGGTCTTGTGGTTCCTGTTGTTCGTGATGCAGACCAGATGTCTATTGCTGAAATCGAAAAAGAAATCGGCAACCTCGGTCGTAAAGGCCGTGATGGCAAGCTCTCCATGGCAGACATGCAGGGTGGTACCTTCACCGTTTCCAATGGTGGCGTCTACGGCTCCCTGATGTCCTCTCCAATCCTGAATGCACCGCAGTCCGGTATCCTCGGCATGCACAAAATTCAGGAGCGCCCGGTTGCGATCAACGGTCAGGTAGAAATCCGTCCGATGATGTATCTGGCTCTGTCCTACGATCACCGTATCGTTGACGGCAAAGAGGCAGTGACCTTCCTGGTTCGCGTTAAAGAGAGCCTTGAAGATCCACAGCGTCTGATTCTGGACCTCTGATGTAAACGTGCCCGGCACTGGCCGGGCACATTTGTTTTAAGGGAAATTGGCGCACTTCTCTTCGTTGCAGCCTTCTCCCGCCTACTTACAGGGATTTGCAAATGTCCTACGATCTCGTCGTCATCGGTACCGGCCCAGGCGGTTATGTTTGTGCAATCAAGGCAGCTCAGCTCGGCATGAAAGTTGCTGTAGTTGAGAAGCGTAAGACCCATGGTGGTACCTGCCTGAACATCGGTTGTATTCCATCCAAAGCTCTGCTGCACGCTTCTGAAATGTTTGAGGAAGCAAACCACAGCTTTGAAGCCCTGGGCATCAAAACTTCCAAGCCAAAAGTGGACTGGAAGGCAATGTTGGCGCACAAAGACAAAGTGATCGACGGCAATGTAACCGGCATCGATTACCTCTTCAAAAAGAACAAGATCGACGTTCACACTGGTACTGGCCGTGTACTTGGCGCTGGTCGCGTAGAAGTAAAAGCTGAAGACGGCTCTACTACCATCGTTGAAACCAAGAACATCGTGATCGCAACAGGTTCTGATGTGATGCCTCTGCCAGGTATCGAGATTGACGAAAAAACTATTGTCTCCTCAACCGGCGCTTTGGCTCTGGAAAAAGTGCCTAACCGCATGACTGTTGTCGGCGCTGGCGTTATCGGCCTTGAGCTTGGTTCCGTCTATGCCCGTCTCGGTGCTGAAGTGACCGTTGTTGAGTTCATGGACAAGATACTCGGCCCAATGGATGCAGACGTTTCCAAGCAGTTCCTGCGCATGCTGAAAAAGCAAGGCCTCAAGTTCAAGCTGTCCTCCAAGGTGACTGCGGTTCAGAAAAAAGGCCGTGCTCTGGAAGTGACCGTTGAGCCAGCAGCGGGTGAAGCCGCCGCCGCAGCTCTAGATGCAGATGTGGTTCTCGTCGCAATTGGCCGTCGTCCTTATACAGAAGGCCTTGGTCTGGCAGAAGCAGGTGTTGAACTGGACGAGCGTGGTCGCGTGAAGACAGACAATCACTACAAAACCAACGTTGACGGTATCTTTGCTATCGGTGATGTGATTGCGGGCCCAATGCTTGCGCACAAAGCGGAAGACGAAGGCGTTGCAGTTGCAGAAATGCTCTCAGGTCAGGCTGGTCACGTAAACTATGACGTCATTCCTGGCGTTGTTTACACCTCTCCAGAAGTTGCCAGCGTTGGCAAAACTGAAGAAGAGCTGAAAGCTGCTGGCATAAAATTCAAGTCCGGCAAGTTCCCGTTCTCCGCAAACGGTCGCGCGAAAGCAACGCTTCACACCGACGGTTTTGTGAAAGTTCTGGCTGACGCTGAAACAGATCGCGTGCTCGGCGTTCATATCGTTGGCGTTGGGGCTGGCGAAATGATCCACGAAGCATGCGTTCTGATGGAATTCGGCGGTTCCTCTGAAGATCTGGGTCGCACCTGTCATGCGCATCCAACAATGTCTGAGGCAGTGAAAGAAGCTGCTATGGCGACATTCGCCAAGCCAATCCATATGTAATCTGGAAGTTCCAGATTAAGAAAAAGCCGCTTCAGGAAACTGAGGCGGCTTTTTTGCTATTGGCGAACAAGGATGTAGCTGCGTGTCTTATTGGGAAACGTTGGATCGTGGTTTTCTGTTCGCACGTAAGCCTGAATACGCTCTCCCATTGGCCGAAGCTCAATGTGTTGCGCTTTGAAGAAGCCGCCAAACCGGAACGTTAGTACACCAGAAAAACTAAGCTGCCCTGGAGCCCAACCCCATTTGCAATCGCGAGGGGAGCAGCTGGTAAATGCGCGGGCGCGCACAACCAGTTGCCCATCAAGGCACTGGCCTTGAACTTCAATCTGAGAAAGCTCTTTCAAACGTGCTTTGGGATTTTCCCAGTCCCCCAGCTCCGCCATCTCTGATTTGCGGACTTCACAGGCTGTTTGAGCTTGAGCTGCTGAAACAAGAAAAGCAAACGTGCAGAAGAAAATGCACATAAATGTTGTTTGTCTAAGTTTCATGACTAAAAGCTCCCTGCCTAGTCCTCTCATATATCAATGTAGATGGGCTCTGCGAGGAGTAAATGCGTGTTTTATCCTATCACCCTAGGTCTTTTACGCTTTTGACGATGTCCTGAAGCTTGCGCGTAGCTGCGGATGGACTGGATGCCCCACAGATTGCAGAAATAACTGCAACTCCATCTGCCCCAGCTTTGATCACCTGATCCGCATTAGAAAGCGAAATTCCGCCAATTCCAACCACAGGCAACTGAGATTGAACCGTTAAACCGGCAAAGCTCTGCATACCCATGTCAGCCGCATCATCCTTACTGTTTGTCGGGAAGCAGGCGCCTATGCCAAGGTAATCGCAGGCGGAAAAGTCCGCAGCATCCAGCTCGTCCTGAGTGCTGACTGATAGACCAAGCAGCTTATCAGAGCCGATCAGCTCCCGGGCTTTCGTGGCATCCATATCATCCTGCCCAACATGAACACCGTCCGCATCAACCGCTAAGGCAACATCTACGCGATCATTGACGATTAGCGGCACATTCAGCGGTTTCAACGCTTGCATCAACCGCTCTGCCAGCTCAATTTGCTCGCGCGTGCTGCCAGTCTTGTCACGAAGCTGCACAACAGTAGCGCCGTTTTGTGCGGCTGCGATTGCTATGTCGACGGGATCCTGACCGGCGCAGTCTTGCGGCCCCAGCACCAGATAAACGGAAAGATCAAGCAACGGTTTCATGCATTTCAACCCGTGCAGTTGCGTTGAGGATATCGCTGTTCAGCTGATAGAGGCCGTTAATAATATCCAGCTGCAAGCTTGCTGGTCCTGCTGAATTTTTTGCAGCAATCTCACCAACCACTCCGAGGAAAACCATTGCATCAACAGCAGCATCAAACGGGTCATCGCAAACAGCCAGTGTCGCGCCAGTCAAAGCTGTTGCCGTGCAGCCAAGACCAGTCACATAAGGCATCATCTTATCCCCGTTGGCGACTTCAGCAGTGCGCGCACCATCAGTGATAAAATCGACAGGACCAGAGACGACAACAACAGCGCCCGTCTGCTTCGCCAGTTCTTTCGCTCCTGCCAGAGCAGCCTGAGAGCTATCCGTGCTATCAACGCCTTTTCCACCTGCACCCTGACCAGCAAGTGCCATGATTTCAGAGGCATTGCCACGAATGACGCTCGGCTTATTCTCCAGCAATTCACCAGCAAGCTCGGTGCGGAAGGTCAGCGCTCCAACAGCCACCGGGTCCAGCACCCAAGGGCGACCAGCTTTGTGGGCAGCAGCAGTAGCCAACTTCATGGTCTCTGCCTGAGCAGGGGTAACCGTGCCAACGTTGACCACTAATGCACCTGTAACACTTGCAAGTTCAGGGGCTTCTTCCGGGCCATCCACCATGGCAGGGGAGGCGCCAATGGCCAGCAGGGCGTTGGCTGTGGTGTTGGCCACCACGATGTTCGTCATGTTATGGACGAGTGGACTGTTGTCACGAATTGCAGAAAGAGTTGCGCAAGCGCTTTCGACACGACCCATTTTTATCCTCGGTCTTGTTGTGCGAAAGAGAGCTGGTATCAGGGACTTGGCAAACTGCCAGACAATCTATCCCCCAACACGGCGTGAGTGCTCCCTTCGCTGGAATTATCCAGAGCAGGTTCTTCGAGTATGATCTCAGCCACAACAAACGTGTTGGGCACCCCGTTTCACATCGATGAACCTAGGGGATCTGCTAAGGGAGATCAAGGTGATGTGAGGGAGGGGGACAACCTATCAACGACGCGGGTGTGCCTTGTCATAAGCGTCCAACAGCTGTGCACTGTTCACTTCCGTATAAATCTGTGTGGTAGAAAGGCTTGCGTGCCCCAGTAGCTCCTGAATGCTCCTCAAATCCCCGCCTTCAGACAGCAAATGAGTTGCAAACGAATGGCGTAAAGCGTGAGGAGTTGCGGTGTCTGGTAGACCAAGAGCACTGCGGATCTTTTGCATGGCCAGCTGGATCATGCGCGCATTCAGCGGGCCGCCACGAACGCCGCGAAACAGCGGTGAACTGCCCGACAGATCATAAGGGCACTGCTTTTTGTAGGCCTCAATAGCTTCTATTACCACTGGCAGAACCGGAACAAGCCGTTCTTTGTTGCCTTTACCGCGAATCTTCAGCGACTTATCCCCCTCCTTCGGCGCGGAGGCCGATGTCAGAGACAGCGCTTCGGAAATGCGGAGGCCGCAACCGTAGAGCAGTGTGAACACCGCTGCGTTTCGGGCTTCAACCCAGGGAGTGTCCTCAAAAGCGAGATCGCTGCTGACAATCGCTTTGGCTTCCTCAACGGGGATAGGCTTGGGCAGGCTGCGGGGAAGTCTCGGCGTACGAACCGCCGCAGCACCAGCCGCATTCACCTCACCGCGCTCCTCCAGAAACGAGAGGAAGGAGCGGATGCCAGCAAGGCCACGGGCAAGCGTCCGCGTTTGTGCGCCATCCCTCCGGCGGGTTGCCAGAAATGCGCGAAAGTCCTTTGGTTTCAAAGACTCCAGATGCCGCAGGGCAACCGGTTCACCTTCATAACTGGTCATGAAGCGCAGGAACTGACGGGTATCGCGCTCATACGCTTCCAGTGTCCGTTCAGCCAGTCGCCGTTCAGATCCCAGATGATCAATCCAGTCTTCAATCGCTGCGGTAACATCTGGTTTGCAGATGATGAGTAAGTCTTCGCCGCTATCAAGGGAATTTGCCATTCGCAAAGTGTAAGCGCCAAATCTGGCTGAATGGTTACCAAAAGATAAACATACACGCCTTTAAGAAAGGCCTGCGCAAATTTAGTTGATGACGATTGGCTGCCCATGATCACTGATGATCCGGTCAATCTCTTGCCGTGCTGCCATCGCAAACCGTTTCTGGTTCTCGGTTGGCACAACAGAATCCCCCAGAACGACGATGTTCTCGTCATTAAACCGGTTCGCCGGGCCTGTGTAATTGAAGCTACCAACAATCATAATGCTATCATCAATCACCATAAGCTTATGATGAAGCTTACCAATTCGGCTTGATCCGCGAACGAAATGCAAATCAGCACCAGCTTCTGCAAGGGGTTGGGTCGCTGCCCAGTCCTGACCGCCTTGCCGGGCATCAAGCGCACCACGTACCTTTCGTCCAGCCTCCATCAACAGCAACATGGCATCATCAATACCGGAGCTCTTGGAGAAGGTGAAGATCGCGAAATCTACCCGTTCCTTAGCTTTTGTCATCTGTTTGGTGACTTCCATCTCTGGCGCGTGGTCCGGCGCAAAGCAAACTTTCACGCGGATGTCGTCGACAATCACTTCTTTCGGCGTGTTCTCGGATTCGTTCTCATCAACGCTATATCGGCCAAAGCGTCCGCGTTTAATCTCCCTGAATTCCCGTTCAAAGATATCGGCAACCTTCTCATCTTTGATGATGAGAAGGTGATTGAGATTGCGATGTGTGCCGGTCTCAGTGAAGTTTGTAGAACCTGTCAGAACAGAATTGCCATCCCGGATAATGAATTTTTGATGGAATATCCGTGGGTTAAAGTCGGTCCGAACCCACACCTTAGAGCGCAGCAACGCCGCATGAAGTTGCCGGTTCACCTCGTTCTCAACACGAGGGTCGCTCGAATGCGGGTCTTCAGCAGGCTCATCCACACTTAAGTAATCCGCCTCGGATACCACTCGCACCCGCACCCCGCGCCGCTTTGCGTTGATAAGTGCGTTGGTTATGCGTTTATTGTCTATTTCTTGAATTGCTATGTCGAGCGAGCGCTCTGCAGCATCAATAAACCCGATAATCTCGCCCTCAAGATCATCCAGCGGATTATCCGGTAAATGATCGAGGACTGTCTTCGGACCAACAAGGAATTTCAGATTCTCAGTTTCAACTGCCATTGTACCCTCCCACCGTCATGATACCTTACCCTAGGGTAGATGATGTGTCGGTACACAATTATGACGGTAGGAAGCGAAAAGAGGACCTGGCTAGAAACCAACCGAAATAAGCGGATTGGTGTTACCCTGAATTTCCAGGATGCGAGCATCTCGCAGTTGCTCTTCTTCAGAGACCGGATCCTCTGCCATCCAATTGTTGAACATCTCGACCTCAGTCTCTGTCAAAGCCATGCCGTAGGTGGTCTGCATGTACAGATAGATCCGCGCAATATCACCACGCGTCTCAGCCATCGGCTCGGCAACTTTCCGGCTGCTATCAATCTCAAAATCACAAGCGCCATAAGTCCGGTCTTCGCCGGTGATAACGGCCATGCGATAATTGGAGCGGTCCCCGTTTAACTCACCAACGGCTGGAACGAGGTTATGGAGATCAGCTTCCATGCGCTTGAAATCTGCATCAACTTTAGAGCAGCACCGGCGGCCCTTATAGGATTTGCCTTTCTTGGTGGTACATGCGGGGTCACCTTCACTCCAACAGGCGCGTGTTTTGCCAAAACGCGAAGCTGGAACAATGTGCTCCCACTCAATCCGCTTGCCGCGCTTGGCATTTTTGCGCGGGGTATACCCGCAACTGTCCGCATCAACCTGCTTCTTTCCATTGTAGGTGCAACCACAATAGAAGGTCTCACGATACTCTTCTGATGGATAAATATGCTTCTCCAACAGACGCTTGGCCTGAGAGAAGCTGGTTGGCGGTGCAGAAAAGGCTGCAGTTGTCCAGATGCAAGCCAAAAGGGCAGCAGAGAATACGATGAGGTTACGCATGAAGAAGTCTTTCGCAAGCGTATCCCTGAAAAGTGGTCTCCGGTTTTCAGGCGAGGATACGCATTAATAAAGATCTTGAATGAGGCGCGTGAATGAAATGCACGCGACATATTCAAGATCACCATCAGAAACTGGCGAGGGAGAGTTAAGAAACCCCTGCCAACACTGTTTGACGCGGTGGATACTGGTTTGTGCCGTTCCACTTTGACCGAATGAATGGGTGTGAACCTTGCCAAGAGTGATGAGGGGAGGGGAAAACACAGGCAAACAAAAAAAGCGCTAAGAGGCTTTGTTTGAGGGCACTTTCGGGAAATACTACCTGCTTCTCATTTTGAATAGGGAGCAGTGAGAGCTAAGTGACGAAATACAATGAATTTTTGCAGAGTGTGATTTCAAAGAACAGCTTGTTGACGCTTCCGCAGATTTATCACCACGTGCGTAACATCCCATATGGATCGACGGGGAATCGTGACCCGAGGATTGTCTACACAAGCAATTTAGGTTCCTGCTCGGGGAAGCACATTTTGTTGAGAGACTTGCTCCGTGAGGCTGGATATCGGGCGGAGATCGTCACGATGTTTACATACTTTAATGAAAGCACGCCTATAGATGAAAGCTTCCCGGAAGAGCTTAAAGCAATTGCGACGCATGAACGGGTCCCGGATTTTCATCATTACCTGCGAGTTTTCGAACAGGAAACATGGTTGAATTTAGATGCGACTTGGCACGATGCAGTCATGAACTTCGGCTTTAGAGTGAATCATGATTGGGATGGCTCTACCCATACCAAGCTTGCTGCGGTCGCAGAGCAAGAATACCCCGTTACAGAGAACATAATTGACTTGAAGGCCCGCCTTGTTGCGAGCCTCTCACAAGATCAGCAAGAATTGCGCAGAAAATATTTCCAGCTTGTGACTGAGTGGATTCCAGAGAACGCAAAATAGAGCCCATAAAAAAACGCGGACCCAAAGGCCCGCGCTTAATATCATCGCGATATGCGAAAAAACAAAGAGCTTAAACGATGCTCTGACCGGTTGCTGCCCAGTCCTTCATGAATGCTTCCAGACCTTTGTCGGTCAGTGGGTGCTTCACGAGGCCCTTCAGTGTTGAAGGTGGGATAGTTGCAACATCAGCGCCGATAAGAGCGCAGTCTTTTACGTGGTTTGCGCTACGGATAGAAGCTGCAAGAATTTCGGTGGTGAAGCCGTAGTTATCATAGATCTGACGGATTTCAGCAATCAGGTCCAGGCCTTCAATGTTGATGTCGTCCAGACGGCCAATGAATGGAGAGATGAAGGTCGCGCCAGCTTTTGCAGCCAGAAGAGCCTGGTTTGCAGAGAAGCAAAGGGTCACGTTGGTCTGCACGCCTTTGTTCGCCAGAACGCGGCAAGCCTTCAGGCCTTCCAGTGTCAAAGGCAGCTTGATGCAGATGTTGTCTGCAATTGCGATCAGCTCTTCAGCTTCTTTCAGCATGCCTTCAGCGTCAGTTGCAACAACTTCAGCAGAAACAGGACCATCCACAAGCTCGCAGATCTCTGCGATGACTTCTTTCATTGGACGGCCAGATTTCATGATAAGAGATGGGTTAGTGGTAACACCATCGAGAAGACCGGTTGCAGCCAGCTCTTTAATGTCGTTGGTGTCAGCAGTATCAACGAAGAATTTCATGCCGGAAAGGCTCCTGATTTCTTAGTAGCCTCTCGTAGGGTACCGGAGGCCTAGGGGGGAATTCCGGTATGTGTTTAGCCCAGAGTGTATAGAAACAACAAGAGTAAAACCCGCTAAAGCGTATTCCCGAAAACTGGATTTCGGTTTTAGGATAAGAATGCGCAGCAAAACCAGCAAGTGCTCAACAGGGAATGGAGTTTCGTGAGTCAGCAAACTGAGTTTTTTGGCAACGGCCAGATGTGTGAACCAGAGGTTATTGTACCTGTGCTGGTTCCTGTCGCTGTCGCAGGTGCTTATTCCTATAAAGTACCCGCTGACATGGACGTACGCCCCGGTTCCATCGTGCGTGTGCCTCTTGGCCCGCGTGAGGTGATCGGCGCCGTTTGGGATGGAGAACCGGACACAAAGGTTAATCCCAAAAGGCTGAAAAGCATCCTGCATGTCTACGATACGCCCCCAATCGCTGAAGATCTTAGGAAATACATAGACTGGGTTGCCGCATGGACGCTGGGCGCTCCCGGCATGGTTTTGCGCATGGTGCTGCGTTCTGAGGAGGCTTTGGAACCAGAAACGCTGCTCTCTGGTGTGCGCTACATTGATGGCATGCAGCCTGACCGCATGACACCTGCGCGCTCAAAAGTCATGGAACTTGTCGAAAATGGCATGGCATGGACGCGCCCTGGCTTAGCGGGAGCCGCTGGTGTCAGCTCCTCAGTCATCGACGGCCTTAAAAAGCAAGGCGTGCTGGAAGAAGCAATGCTGCCAGCAACCCCGCCACTGCCGGATCCTGATCCATCTCTTCCGGGCAGAAAGCTGACAGATCTTCAGGAAGGCGCCGCGAATCAGTTGTGTGAGTCCATCGGAAAAGGCTTCAAAGCCTTCCTTATCGATGGGGTGACAGGGTCAGGAAAGACCGAAGTTTATTTCGAAGCCGTCGCCGAAGCTCTCAGAAACAACGAGCAAGCTCTGGTTCTCATCCCCGAAATTGCGCTCACCAACCAGTTTTTGGAGCGGTTTGAGCAGCGATTTGGGGTCAGACCAGCCGAATGGCACTCGCAAGTACCCCCAAAACGACGCGCAAGAACGTGGCGGGGAGTCGCAAATGGCGAAGTGAAGGTCGTTGTAGGTGCGCGGTCAGCACTTTTCCTTCCTTTTCACAGGCTAGGTTTGCTGGTCGTGGATGAAGAGCATGATACAGCCTACAAGCAAGATGATCGCGTTCCCTACAACGCTAGGGATATGGCCGTTGTTCGGGGGCATATCTCTGGTTTCCCTGTCGTGCTCGCCAGTGCAACACCATCTGTGGAAAGTCAGGTAAATGCAAAGCTGGGCCGATACAGGAAAATCGTGCTTCCAGTGCGTGCTTCCGGTGCGGAAATGCCAGTAATCAAAGGCATTGATATGCGCTGCGATGGGCCTGAGCGGGGCAAATGGCTGGCACCTGCACTGGTCAATGAGATTCAGGAAACACTGACCAACGGTAATCAGGTTCTGCTCTTTTTGAACCGTAGGGGTTATGCCCCACTGACCCTGTGCAGAACCTGCGGCCATCGGTTCCATTGTGAAAACTGCTCAGCTTGGCTTGTGGAGCACCGCTTTAAGGGCAAATTGGTATGTCATCACTGCGGCTATTCACAGCCTGTACCGGATAAATGCCCGGAATGCAGTAAGCCCGATACACTGGTTGCATGTGGTCCTGGCGTGGAACGAATTGCTGAAGATGTCTCAGCGTTATTTCCCGAGGCGCGCGTCCTTGTTCTCTCCTCGGATTTACCGGGCGGAACAGAGCGCATAAATCGCGAAATGAAGCTCGTTGAAACGGGCGAAGTTGACATTGTCATCGGCACGCAATTGGTCGCCAAAGGGCATAACTTTCCATTAATGACCCTTGTAGGGGTGGTTGATGCTGATTTGGGCCTCGCAAATGGCGATCCTAGGGCAGCAGAGCGCACTTTCCAGCTTCTGGCTCAGGTGACGGGTCGTGCTGGCCGAATACACGGAAAAGGCAGGGGATTGCTGCAAACTTACAACCCTGACCAGCCTGTTATAAAGGCACTTCTCTCCGGAAATCCCGAGGAATTTTACGCTGCGGAAATCGAGTCGCGAGAAAACGCTGGCCTGCCTCCATTCGGGAGACTCGCAGCTTTGATTATCTCTGGAGCGGATAGAACTCTCACCGAAAAATTTTCCAAAACTCTTGCAGTAAATAGTCCTAGTTCGGAAGGCGTTCAAATCCTCGGTCCGGCAGAGGCTGCAATGGCGCTGGTGAGGGGCAGATATCGGTTCCGTTTGCTCGCAATCGCACCCCGGAGTGTTGATTTACAAGGCTTTCTGAGAAACTGGTTGTCTGCCGCTCCCAAGCCAACTGGCGGTATCAGAGTGCAGGTTGATGTTGACCCCCAAAGTTTCATGTAGTGCTGCGCAGAAAGTTTGATACCTCAATGTATGCGTTGGAATACCTACGCCATGTTGCAAGGTGTTCAAGCGTGTGCTATGCGAAGCGCGGCTTTATCGGCACGGTTATCTCAGATTGTGCCATTCAAATTGAATTAGACGCGACTTATCAAGGATTTGGATTTCCGGCGAGCCAGCCGCCAGAATCTTGTATGCGCGGGAGAGCACGGATCCAGTGACTGACAACGTATCTCTCATTTCGGGCGTGGCCTTGCGTTATGCTTCTGCGCTGTTGGACCTTGCTGAGGAGCAGGGTGCGACGGCAGAGGTGGAGAAGGGTCTCGACCAGTTTGAGGCACTCTTGAACGAGAGTGCTGATCTTGATCGTCTTATCAAGAGCCCCGTTTTTAGTGCAGACGCTCAATTAAAGGCGATCTCTGCTATTTTGGAAAAGGCCGGAATTTCCGGCCTGACCGCAAATTTTGTGAAGTTGGTTGCCCAAAACAGGCGCCTCTTTGCCGTTCCAGGCATGATTCAGGGTTTCCGTGAGCAGCTTGCTGCAAAGCGTGGAGAAGTTACTGCTCTAGTAACCTCTGCAACGGAATTAAACGCTGAGCATGTCGCAGCTCTTAAAGAAGCACTCAACGCTTCTACGGGCAAGAATGTGAAGATTGTAGTGAAGGTGGACTCATCCATTCTTGGTGGTCTGATCGTGAAGATCGGCAGCCGGATGATTGATACGTCACTGCGAACCAAGCTCAACTCTCTTAAGTTCGCGATGAAAGAGGTCGGTTGATGGATATTCGGGCTGCGGAAATTTCCGCTATCCTCAAGGACCAGATCAAGAACTTCGGCCAAGAAGCTGAAGTGACTGAAGTTGGTCAAGTACTTTCCGTAGGCGACGGCATTGCCCGCGTTTACGGCCTGGACAACGTCCAGGCGGGTGAAATGGTTGAATTCCCAGGTGGTATCCGGGGAATGGCATTGAACCTTGAAACTGACAATGTCGGTGTTGTTATCTTCGGTAGCGACCGTGACATTAAAGAAGGCGACACGGTAAAACGTACCGGCGCTATTGTGGAAGTTCCAGTAGGTAAGGGTCTGTTGGGTCGCGTTGTCGATCCACTCGGTAACCCAATCGACGGCAAAGGTCCGATCGAATCTACTGAACGTCGTCGCGTTGACGTGAAGGCACCAGGCATTCTGCCTCGTAAGTCCGTTCACGAGCCAATGTCTACAGGTCTTAAAGCGATTGATGCTTTGATTCCAATCGGACGTGGTCAGCGCGAATTGGTGATTGGTGACCGTCAGACCGGTAAAACCGCTATCATCCTCGACACCTTCCTCAACCAGAAGCCTTTGCACGCATCTGACGACGAACACGAAAAGCTGTACTGCATCTATGTTGCGGTTGGCCAGAAGCGTTCAACTGTTGCTCAGTTCGTGAAAGCTCTGGAAGACGCTGGTGCTCTGGAATACTCCATCGTTGTTGCTGCAACAGCGTCTGATCCTGCTCCATTGCAGTATCTGGCACCGTTCGCAGGCACCACAATGGGTGAGTACTTCCGCGACAACTCCATGCACGCTGTGATCGGTTATGATGACCTTTCCAAGCAGGCTGTTGCGTATCGCCAGATGTCCCTGTTGCTCCGTCGTCCACCAGGACGTGAAGCGTACCCTGGTGACGTGTTCTACCTGCACTCCCGTCTGCTCGAGCGTTCTGCGAAGCTGAACGAAGATCACGGCCTCGGTTCTCTGACCGCGCTGCCAGTGATCGAAACTCAGGGTGGTGACGTTTCTGCGTTTATTCCGACCAACGTGATCTCCATCACCGACGGTCAGATCTTCCTTGAAACCGATCTGTTCTTCCAGGGCATTCGTCCAGCGGTTAACGTTGGTCTGTCAGTTTCTCGTGTGGGCTCTTCCGCTCAGATTAAAGCGATGAAGCAGGTTGCTGGCCCGGTTAAGGGTGAGCTGGCTCAGTACCGTGAAATGGCTGCGTTCGCGCAGTTTGGTTCTGATCTGGATGCAACCACTCAGAAGCTTCTGAACCGTGGTGCACGCCTGACCGAATTGCTGAAACAGCCGCAGTTCTCTCCGCTTAAAACGGAAGAACAGGTTGCAGTGATCTTCGCTGGTGTGAACGGCTACCTGGACGATCGTCCGGTTGGTGAGGTTCGCGAGTTTGAAGCTGGCCTGCTGCGCTTCTTGCGTGCAGAACATGCAGACCTTCTCTCCGCTATCTGGGAGAAGAAGGCACTCGACGCCGATTTGACTGACAAGCTGAAAGCTGCAGTGGAAGCTTACGTCAAGACCCTCGGTTAATTCGAAGCAACGGGATAAGGAACGAGAGCGCCCATGGCGAGCCTCAAGGACCTAAAAAACCGCATCGCTTCGGTCAAAGCGACGCAGAAAATCACCAAGGCCATGAAAATGGTGGCCGCGGCGAAACTGCGTCGTGCCCAGGATGCTGCAGAAGCAGGTCGTCCCTATGCTGAACGCATGGGGACAGTACTTGGCAATCTTGCAGCTGGGTTCGAAGGTCGGGATGATGCGCCGAAGCTGATGACGGGTACAGGACGGGATCAGACACATCTGCTCCTCGTCTGCACAGCAGAGCGTGGCCTCTGTGGTGGTTTCAACTCGTCGATAGCACGTCTGGCACGTGAGCACGCAGACAAACTTCTTTCCGAAGGTAAGACGGTCAAGATCGTCACCGTTGGTAAGAAGGGGCATGATGCCCTGAAGCGTGGCTACGGTCAGCACATTGTAGAGAATATCGAACTACGCGGCCTGAAATCTGTTGAATTCAGCGACACAAAGCACATCGGCGATCTCGTCATGGAAATGTTCCAGGATGAGAAATACGATGTTTGCACACTGTTTTACGCGCAGTTCCAATCGGTAATCAGTCAGGTTCCGACCGCCAAGCAGCTCATCCCAGCTCAGTTTGAAGCGAAAGATGAAGCTCAGGACGGTTCCTCTGAGGACGCGCTTTATGAATACGAACCAGGTGAACAGGAGATCCTTGAGACCCTTCTGCCACGTAACGTCGCTATTCAGATTTACAGCGCAATCCTTGAAAACGGTGCCTCCGAGCAGGGCGCGCGCATGGCCGCTATGGACAGTGCAACGCGCAATGCCGGCGAGATGATCGACAAACTGACAACGACGTACAACCGTCAGCGTCAGGCGCAGATCACGACGGAACTGATTGAAATTATTGCGGGCGCGGAAGCGCTCTGACCGAGTTGAGACGAGGATTTAAGTGATGGCTGACACGAAAGTCGGACAGATCACGCAGGTAATCGGCGCTGTTGTCGACGTTCACTTTCCAGGTGAACTCCCTGCAATTCTGAACGCTCTGGAAACTGACAACGGCGGTAACCGTCTGGTTCTCGAAGTTGCTCAGCATCTGGGCGAAAATACAGTACGTACAATCTGCATGGACGCGTCCGAAGGTCTCGTTCGTGGTCAGGAAGTACGCGACACTGGCGAACCTATCGCAGTTCCTGTTGGTGACGGCACTCTGGGCCGCATCATGAACGTGATTGGTGAGCCTGTTGATGAAGCTGGTCCAATTGAACATGATGCCAAACGCGGTATCCACCAGGAAGCTCCGGCATTTGTAGAACAGTCTACAGAAGCTGAGATCCTTCCAACCGGCATTAAGGTTGTTGACCTTATCGCTCCTTACGCAAAGGGTGGTAAGATCGGCCTGTTCGGCGGTGCGGGCGTTGGTAAAACCGTTCTCATCATGGAATTGATCAACAACGTTGCTAAAGCACACGGCGGTTACTCCGTATTCGCTGGTGTTGGTGAGCGTACTCGTGAAGGTAACGACCTTTACTGGGAAATGATCGAATCCGGCGTGAACAAGGAAAAAGGCGGCGAAGGTTCTAAAGCTGCTCTTGTTTACGGTCAGATGAACGAACCTCCAGGAGCACGTGCACGTGTTGCTCTGACAGGTCTGACCATCGCGGAAGACTTCCGTGATAAAGGCCAGGACGTTCTGTTCTTCGTGGACAACATCTTCCGCTTTACGCAGGCTGGTGCTGAAGTGTCCGCACTTCTCGGCCGTATTCCTTCTGCTGTGGGCTACCAGCCTACACTTGCTACCGATATGGGCGGCATGCAGGAGCGTATTACGACCACATCTAAAGGTTCTATCACTTCCGTACAGGCCGTTTACGTTCCTGCGGATGACTTGACTGACCCTGCACCTGCTTCCACATTTGCTCACTTGGACGCGACTACGGTTCTTAACCGTGCGATCGCTGAAAAAGGCATCTATCCTGCAGTGGATCCACTGGATTCCTCCTCTCGTATGCTTGACCCGCGCATCATCGGTGACGAGCACTACGAAGTTGCGACCCAGGTCCAGGAAACACTTCAGCGCTACAAAGCACTTCAGGACATCATCGCCATCCTTGGCATGGATGAACTTTCTGAAGAAGATAAGCTGGTTGTTGCTCGCGCACGTAAGATCGAGCGATTCATGTCCCAGCCGTTCTTTGTTGCTGAGGTCTTCACTGGTTCCCCAGGTAAGCTGGTTGCGCTCGAAGACACCATCAAAGGCTTTAAAGGCCTTGTTGCTGGTGAATACGACCACCTGCCAGAAGCTGCATTCTACATGGTTGGCTCTATGGAAGAGGCAATCGAGAAAGCGGCTAAGCTGGCTGAGGACGCTGCTTAATCTCGGTTCTTTTGAACCGGTGACTTCTTTGGGTGACGCTTTTGGCGTCACTCTTAGAAACGGATAGAGGATGAGCTAAATGGCTGAAGCATTTCAGTTTGAGCTGGTTTCACCAGAGCGCCTTCTGCTCTCGGCAAAGGTTACTGATGTAATCGTGCCAGGCACTGAAGGTGAATTTGGTGTTGGCGCTGGTCACTCGCCGTTCTTGTCAACCATGCGTCCGGGTGTTGTTAAAGCGCTCAGCGAAGATGGTTCCAAGCACGAGTACTTCGTGCGGGGTGGTTTTGCTGACGTTTCCGCGTCTGGCATGACTGTTCTGGCGGAACAGGCGATCCCGATGGCCGATCTTGATGCAGGTTACATCGCACAGCAGATTCAAGATGCGAGTGAAGATGTAGCTGATGCTAAGGACGAAGATGCACGTCAGGCTGCACGGCTGGTACTTTCCCAGCTGCAAGAGCTGCAGGCAGCTATCAAAGCTTCCTGATTGCACTTCGATGCCAAGAAAAACAAAAGCCTCGGCAGTGCCGAGGCTTTTTTGTATCTGCCTATGCAGAAAGCAGGCTCTTTAAACCGTTAGCGGGAGAAAAGAGCGCAGGATGAACGAGCAGCCCAGTCGATTAGGCTGCAAGTCTCTTTTTATTTGCTGCTGCGTTTGCAGCGCGCATTTCCTCAGCACGCGCTTTGCGCTGCTCTGGTGTCTCGTAAACTATCGTGCGATGGTGGTCGCAATAAGAGCCATTTTCAGCGCGGTTCTTGCAAGGGAATGTATAGCTCCCGCTGTCACCTTCAGTCCACTTACACTGGCCCGCCTTAGGCATAACTGGTGCTTTCATTTACCTACCCTTGTTCTTTGGAGCCAGTCGATCAACACTTGCATGCACGCGGGAGGAGCGTGAATACCATGCTCGCCGTTGGATCGTTGGAACCATTTTTGATTATGGGATCACCGGAATTTTCTTTTGCTACATTAAAAGCAAACAAATTTACCGGACGGGAAAAAGATTATCTCTCCCCTTTCCAAATTGCTAGATATTTTTAGCTGTGTAAAAATGCTTACACAAGAAAATCTGGATAAAATATTTTTCTGATTTTTAATTGTGTAAGTAAAACAAATAGATAACAGAGTGGATGTGTATGCACCAATATTAACCACCACGTGAATTCTGCTGAATTGTTGTGGTTACTGCACCAAATTGATTCATCAATTGTGGCGAATTATGGTTTTTCAGAGTGCCTTCCCAGCACACCACCGGCATTGTGAAGTGCTTCGGGAACATCCAAATCACGTCGCGCCGCTTCTCCAAGCTCCACGGTGTAAACCACCGAAGGATTCTGCTGAATGATTGGTTTGCCGCCAATATCACCTCGCAGACTGAGGAGATCATCAAAAAACGCACGATCCCAAAGCACTGGATTGCCTCGTTTGCCATGCGTTGTAGAGACACCGATCAGCTGATCCTGCTTGGAATCGTGATTCTCCAAAAGTTTGTTGATGTCATCCGTGGATACGAAAGGCATATCACCGAGCAGAATGAGTGCAGCCTGTGATTGGTCGTTGACGCTCTCGATTCCTTTTTTGACGGAGGATGAAATACCTTCATCGTACTCAGCATTATGTCTGAACCGGATCGGCAACCCGGAAAGCGCCTCTTCCACCTTAGAGGCCATCGCACCTGTGACGACAATCAGCTCATTCAACTCACTCGCAAGCGCATGCTCGGCAACAAGCCGGACGACAGGCTTCCCATCAATAAGCGCCAGCAGTTTGTTGTGATCCCCCATGCGAGAGGAGTTACCTGCGGCAAGTAGAATACCGCTGCAGGTGGCTTTGTCAGCCTCCTCAGAGAGAGGATGGTCTCGGGGCTGAGGACGACTATGGATTTCTTTCAAAAGCCCGCCAACCCCCATCGACATGATGTCTCTGCTGGTAACGCGGATATTGGCCAGCAAGCGCTGCAGGATCCAGTCAAACCCGTTCTCTTGCGGACTCCGCGCACATCCTGGCGCACCAATAACTGGGATGCCATTCAGCTCCCCAAGTACGAGCAGGTTGCCCGGATCAACCGGCATCCCAAAATGGATGAGCTCCCCACCAGCAGCTTGAAGGGCAGCAGGAATAACATCCCCTTGATCCACCACGGCTGAAGCGCCAAACACAACAATCAGATCAGCGTCCTGCACTTGCTCTGTGCCAAGCGCATTCGTGAGAGCCTCTTCTTCATGGGGCACACGCACATCTGCAGCAATTGTACTTGCTGCAATGTCCAACCGCTCCTGCAAAACACGAAGGCTCTTCGCAATGACTGTCTCTTTCAGATGCGGAAGCGTCGTGGAAATGACTGCAACCAATTTCGGCGCATAAGCAGCCACGGAGATAGCCTCGGAAATCTTGTCCGCAGCGCTCTGTGCCAGCTTCTGATCAACAGCCAACGGAATAATCTTCGCAGTTGCCAGCATGCGCCCTTCGCGAACTTCTGTGAACGGAGGCAAGCAGGCAAACGTGATGGCCGGATCAATCAGGTTAGCTTCTGTCACTTTCTCAGCATCTACCTGCAAAATCCCGCTTTGCGAGGCATAAAGGTTGGACCGTCCTGTAAAGGGGGGAGAAGCAGAAACAGCTGCGCCGCAGGCATGGTTGGCCAGCAAAGCAGCGGCGTCATCTTCGTGCAGATCAGTTGCCTCAACTTGCGCAACAATAACCTCCGCAAACCCTGCTGCAATCAACTGTCCCACATCCGCATCACTGAGCTGATGTCCTTTGGAGAGGGAGAGGCCATTATGTTTGATGGAGTGGGCAAGGTAACATCCTGCACTCTCTGCGGCTGATCTGCTTCCAAATTTCACGTCAGCCCGCCTTCTTCTGGTCTGCCTTGGTCCCACGCAAAGTCACAATGATCTCTGCGAGCACGGCCACCGCAATCTCGGCTGGGTTGGCAGCGCCAATATCAAGACCGATTGGCGCTTTGATACGGGCAAGGTCCTCTTCGCTCATGCCAGCCGCGAGAAAGCGCTCACAGCGCTTCGCATGTGTCTTGCGGCTTCCTAACGCGCCAACATAAAAGCAGCCAGCTTTCAACGCTTCCATCAGCGGCACATCATCAATTTTCGGGTCGTGGGTCACCGCAGCAATGGCGGTAAAGGGATCTAATTTCAACTGCGCCATCACATCTTGCGGCCATTCAGCAAGCAACGGGACCTCAGGAAACCGTTCTTCGGAGGCAAACGCAGTGCGTGGATCGACAATCGTAATGTCAAACCCTGCTGTCTGAGCAATCGGAACCAGTGCCTGCGTGATGTGAACAGCACCCACCACCACAATACGCGTGGCCGGAACCTGCATGCTCAGGAAGTACTCTTCGCCGTCTTGCGCCTGCACTCGTCCAGATTTGCCACTGCGAACACCGTTTTCAAAAGCAGCGGCAATGGCACCATCCTCTGCATCATCTCCATAAAGCATCACAGAGGACAGACCGGTTGCCAGATTGGTAAGCAGCGCTGCTGGCTGGCGTGCAGCTCTGGAAGTGTTCAGCAAGTGAACATGTCCGTGATCCGCCTCTGATGTCAGAGGCTCCAGATAAACGCCAATCTTGCCACCACAGGAAAGGCCAACGCGCCAGGCAGTTTCATCGGCAACGCCAAATTCTATCTTTCGCGCTTTGCCATCTTCCAGCACGTCCATGGCTTCAGCCACCACAGCGCCTTCCACACAGCCGCCAGAGACTGATCCCTCGAACTCTCCACTCTCGTCAATAATGAGATGGCTGCCGACAGGGCGCGGCGCGGAGCCCCACGTTTCAATCACCGTTGCCAGCACCAGTCTGCGCCCTTCTGATTGCCAGCGCTCAGCAATACCAAGGACGTCGAGGTTTTTGGAAAGCTCTTGAGGCAAAGTGGAAACAGACATGACAGGCTCGCAAATAAACAGGGTCCCTAAGCGTCCTCCTATGCGAAAAACCTGAGAGATCTCGCATAGGACGATGCCCTAATAGAATGAGGAGCCTAGCCTGCTTGTTCAAGGGGATGCAACAACAGAACAGTGTTCAGTAAAACAAAAAAGCGCCGGGGCTTTCGCTCCAGCGCTCTCTTCGGGGGACTGATGATTACTATTCAGCAGCAATTTTGGTAATCGGGCCTGCATGAAGGACCAGATCATCAACGTGATCCTGGAAGATCTGGAAGTTCGCAGCGAACATGTCGACAAGCTTGCTCGCCTGCACGTCATACTCAGCCGGATTGCTCCAGGTGCTCCGTGGATCAAGGATACTGGTATCAACACCTGGCACCGCAACAGGAACCATAAAGCCGAAGTTCTCATCCTTGCGGAATTCAGCGGTGTTCAAAGAACCGTCCAATGCAGCACGAAGCAGGGCACGGGTTTCTTTGATTGGCATACGGTGACCAACACCATACGCACCACCGGTCCAACCAGTATTCACCAGCCAGCAATCCACGCTGTGCTCACGGATCAGATCTTTCAGCAACGCACCATATTCTGATGGATGACGCGGCATGAACGGCGCACCAAAGCAGGTGGAGAATGTTGCCTGCGGCTCAGTGACCCCACGCTCTGTGCCAGCAACCTTCGCGGTATAACCGGAAAGGAAGTGGTACATCGCCTGAGCATCACTGAGCTTCGCGATTGGAGGCAAAACACCAAACGCATCAGCCGTCAGCATGATAATGTTCTTAGGGTTTGGCGCGCGGCCACTTTCACTTGCATTCGGAATGAAGTGAATAGGGTAGGAGCAGCGCGTGTTTTCCGTTTTGGAACCATCGTCAAAGTCTGGAACACGAGCCTCATCCAGCACAACATTCTCAAGAATGGTGCCGAAGCGTTGCGTGGTCGCAAAAATCTCTGGCTCGGCTTCTGCAGAAAGGCGAATGGTTTTTGCGTAGCAGCCACCTTCAAAGTTGAAGATGCCTTCTGGCCCCCAACCGTGCTCATCATCACCGATCAGCGTGCGGGCTGGATCAGCGGAAAGCGTGGTCTTGCCGGTACCGGACAGGCCGAAGAAAACGGCAGCATCGTCGTTATCGCCAACGTTCGCGGAGCAATGCATTGGCATCACACCGTCTTCTGGCAACATGTAGTTCAGCATGGAGAAGACGGACTTCTTCATTTCACCGGCGTAGGCAGTACCGGCGATCAGAACGATCTTGTTGGTCAGATCACAGGCAATAACCGTCTCGCTCCGGCAACCATGACGCTCTGGGTCAGCCTTGAAGCTTGGCAGATCGATGATGGTCATCTCTGATTCAAAGCTTTTCAGGTCTTCGCGGGACGGGCGAAGAAGCATGTTGCGAATAAAGTGGTTATGCCATGCCAGCTCGTTATAAACGCGAACGTTCAGCTGATGCGCAGGGTCAGCGCCTCCATAAAGGTCCTGTACATACAGGTCCATACCTTCAGCGTGGGCCAGCATGTCTTGCAAAAGAACATTGAAGTTCTCCGGGCTCATCGCGCCACTGTTGTCCCACCAGATCGTATCTTCGGTCTTGGTATCACGAACAACAAACTTGTCTTTTGGAGAGCGTCCTGTGTGAGCACCTGTTTCGGCACAAAGAGCACCGCCAGCGGCGATTTGTGCTTCACCGTTCCTGATAGCATGCTCATAAAGTTCAGCTTCGGTCAGGTTCCAGTACACACTGTTGAGGCCCTTCAGTCCGAAGGTGTCACACCCAAACGCGGAATTCCGTAGTCCGAACTCGTTCATGTTCAGTAGTCCTTAATCGGCTCACTATTTAGCTTGCGTCATTCAATGGCACTGTGCCAGTGAATTTAGCGATAACGCCCCTTGGATGGGGCAGTCATGCTTACAAAAGCAAGACCAGAAATCCTGCGTTTTTCTATTAAACCGATTGAAATACGACCTTTTGCTGGCATAGATTTATTTTGCTTATAAAAATAAACTCTACACAAACTTGGTTTTCACTTTTAAGCGTTTAACGATACACTTCATGAAGAACACGTGGCACTTGGCAGGCGAAACCTTGTCAAAAGTAGCGCTAAAAAAGGAATTTTTCCGAGTATCTTGCTAAAACAGGGTTTTGCCTTATTTCGAGGTTAGGGATCGCGCAAGTTAATCTCAAATCCCAACTAAGTAGCGAAACGTGCAAGAGAGGAATAAGGTCTCTGATATGCCAACGATTGCTCTGGTCGATGACGACCGTAACATTTTGACATCCGTCTCAATAGCTTTGGAGGCCGAAGGATATCGGGTCCAGACCTATACAGACGGAACAGTCGCACTGGAAGGGCTTCAGGCCGACCCGCCGGACCTTGCTATCTTTGATATCAAGATGCCGCGTATGGATGGAATGGAGCTGCTGCGCCGTTTCCGCCAGATGTCCGACCTGCCTGTGATCTTCCTTACGTCCAAAGACGATGAGATTGATGAGTTGTTTGGCCTCAAAATGGGCGCTGACGACTTTATCCGCAAGCCATTCTCCCAGCGTCTGTTGGTTGAGCGTGTGAAGGCTGTTCTGCGTCGTGCTGCACCGCGAGATCCTGCAAGTGCTGCGACTGAGACTTCCAAGTTGCTGGAACGTGGCAACCTTGTCATGGACAAAGAGCGCCATACCTGCACATGGCTTGCAAAGCCGGTCACGCTGACAGTGACAGAATTTCTAATTCTCTTTGCTCTCGCTCAGCGTCCAGGCGTTGTGAAAAGCCGTAATGCGCTCATGGATGCTGCCTACGATGATCAGGTCTATGTTGACGATCGCACCATCGATAGCCATATCAAGCGCCTTCGCAAGAAGTTCAAAGTGGTTGATGATGACTTTGATATGATCGAAACACTCTACGGTGTAGGTTATCGCTTCCGCGAGAACTAGTCTTAAGCAGCTCGTACAGGGCTGTCTGAAGGTTGGAAAACCTGAGAACACACGTTCCTGAGAATTCGATAAGAGCGAATGTCGGAAAATAAAGAAGAGCAAAAGCGGGAAGACATCGAAGCAGACGACGCTTCTGATACTCTTGACCCGCAACATACAGGTGCGTTCCGTTGGCTGGGACGCAGGCAAGTACGCCAACGCGTCTTTACGCGCTGGATCTCGCTCGCCGGTATCTATGCCTTTTCTTCTTTGACCCGCCGCATTCTGGTGCTCAACCTCGTCGGTCTTCTGGCGATGGTGATCTCTATTCTGTACTTGAACCAGTTTCAGGCCGGTCTGATCGATGCACGCGTTCAGTCATTGCTGGTTCAGGGTGAGATCATTGCAGGCGCCATTGCGGCGTCCACCACAAGCGATGGCGATTCTCTTATGGTTGATCCGGAGATGCTGCTGCGTCTGGAAGCCGGAGAATCCACCAGCGCTCGCTCAACGCTGGGAAGTCTGGACTTCCCAATCAACCCTGAGATTGTCGGACCTATACTCCGGCGACTGATATCGCCCACCAAAACACGGGCCCGAATCTACGATCCAGAAGGCATGTTGATGCTGGATTCTCGCCAGCTCCATGCCCAAAACCAGATTTTCCGCTTCGACCTGCCACCACCGGACGAAAGCAAGGATCCCTTCTTCCAGAAAATGTGGGAGGAGCTGAAACTCTGGATCCGCCGTGGTGAGTACCCGCCATATAAAGAAGTCGGACGGACAGAAGGGCGCGAATACCCTGAGGTCGAGGCCGCTCTGGCTGGTTCCCCTGCATCCGTTGTGCGTGTTGGTGCAAAAGGCGAGATGGTCGTTGCCGTTGCCGTGCCAATTCAACGCTTCCGTGGTGTTCTAGGATCACTGCTCCTGTCGACACAAGGCGGAGACATTGATGATATCGTTGCCGCAGAGCGCAATGCGATCCTGAAGATCTTCCTCGTTGCTGCTGTTGTGGTGATGATCCTGTCTGTACTGCTAGCCGGCACCATCGCAGGGCCAGTCCGCCGCTTGTCTGAAGCGGCGCAAAAAGTGCAGTCTGCGATCAACACCCGGGAAGAAATCCCTGAGTTTGAAGATCGTTACGATGAGATTGGTCATCTGGCGCGTGCGCTGAGGAATATGACCAAGGCTCTGTATGGCCGTATGGATGCGATTGAGAGCTTTGCTGCAGATGTGGCGCATGAGCTGAAAAACCCGCTGACATCCCTTCGAAGTGCCGTTGAGACTTTGCCTTTGGCGAAGAATGAACAATCACGCGAACGCTTGCTGGAAGTCATCCAGCATGATGTAAAACGCCTTGATCGTCTGATCACGGACATCTCTGAAGCATCGCGAATTGATGCGGAAATGTCTCGCGCAGAATCCCACGATGTTGATATGGCAACGCTGTTACAGGCTGTCGTATCCATTGCCAATGAACGCGCTTGTGATGATATCGCCCATGTCGACTTGAAGTTTGAGCCATCCAAGACAGACAAGAATTTCCAGATGCACGGCAATGACCAGCGTCTTGGTCAGGTCATCAATAACCTGATCGACAATGCGCGCTCATTTGCACCAGAAGGAACTCCTGTTACAGTTACGGCGAAGCGCACGAATAATCAGATTATCATCTGGGTCGAAGATTCTGGTCCTGGTATCAAAGAAGAACTCCGCGAACGCGTCTTTGAGCGCTTCTATACGGATAGACCGGAATATGAGGGCTTTGGAAACAACTCCGGCTTGGGTCTCTCGATCTGCCGGCAGATTATCGAAGCACACCGGGGTGAAATCTCGGTCATGAACCAAACCTCTGAGGAAGAGGGGCAAGAGCCGAAAGTGCTTGGTGCCCGGTTCGTGATCAAACTGAGGGCCAAAACAACCTCATGACGACACTGGATCAGAAGCAAAGTGTACAGGCAGCAGAAGGTCAGGCGATACATGCGACATGTCTGGTGGTTGGCACGAAAGGCATTCTGATCCGTGGCCCCTCTGGAACCGGCAAATCAGCGCTGGCGCTGGAATTGATACAGCGCGCGCATCTTAAAGGCAGTTTTGCAGCCCTCGTTGCTGATGATCGCGTCTACATTGCTGAGAAAAATAGTCGCTTAATAGGGTCTTGCCCAAATCCAATTAAGGGAAAGGCCGAGCTGCGAGGCTATGGCGTTGTCGATGTTCCTTACCTCGATACTGCAGTAATCCATATGGTTCTGGATCTGGAAGCCCGAGAGGAAATCGATAGATTGCCGGAGGAGCAGGCGCAGACCTGTGAACTTTGCTCAGTCAAATTAATTCGACAACAAGTACCTAAAGAAGATCATTTAGCCGCTCTTCGGCTCGCGAATGCACTTATTTTTACTAATCCAGTGCACAACTATTAGCCCTCTGTGTATGAGCATGCCGATTTTTCTTGCACTGCAGCGTGTCCTTCAACAAAGTAGGATTGGAATAACCTAAGAGTAGACACTCTGTTAGTTCGCGGGAAATATATGATTGGTCTAGTTCTTGTCACCCATGGTCGGTTGGCAGAAGAGTTCAAATCGGCTCTTGAGCATGTTGTAGGTCCACAGGACCGGGTAGCAACCATTAGCATCGGCCCAGATGACGATATGGAACAACGTCGTCAGGACATCCTGCGTTCCGTTGAAGCTGTCAACGACGGCTCTGGCGTTGTCCTTCTTACCGACATGTTTGGCGGTACGCCTTCTAATCTCGCTATTTCTGTGATGGATGGTGGTAGCGTTGAGGTCGTAGCTGGTGTAAACCTGCCGATGCTCATAAAACTGGCAAGCGTTCGAAATGAAAAATCGCTCGCCGAAGCGGTAGAAGAAGCCCGCAGTGCAGGACAGAAGTATATCTCCGTAGCTTCGCAGGTCCTGTCCGGGCAAGGCTAAGAAAATATGGATGAATGCACAGTGTTAGCTCGCGATCTGACCATCGTGAACACCCGTGGTTTGCACGCGCGCGCCTCAGCTAAGCTGGTCAAGCTGGTTGAGACTTTTGATGCCCATGTAAAAGTTTCCAAAGACGGCCAAACTGTTGGTGGAACCTCCATCATGGGACTGATGATGCTTGCAGCCAGCACAGGCTGCTCGATCCACGTTGTCGTAACCGGCAATCAGAAAGAAGAAGCCATCTCCGCGATTGCGCATCTGGTGGAAGATGGTTTCGGTGAAAGAGACTAAATAAGTCAAGCTCCTAGAGGATCTGATGAAAAAGCGCCCAGCTTCCCGTTTGTTGGTGGTTGATCCTCAAGACCGAATTCTCCTCTTCAATTTCAAGTTCGACAAAGGCCCTCTCAAAGGCCAGGACTATTGGGCCACCGTTGGCGGTGGTATTGAGCGGGGTGAGAGCTTTGAAGAAGCCGCCCGCCGCGAACTTCTGGAAGAAACCGGAATCACCGAACCTGTCGGTGAGGTGATCCACGTCAGAAGAGCGGTTTTTCAGACACCATCCGGTGAGATGGTAGATGCTGAAGAACATTTTTTCTTTCTCACCGTTTCCGACTCGAAAATCGACTATTCCAACCACACAGAGATAGAAACTCAGGTAATGAGAGAGCATCGCTGGTGGACGCGGAAAGAACTCGAGACAACATCTTTGACAGTCTTCCCTGAAAATATCCTAGAAATTCTAGAGCCTTATCTACCCAGACGCATATAAAGCATTCTGTGCGCTTCCGTTTGTTTGCATTTTAGATTGATATAAAGAAACCTTTATATCTTTATTGCTTTCTGACTTCTCTGTGATGTATAACAGCATACAGTGAGCGTTCATTTTGCGAGCACTCATCAATCACGCGGGAGGGGACTATGGGCCCGGGCTTTCAGGAAGATTTAATGACTGCGTCTAACGATTACTACGTCAAAGACATCTCACTTGCAGAGTGGGGTCGTACTGAAATTGAAATTGCCGAAACCGAAATGCCAGGCCTGATGGCTTGTCGTGAGGAATATGGTGCAAGCAAGCCTCTCAAAGGCGCACGCATCGCTGGTTCCCTGCACATGACCATCCAGACAGCGGTTCTGATTGAGACCCTTATTGAGTTGGGCGCAGAAGTTCGCTGGGCATCTTGTAACATCTTCTCCACGCAGGATCAGGCTGCAGCCGCAATCGCAGCAGCCGGTATTCCGGTGTTCGCTGAAAAAGGCGAAACCCTTGATGAATACTGGACCTATGCGGACAAAATCTTCGATTGGGGCGACGGCCAAACCGCAAACCTCATTCTGGATGATGGCGGCGACGCAACTCTGATGATTCTTCTCGGCGCAAAAGCAGAGAAAGACCCATCCGTCCTCGACAATCCGTCTAATGAAGAAGAAACCGCTCTTTTCGCAGCGATCAAGCGTCGCCTCGAAAAAGACCCGGGCTTCTACTCCAAAGTTAAGGGCAACATCCAGGGCGTCTCCGAAGAGACAACTACGGGTGTTATGCGCCTTTATGAAATGCAGAGAAAGGGCGACCTGCCATTCCCTGCAATCAACGTGAACGACTCTGTCACCAAGTCCAAGTTCGACAACCGCTATGGCTGCCGCGAATCTCTTGTAGATGGTATCCGCCGTGGTACTGATGTCATGATGGCTGGTAAAGTTGCTGTTGTCGCTGGTTACGGCGACGTTGGTAAAGGCTCTGCACAGTCTCTGGAAGGCGCTGGTGCCCGTGTGATCGTGACTGAGATCGATCCGATCTGTGCCCTTCAGGCTGCTATGGACGGCTACGAAGTGAAGACGATGGAGCAGGCCATCGGTGAAGGTGATATCTTCGTCACCACCACCGGCAACAAAGACGTCATCACGGCTGACCACATGCGCGACATGAAAGACATGGCGATCGTCTGCAACATTGGTCACTTCGACAACGAGATCCAGGTTGCTGCACTGCGTAACTACAAATGGCGCAATGTGAAGCCACAGGTCGACCTGATCGAGTATCCGGATGGCAAGCGTCTGATCCTTCTCTCCGAAGGCCGTCTGGTAAACCTCGGCAATGCGACCGGTCATCCATCCTTCGTGATGTCCGCCAGCTTCACCAACCAGGTTTTGGCGCAGATGGAGCTGCATACCAAAGGCGACGACTACAAAAACGAAGTCTACGTGCTGCCGAAGCATCTGGATGAGAAGGTTGCACGCCTGCATCTTAAGAAGCTTGGTGCAACCCTGTCTGAACTGACGGACGATCAGGCCAACTACCTTGGTCTCGACAAATCCGGTCCGTTCAAGGCAGAGCACTACAAGTACTGATAAGCGTCCGTCGCAATTGCTGTTAACGCTAAGGGACTTAGCGTTAACAGCTCCATGAATTCTACTAGGCCCAATAAGCACACTTTCAATATATTGGGGGTGTGCTTGTTAGGCTTACTACAGATTGTAGTGGATGATTATTTCGCCCACAGAATTTGTTTACTTTTTGTAAAGATCCTCTTCTTCCCAAAAATCAATCAGGTTATGTTGATTGTCGAATCAGTCGTTAAGTTAGGCAGTTGAGCGACTTATTCGCGATTCGTGACACCAATGCGGCGTGTGATGCGAATCTGAGGCGGCGAAGAAAGGGGCACAACATGCCAGCATCCTGGCATAAACACGCGCGTGTTAACGTGCTGTGGCGTAGAAGGTTTAGACTCGTTCTGAACCTGATGGGCGTTGCTGTGTTTGCTCTCCTGGGTGCTGCTGGTTTCTCTCAGGCTATGGATATTCTGCCAGCTCTTTCAGGTAGTTCAGTTGACGCCTTCAAGGTTGTCTGGGTCGCGGCAACGGCCGGCATCGCTTTGTACGCAGTCGCAGCCTCCGTTGTGCTTGTCCGCATCCGCAGGAATGACTCATTGTCCATCCTGCAACTGCGTCAGGACCGAGCCGATGCGATGGCGCGCATTGACCGCCTTGAAAGCTTGCTGGAGACAGAAGACAGTCTTCTTTTGGTCTGGGATGGTGAGGCCAAGCATCCCGGTGTTGCCGGACATCTACCTGAAAACCTTGAACTTGCAGGCGGCCTTTCGCAGCTCGTCGAGTTCGAGACATGGTTGGACGTCAAATCCGCCGAGGCCCTGCGCGCTTTTTTGGAGCATTTGCGCGGCCACGGCGAAGTCTTCCGGTTAACCTTAACGACCACCGAAGGAGTCTATCTGGAAGCATCCGGCCATACAGCAGGCGGACTGGCAGTCCTGCGCCTGCGTGATTTGACCGGAGACCGTCAGCTCAGTGCCCGCCTTGCTGAGCAAAACAAAGAACTGCGTGAGCAGATCTCCTCGCTTCATAGCCTGTTGGACGCATTGCCGGGGCCTGCATGGCAGCGCGACAACCATGGCCAGCTCGTCTGGGTCAACTCAGCTTATGTGGATGCTGTCGAGGCCGAAAGCACCCGCACTGTGGTTGATGAGCAGGTTGAGCTGCTGGAAGCAAAAGGCCGCAACAAACTCAACATGATGCGCCAGACCGACGGGGTCTATCATTCGCCAATGCCAGTTGTGGCAGCGGGTGAACGGCGCGTCTTTGAGTTGACTGACGTGAATTCTGAGCATGGCAATGCCGGCCTTGCTCAGGATATTTCCGAGCTTGAACGTGTACAGGGACAGCTTCGCCGCACACTTGAGTCCCATACGCGTACGCTCGATCAACTTCAAACACCTGTGGCCGTGTTTGGTGCTGATCATCGTCTCCAGTTCTACAATGCAGCCTATCGCTCCCTATGGGATATCGATCAGAGCTTCCTGGAGACCAAGCCAGAAGAAGGCGAGCTGCTCGACGCCCTGCGCGCAGCTCGTAAACTGCCAGAGCAGGCTGACTATCGTGGTTGGAGAACCAAGCATCTGGAATGCTACCACGCCTTGGATGCACAGGCGTATTGGTGGCATTTGCCAGATGGACGGACACTCCGCGTGATCGCCAGCCCGCATCCGCAAGGTGGTGTGACGTACTTCTACGAGAACGTGACGGAGCAGCTGGATCTGGAAAGCCGCTTCAACGCACTGACCCGGGTACAGCGGGAAACGCTCGACCACTTGACAGAAGCTGTCGCCGTGTTCGGCTCCAACGGACGCATGCGACTGTCCAACCCGGCCTTTGCCGAAGTCTGGGGCCTGTCTCAGGAGTTCCTCGAAGGTGATCCGCATGTCAACGACCTGCTGGACACCTGCAAGGAGCTGATGGGCGAATCCGACCGTTGGCAAGAGCTCGCCCGTGGCGTAACAGGCCTATCCGACAACCGCACCAGCGTTTCTGGTCGCATGGAGCGGATCGACGGGTCTGTCATCGACTACGTCACCGTGCCGCTGCCAGATGGTGGCACGCTGCTCACCTTCGTAAACGTCACTGATACGGTCAACGTGGAACGTGCCCTCCACGCCACCAATGATGCGCTTCAGGAAGCCGATCAGCTCAAGAACGCCTTCATTCAGCACGTTTCCTACGAGCTGCGATCCCCGCTGACCACCATCATCGGCTTCGCGCAATTGTTGGGTGACGCCAAGTTTGGTGATCTGTCTCCGAAGCAGGAAGAGTACACCGACTACATCCTGTCCTCTTCGTCTGCTCTGCTGCACATCATCAACGACATTCTTGATCTGGCAACCGTTGATGCCGGCATAATGGAGCTCGAAATCTCCGAGGTCGATGTTGCGCAGACGGTATCTGAGGCTGTCGAGGGTCTGAAAGATCGTCTGGTCGAATCCGACATCACGCTCCGCACCCACATGCCTGAGGGCATTGGCCATCTCAAAGCAGATGAACGGCGACTGCGTCAGGTTCTCTTCAACCTGCTGTCCAACGCGATCAGCTACTCCGACAAGGGCGGCTTGGTAGACATCAGCTGCCAGCGTGATGAAAACGAAATCCGCTTCCGCATCAAAGATCATGGTGCAGGCATCCCTCAGGAGATGCTGGATCAGGTCTTCTCGCGCTTTGTAGGCCGCGGGGCCGGTGGAAACCGTCAGGGCGTTGGCCTTGGCCTCTCGATCGTGAAGAGCTTTGTCGAGCTGCACGGCGGTACAGTCGATATTTCCTCCGCCGAAGGGCAGGGCACCACAGTGGATTGCACCTTCCCGCTTGAGCCGCATGTCCATTCGCTGGAAGCGGCGGAATAACTCATCTTTCAGTTTTCGGTCAGATAAATGCCTCTGGGGCTTGAGTTCCCTTGCTGGTTTTGGCAAGTGCTTACTCTTGAAGAATTCCGGGTGCGTCGCGCGTCGTTAAATGAACGCGGCCTGCTCTAATAGATTGGTACGTATCCTTGGTAAGTAAGTTCAGTCTTTCTTGGAGGGTACGCTTGGAAAGTATAGATTAGAGCATTCTGCGTGAGCGCGACTATGTGCAGCTGCTCTTGAGGCGAATTGTATGAAGGTACTTCTCGACAATCAGAGAGCAACAGAGCTCTTTGCTGCGGATTTGGCAGAGCTGCTGAAAGAGGGAGACGTACTTGCTCTTTCCGGAGATCTGGGCACAGGCAAGTCCACCTTGAGCAGAGCACTGCTGCGTCATCTGGCAGCTGACCCTCATCTGGAAGTCCCAAGCCCCACCTTCACACTCGTTCAAACCTACGACCTGCCGAGAATGTCCGTCGCCCATCTCGACCTCTACCGCATTGAAGAGCCGGAAGAGCTGGAGGAGCTTGGGCTCGATGAATATCTGGAAACTGGAGTTGCGCTGATTGAATGGCCTGAGATGGGAGATCCATCCTACTGGCCGGAAGCGCTGGACCTGAAGCTGACAGAAGGCACCGAGCCAGACACCCGAGAGATCACCCTCACAGCCAACTGCGAAAGCTGGCAGAACCGCCTTGATCGCCTCGCTGCCCGCCGCGCTCTGCTGCAAAAATCCGGCTGGATTGATGCCGAGCGCGAGCATGTGCAGGGCGATGCCTCCATGCGCACCTATTTTCGTCTTCACAAAAACGGTGAGACAGTCGTCTTTATGGATAGTCCGCCAACTGGGCCAGAGCCGCGTCTGCCCACTGGCAAAACCTATGGCGAAACCGTGCATCGCGCCAGGGACGTTACTGCCTTCTTCGCGCTCAGTAACGCCTTGGCGGATCATGGGTTCCGCGTACCAAAACGACTGGCCGCCGACCCGGAAAACGGATTGGCGTTGCTGGAAGACTTCGGCGACCAGATCATCACCGAAAACGGTGAGGCGGTCAAAGAGCGCTACGAGCTGGCCATTGATGATATTGCCCGACTCCACAGCTGCGACTGGCAAACAGGGCTGCAGGCGGATGGCAAACCCCATCAGCTGAAACCATGTGATTTCGAAGTACTGATTACGGAAGCTGACCTCTACCTCCAATGGTATCTGCCTTACGCCAGTGGAGAGCCTGCAACTGAACAGCAAAGCCGCGACTACGTTGAAGCGTGGCGAGAACTGCTGGAGCCAGTCCTCCAGAGCGAACCGACACTGCTTTTACGGGATTACCACAGCCCGAATATCATGTGGTTGCCAGAAGCATCAGGCCTCAATAAGCTGGGTCTTATTGACTACCAAGATGCAATGATTGGCCCCGCGGCCTATGATGTTGCCTCGCTCGTGTACGATGCACGCGTGGACATGCCAGCCGACCTGCAGGAGCATTTGCTGCAGCGATATTGCGACTTGGCAAGAAAACATAAACCCATTTTTGATGAAATGGCGTTTCGGAATGCTGTTGCTGTGTTGGCGTTGCAGCGCAATGCCAAAATCCTTGGCGCGTTTGTACGTCTTGATAAGCAGCTCGGAAAACCTAAATACATGGAGATGCTTCCTCGCATCCGCAATTATGTGCGGCAGTGCTTTGCACAATTAGGGGAAGTAAAACTCAAACCCATGTTCACTGTCATACTCTCGTCAAATGAGACGAGCCAAAGTGGCGACTGCAACAAGAGAACAAAACGACAGAGACAACGAGATGCCTAAAGAAATTTCCTTCCACCCTAAATCGGCAATGGTTTTGTCTGCAGGGCTGGGTAAACGTATGCGGCCCCTGACGGCGACAACCCCAAAACCTCTCATCGAGGTGGACGGTAAGTCGATGTTCGCGCGCGCAGCATCACGTTTGAAGGATGCTGGCCTCGAAACCTGCGTTGTCAACGTGCATTACCTTGCAGACCTTGTAGAGGCCCATGCCCGCAGGTTTGAAGGCTTGGATGTCAAGATCTCAGATGAACGCGAAGAGCTTTTGGACACCGGTGGCGGCATTAAAAAAGCCCTGCCAATTCTGGGCACCGATCCGTTCATCCTGAAAAACTCCGACAGCTTCTGGCTGGAAGGGGTAAAGCCGAACCTGGATCTCCTCGTAGAAACCTGGGATGACCATCAGATGGATATGCTGATGCTGCTTGCACCAGCCGTGAATGCGGTTGGTTATGACGGCAAAGGCGACTTTCTGATGGACGATGAAGGCAAGCTGGAACGCCGCGATGAGCGCTCAGTGGCACCTTTCATCTACTCCGGTACCGCGATGATCCATCCACGGCTGTTCAAGGACACGCCGGAAGGCCCATTCTCCCTCAATCTGCTGTTCGACAAAGCGATTGAGAATGGCCGCCTCTTCGGTGTCGAAGGCGATGGCCTTTGGCTGCACGTTGGAACGCCTCAAGGCCTCGATGACGCCGAACGCGCCATCGCCAACAGCGCAAACTAATCTAAAAACAGGACAGGCCCGCAACCCCAGCGGGCCGCCTCAACACACCTCCTCCCAAGACTGAAGTACTAATATTCAATGTGTTTTGGTAACTTTCACAAACACCTGAAATCTTGGCACTGGATATCGGACACCCACTCCGCTCGTCCAGCATGACGGCAAGTGTTACCAGAGGCGAGGCATCACCTCCTTCGTCGTCCCGGCCCCCGAGCCGGGACCCATAACCCCTTGAGTTTGCGGGTTAACAGAGCACATCCCACAAAGAACATGCCCTAAATCCAATCTCCATCAACGCATCAAAAAACACACGCGAAGATGCTGGCCTGCGGGCACACTTCGCCTGGCCGCAGGCCAGCAGGACACTCATGAAGGGCTGTGCAAGGGTGGTCGAGGCTAGCCCTTGGAGTGCCGTTCACAGTGATCTAATCAAGAGACACAGTTTTAGAATTGACCAATGTTGGAGAGGCGACGCTGCGTGTCGCGTGACCGGAAAATCCTTTAGGGAAGGAGCTGCCGGACAACGCATCAGTTAAAATTCCGCAGGTCTTATCAAGTGCCTCTAGGCGGTCAGATAATGCATGGTGCAAAGTGAAGAGAACGTCACGTTCACTGCTGTTCTTCATTCGCTCGCTCAGCACCAGATGTTGCATATAAGCAAGGTTCTGAAGATCAGAAACAGCAAAGTTCACGTCGTCAATTTCATTCTGAAGAGTATTTGTGGCGCCACAGGCGCATGCAGTGTCGTCCATAATCAAAGCCCTCACGTGGTTGGCTGTTGAATGAACCGCACGACATTGGGCTTTCGAAGGCCCGCTGGCGAGCGGGAGGTTCGAAACCTGACCACGGCAGGCGAGTTTATTCCCTCCCGAAGGAAGTATTGTATTCACCGCCCTCCCGCTCATAGCAAAGGGTTTGCGCCTTTGGAAAAAAGGCACAAAAAATCCGCTAGTTACGGGAGCGGGTACCGCGTGGAAAGAGGTTTCGAAGCCTCACATATGAATGTGGAATGGAACCGCCCACCTGTCAACGAAAAGTTGCAAAAGCAAAAGAACTGTTGCCGCAAGGATACGCTGGACACCAGGCAGCCTCTCCCTCGTCATCTCGCACAAGCGCAGCACGATGCAGGACCCAGAACCCCATTACTAACGCCAGTCCCCTTGGCTCTGGGTACCGGATCTCCGCTTCGCTTCGTCCGGCATGACGGTGATGGTGAGGTTTGGAAAGACTCGCACCCCTCCCGCCGTCTTCCCGCACTCGATGCGGCAACTGTGTTTATGCATTGAATGGAACACCATCTCTGAGGAGTGCATTGGCTGTGATGAGTATCTTTCTCGCCAGAGCAATCATTGCCGCTT
>NZ_LMCJ01000008.1:0-16209 GCF_001623085.1 Pseudovibrio sp. W74
CGAACCCGTGCGGGCTCACCATTTAACCTCATGGTATATAAAGAGGTTTAGCAAAGCTCCCTTCCGGGAGCTTTTTGCATTTGTGCCCTGTGTCAGCACTATGTAAGCAAATGAGAGCGTTTGAAAGCGCGATTTTGCCTCTCTTGGTTCCTGCAAAGACCCTTTCAAATTAATTCTGGAAAAGCTGTTAATGTCGTCATTAGTCGTCAGGACACAGGCTTTCATTGAGGTTTTAACTCTTGAGAGTTGTCGGAGGGTCGTCAACGCCCGTCAGGGTGCAACTTTAATTCTTCTTGATAAAGAGCATGCCCGCTTCAAGCGATCAACAAAAAGGGCCTGAGAAGCATCACGCTTCCCAAGCCAGAATATTCCGTGAGAGGCAATGCCTCTCTTCATTCCGTATTTTTAGTCTTTGGAGATTTCCAGCGCGCAAGGTTCGAGCAGCTCGGAGATTTTCTCGCTACTTCCCTGCACATCTTCAATGTGATTGCGCACAGTATCAAACAGCGTCAGCAACGCTCCATATTCCTGAGTGTGCTCCATGCGTTCGCTCAGAACCACACTCATGGAATAAACCAGATTTTTGAGGTGGTTGGTTGCTAAGCTAAGCTGGTCCACTTCATTGCGAAGGGATGTATGGGCACATTTCTCTTTACCAGTATCAGTCATTACGAAGCCCTCTACTTTGGGTGTTGAACGATTGCTTGTATGTAGGGCAGCTTTCACCGCAGGTAGATATATCCGATATGGGAGCAATGGAGCCTGCGCTGCTGCCAGCATTCGAAACAGCTTTTCTTCAACAGCTCCACTTGCGTTTCCAGTACTGTGACGCAAAAGGGGGAGTAACCAGCCGAATTGTTGAGCCGCAAGCAATGCTGATCTTACCACCACTATGGTATTTGGTAGCCTGGGATCCTGCACGCAAGGACTTCCGTCATTTTCGAATGGATCGGATTAAGAAGCCAGACTACATCCAGAACACAACATTTCGGCGGCGGCATGTGCCGTTTGAGGATAACGTTCGCCCGGTTCGCGATTTACCTCGTTAACCCTTAGACAAAAAGCATTATTTCTCTTCGCCTGCTTACGTTTGTGACTGTAAATATAGCGGCCATCTGGTCGGCTTCCACAAACCCGATATTTGCTGCGGTGCTAAAAATCCGCAACTTGAGCTCAGCGAACTCACCTTGTGGCATGCTTAAGTGATCGCCTTACTCGATGAAAAACTGCCCACTCGGATACTTAAAAAATCCGCTATGTAGATTTTATCAATCCTTGATTGAAACGCCCGAATGTCCGGTAATGGCCCGTGCTAGCAGTAGCTCGACGTTGTTTTAGATTTCTGCGTTGCTGCGAAGGTTGGATCTGCCCCGCACAGGAAACTTGTCTTGAAGATGTAGGAAAACTAATGCCTTGTCCTGTAGAAGAAAAATACGTCGCAGAGTGCGAAGTTAATTTGGGTTCCACTCTGCCGATTTCATACCGAACTGCAATGATTGCTGAAGATGGCGGTGAGGTAATCTGCGACAACGATACCTGGAAGCTGCATCCGATCTGTGACAATTCCGACAAGAAGCGCTTCAAGAGAACGGCAAATGATGTTGTCTGTGAAACGAAAGCCATGCGGTCTTGGACTGGGTGGCCAGACACCGCTATTTGTATTGCCGAAAATGGAACTGGCGACGCACTAGTACTCTTATCCAACGACAGAGATTGTGAACCAGCTGTACACCGTTGGAGCCATGAAACAGGGCTAACGACAAAAATGCAGCACGATTTCTCAGAGCTGCAAAAAGCTTAGAGTGCCATTCTACACCTAGCCTGAGTAAACCCTTTGCTACCAACCTAGCCAGTTCTACTCAGATCCAGCTGTGAAGTTGCCAGTGACATTCTTAGTGTCTGGCTCAGTTGTAGGTTGCTGCATATCACTGGCGGCTATAACTCTCGACATTAACGAATGCCATCAATTTGTCAGTAAAGTAATTCCATATCGCCCTTAAGAACTGCTGTAGAAGCCTTCGGGTGAGCGTGTCTCAACCCGTGGTGAAAACGCCCGAATGTCCGGTGTTGGCCCTCTGCACCAAGCGGATTAAAGCCAACTCTAAGTCGACATCTCGCTCAGTATGGGCTACTCCGCCATTAAACGGATAGCAGCTATGATCACAATGCAAACTGCTGCGCTTTTCCTCGAAACATTTGGATATGAGCATCTCCGGAAATGCTAAGAGCTAGAGCTTCGCTGTTGTTCTTGTGAAAATCAATGAGCTGGCAAGGTTCATCAGCCAAGTCAGGAGTTTTGGCTAATTCATTTAGCTTTCTTAGTCCCTGCCCTAGCCCTGCACCATTCATTTTTCCATAAGCTTCCATTCGTGTCCAGATGGCGGTCTCAAGCAGTTTCTCATCAGTATGTTCACCAAAAATGGTTGCGTAGGCCTGGCGTTGCTTTGGGTTCATGCGCTGAATATCGATACCAACCTTGCACCCAAAACCAACAGCGACAGCAGTAGATTGCTCTGTTGTTGTTGTTGATAGGTCCAAGTCTATACGCTGCTTATTCAACTCATTTTGACACCACAGCTTTCCGCTTTCCATCTTATGGAGACAGACCTGCCTAGCTTCGCAACCAAGAATTTCCGCAATAATGCACTTTAGGAGTACACGGGATGCCAGGGAACATCTGCCGCGTTCGGGATTACGCCGGTAAGTGACGGTCTGCTTTTCTTGTTTGCTGAGAATCTGATCGGCTGCCATAGTTAGGGCTTCAAGTTGATGTTGAGCAGGGTGCGCAACAACAACATATCGGTCCAGTCCAATAACTTTCCCACGAGAGAAGGTCGGTAGTTCATCAAACGGGATCAAGCAGCCTCACTCAGAATCTTAGCAGCGTATAGAGAGCAAGTGATGAGATGTCAGGGCGCAGGCGAAACTCGGAGTTCTCTTTCCCATATCGATGGCTGGCAAAAACACCGATGCTAGCTCCTTCAGCAACCTCTTTTTCCAACCGCACACCAACACGGCCAGATTGGTCATCCATACCATGCAACAGCGTCAGTTCTCCCTCAAGGTTCAGATCCAACAAATCATCTTGCGCCATCCTCAAGAATGCATAGTTGCGACGAAGTGAATGATGCCGCAATGCAGTGTTTATCTGCCCTCTTGCACGGCTTGCTAAACTACCGCTCATCGATGAAGCAAGGGTGATACTCTCATCAAAATCATCCCACTCATCCTGCGAGTATCCGGCACCATCAAAGGTGTATTCAAGATTGACACTGAGCCCATTTTCAAATGTATACCCCGCTCCAAGAGTAACGTAAGTATACAGTTTGTCATCACCATCAGATGCGAACGCAAATCCATCAATGAGTGTTGAAGACTGGAGTGTGTTTTTCTCCCTCCCACGTCGTAAAGTGCCATCAGCATAAAGAACTGTCTTGTTACCCACTGCAACAGATCCAGATAACCCAACTCCGGGGCGCTCCTCCCAAAACGCAGAGGTCGTCACATCAATCCCGGAAGCTTCTAAAAATGTAGAGTAGCTCAGATACCAGTTGTCCTCGGTGAAGTCTTCATTAAGGCGATCTAGTTCCGGGGCGTAAAAGATCTTGAAGGTATCTCCACTGTTGGTCAGAAAATCAAATCCTGCCAGATCCACTCCCACCGTATCATCGCGAGATTTATAGGAGGGGTAGAGCCGGTTTTCCTTTAGGGGCTGATTATAGATATCGACCGGGTTAAGCCCATACGACTGACCAAACGCGACGTTCCTGCGCCCGAAATAGCCAAACAACTGATCTGAGATCCGTAGTTCGGCATAAACCTCATCGGCTGTCACGTCCGCGACAGGGTCATCAGAACCAGTCAGTCCTGAAAAGCGACTTTTTCCGGATAACCTCAACCGTCCCTGCTCCAATGTGCCACTCACACTTACATCGGCACCCAGCAAGTCTGCCTGATATCCCGCAGCCTCAACATCTGGAAACAGATCTGTCTTTCTTAAACCATTGCCACGTGCATAGACCCCGACTTCAGCACTTAAATCAAACTGAAGTTCTTCTGCACTTACCTGTTTCTCGACAGTAGCCAGTAAAGAAAACACACCACAGCCAACTAAAAACACATTGAAACTACGCATAATCAAAACTCAGATCAGAGAACTAGAGGCGGTGCAAATTTGAAGGTTGGAACCACGAACCTGGCGTATCCTTCAACTTGTACTTGGAGTAATGCATCGTGGTAGTTGCCTTGCCAGCAAGGTGATCAACAATACGCAGTTTAGTTGGGCGTTGACGCCCCAGAACCGACTTATATCCTTCAAAATAGGCCGTCTTCAAAAGGCGTTTTCCGTTTGCTGAGAAAAACTTAGCCCTGAGCGGCCGAGTATCTTTTGCAGAAACAACCAGCGCGATACGCCCATATGCAGCTGCTTTAGATTTTGCTTTGAGGCTCAACGTTTTCTCACGACTAGAATCTGCATTCACACTCATGACTTTGTAATCAGCCGAGTACACAGTTCTTGCAATATCAGCACTGGAAACCCCACCCAACACCTGCTGCTGCGGTGAGATACGTAAAGGGCGACGGGATCCTGGAATGTAAACCCACATGTTACGACCAACAAAGAGGATCGAACGCCCCTTGTTCTTCTTAGGCGTCAGATAACGCACAAGCCCTTTACTCTGGTCTTTCACATTCACCTGCATCGTCAACGTACTTTTCGAGCCCGTCGAAACTTTGACATGAAACTGGAAGTTATTGGCAGGTGCACGTATCTCATCGACAAGACGCAGCAGGTCCGCTCCACTTTCGGCTAAAACCTGTGTCAACGAACCGGCGAAAAACACCGCTGCTGTTACCAGTGCTAAAAGAAACTGCTTAATCATGATTTTTGCAAAGCCTCAATAATATTTGCCCGTGATGCAACCCATGACGGATAGATTGATGAGATAAGAGACGCGGCCATAGCAAGGGCCACAGCACTCGCCAGGACTTCAAATGTGATTGGAAAATAGGCCTGATACCCTTCAGACATTGAAGGTGGAGGAGGCATTGGAATTCCCCCCAGAGTATCAACAAGTTCAGAGAGGCCGTAGGCCAGCACTACACCAGCTGCACTTCCGAGCAAACCGATGAAAATTCCCTCATACAGGAACATCCAGACCATTGTCCGCCGTGGTGCCCCAATGGCACGTAGCGCGCCAATTTCACCGAGGCGTTCGAAGACAGCCATACTCATGGTATTGGCAACCGAGAACATGACAACGATTGAGACAATCACTGCGAAAATACGGAAAAAGCCGGTGTAAAGCGAATGCACGGCCTCATAAAACCCAGCCAGTTCATCCCATTGCTTAAACTCATATTGCTCAGATAAATCAGCCAGTGCTGCTTCAATTTTCGGCCGCGCAACGGGTAGCATATCTGTCTGATCCAACAGCACGATGACCCGGTCAACACCCTCTGTTTCCAGCGCACGCTGTGCAATCTGGATTGGAACTTTCACAAACACGCTGTCGTATTCAGTCGACCCGGTACGGACAATGCCAACAATCTGAAAATCAACTGCATTGATAACCCCATCAACTGAGGTCGTCATAACAGTGACCCAATCACCGATTTTTGCCCCTAAACCGCGGGCTAATTCACGTCCTATGACCCCGGCTTCACTATCACCAACAAGAAGGTTCCGGCCGTCTTCGACAATTTCGAAATCAACAAACTCTTCGTCTCTTTCAGGGTCGACACCAGTTACAGACATGTTGACTGTCGCATTACCAATGCCGCCGATGCCGGAAAAGGTAAGTCGTTGAGTGACGCTGGAGACTTCCGGAATATTTTCGAGAGCCTTTTGCAATGTACCCAGATCTTCGATCTTTGCAGCACTGGGATCAACAATGCGCTTTTCCCAATAGCCTTTGGCATAGATTTGCATATGCCCCAATTGTGTGCGGATCGTTGTTTCTCTGAGACCTTCAAAAGAAAAGTTAATGAAGGCTCCAAAGGTAATCAGAGCAGTACACCCCACCGCAATCGATATGATCGTAATGAGAGAACGGCGTGTATTACGCAAGGTATTGAGTGCCGCCAAATAAACAAGATCAAGCATGAGCCAACACCTCTTGTGCTTGAACCTGCTCTCGCTCAATCAGTTTTCCGTCAACCAGTTCAACTCGCTGCACAGCATGAGCGACAACCAATGGGTCGTGTGTTGCCAGTAAGAACGTGACACCCGCGTTTTCATTAAGGCTTCTTAGCAAGACAATGATTTCTTCGGCGGTCTTACGATCAAGGCTCGCGGTTGGTTCATCAGCCAAAACAACAGAGGGTTCAGTAACCAGAGCGCGCGCAATTGCAACACGTTGCCTTTGCCCACCAGAAAGCTTGCCCGGCACCTTGTTGAGGTGATCCTTCAATCCAACCAATTTCAGCTTTTCTCTTGCGATTTCCATACGTTTGGAACGCGGCACCCCCTGAAAGTACAAAGGCCAAGCAACATTTTCAGCCGCACTCAAAACAGGAAGAAGGTGAAAGGATTGAAAGACAAAACCAATCATCTGATTTCGAAACCCTGCCAGTTGTCGGTCTGACAACTTGCTCAGTTCAACATCATCAACCGTAATGTCTCCGTGTTGAGGCCGGTCAAGCGCTCCAATCAGATTGAGCAGAGTGCTTTTCCCACTTCCTGATGGACCGGAAATAGTCGCAAAGGCTCCGCTTGAAAGCTCGAGGTTTGCCTCATGCAAAATAGGCAGGGTGTTACCACCCGTCTGATAAGCATAGGAGAGCTCGCTGATGCTAATTTTGCCCACCGGTCATTTCCCTGCCAGGAGAGCTTTAGCTTGTGCGGCTTTGCTGGTCCAATCGCTTTCCTTGGGAGCAGCATCTTCAAGCTTGGCATAGATACCCAGCATTGGACCTGCCAGTTGGGGTGTTGGTGCAGCAGAATACAATTGATCCAGCAGCAGCATATCCTCAAGGGCAGTGTCACCACGACCAAACATGGAAGGAAGGTTGGCCGTCACATTTGCACGGATCAGGCGGGCAAAAAAATTTTTGGGGGCCAGCGTGACAGCCTGATCCAGATAACGCAGTCCACGATTTGTGTATCGGATTTTATTTGTCACAACACTCGATTCACGGGCAGAGATTGCGTAACTGCTTCCAAGATAGGCCAGTGCCAGAGCATTGTTCGGCTCCGCCTTCACAAGATTTGTAAAAGCGTCAACAGCCTGCTCGGCAGCCTCTTCATCACCCTCGCGTGCTTGATCATGCAGGGCTTTAGCGCTTTCAAAAATCACGGAGGTCTGCGCATTGCTAATCTGAATTGCAGAGATCAGTGAAAAGAAAAGAGCAAAGACAAAAGAATATAATTTTACCATAACAATCACCTAGTTAACGATCGCAATACTTAACTCACCAGAGGCAATCTGCCCCTCATCTGTCGTCACAACTGCTTTCACCCGAGACATACCCTTGAGCTTACGGACAAGTTTGACCTCTCCCTTCAGCTGATCGCCGGGCACAACAGGCTTACTGAATCTCATATTGAAACCAACACAGAAAAAACGAGTGTTAGCTGGATCAGGCACTTCATCTTCTGATGACATGGCTCCCATAAACGCAGAGGTCTGCAGTAGGAATTCGGTCACCAAGACACCTGGCATCACAGGATATTCTGGAAAGTGACCTCCAAAATATGGTTCATTGATTGTGACGTTCTTCATGCCCAGTGCGTAACCAGGTCCGGCCTTTAGAATGCGATCGACCATTAAAAATGGATATCGATGAGGCAACCTTCGGGTGATCGCCTCAATATCGTACTGCTGATAAACAACCTGATCCATTTTCGATCCTATCCAAGTTCAATACAAACGCTGCAGTTGGAGCCACCAAATCCAAGGGTGTTGGATAGCACCAGAGATGGCTTTGCTGGTCGGGCAACAGCTGATATGGCAAGTGGGTTCTGAGGATCAGCCTCTTCAAAATTGAGCGTTGGAGGAATGAAACCACCGCGTCCTGCTGCAAGGATCGCTGCAACATTCATCGTTCCTGCGGCACCCAACGTATGGCCCACCATTGACTTGATTGAACTGCACGGAACATCACCTGCTGCTGCCCCCAGTACACCATGAATGGCTTTTGCCTCGATCGCATCGTTATGGAGCGTTCCAGTGCCATGAGCACAGACAAAATCCACTTGAGTTTCTGCAGCGCCTGCCATCTCTAAAGCCATCTGCATGGCACGCTTTGGTCCTTGCGCCGTGACATCGGGTGCTGTCATGTGATGCGCATCTGAAGTCAGTCCATGCCCACGCACTTTTGCCAGTACTGGCGCATTTCGCTTGGCGGCGAAGTCAGCGCCCTCAATGATAAGCGTTGCCGCGCCCTCACCCAGCACCAGCCCTTTCCTACTTTTATTGAAAGGGCGACAAAGATCCGGAGAAACATTGCGCATAACCGTAAATCCTGCGCAGGAGACTTCAGACATTGGATCAAAGCCAGACACCACCGCGACGTCAACTTTATTTGCACGGATGAGATCAAGCGCTGAAGCAATTGCAAGGTTGGAAGATGTACAAGCCGTCGAGAAAACTAGATTAGGTCCAAGAATACCTGTATGAATGCAAACCCGATAACCTGCTGAATGGATAGAGTAATCCTTCAGATCTGCAACGCGTCTGTGTCCATTTCTCTGATTCCGATAATATCGGACCCCGGTTCTCGCGCCGCCAAGTGTCGAACCAGAAAGGACTGCTCCACGCATTGGATCAACATCCGCCCAATCCAGTCGAGCAGCTTGCGTAGCTTCATGCAGTGTTGCCAGAACCAGCGAGGAACTGCGATCCATCCGGCGTGCACCATGCTTCGCTTTGATAGCATCTTCATCAAAGTAAATAGCTTCACATGCGTTTGGGTTACGTAAGCCTTCTGGGAGGAAGCTCTGGATTGGGCGCACTCCTGATGCACCCGTTATCAGGGCTTCCTGAAACTCGGCAAAACTATTGGAAACAGAATTAACAACGCCGCATCCGGTAATAACGGCTTCACAATTGGAATAAACTGGGATCATGCTGCATCCTCATTTAGGCTGTCGGCCTCGATGCTGTCGCGCTGCTTCTGCATGTAGCGATTAAGAAGTACTGGTGTGCCTGTACTGCTGACTGGGGTTTCGCGCGAATGGCGCAACAACAACCCAGTCAGCACTTTGCCAGATCCAACCTCACAATATTCTGAAATGCCAAGACAACTGAGTTTTGCCATGATCTGAAACCAGGAGACGCGAGACGTCATATGCTCTTTCAGGTCACGCCTGATTTCTTCTGGTGAATGCAAAATTCTCCCAGTGGAATTGCTCAGGACCACGCGCTCAGGCTTATGGAAGGGAACATCATCAATAAGATCAGCGAACACCTCAGCCTCAACATCCAGCAAAGGAGAATGGAAAGCACCTGAGACATTCAAAGGAACCCAACGGCCACCGGCAGCAACCAGCACATCTTTGGCTTGGTTAAGCTGATCAGCACGCCCGGAAACAACGACCTGATCAATCAGATTGATGTTCGCAGGCCAGATATCCAGATCAGCGTTTTCAAGACAGTTATTAACAACGGCCTCGGAAAGCCCCTGAACCACTCCCATTCCGCCAGCTTGTCGGGTATTGGCAGAAAGCATCAGCTTGCCGCGTTCGCGCACCAGCATTGCGGCATCTTTCAAATCCAAAACACCTGCTACCGTCAGCGCGGAGAAATGGCCAAGGCTGTGTCCTGCCACTGCGATTGATGAGAAGTGCTTTTCCTGCAAACATGCCGCAACTCCCATAGACATAGCAAAGATACCAAGCTGGGCCCGATCTGTTCGCTTCAGCTCATTGTCAGGCAAAGAGGAGATGTATCGGGAAACCGGCAAATCACATGCCGTTTCGATCTCTTCAATAACCCTGCAAAATGCAGGTAACTGCAAAAAGGCTTTACCCATTGTCTGGCTCTGCGAGCCCTGCCCCGGAAACAACCAGCATGTTGTGTTCATAGTGCTCCCCTCACCAGAACGGAGCCGAACTGTCCATTCAAGCCAATGGCATTGCAGAGGACATTTTTCGGCGTTACTTCATCTTTATTTTTTTTGGGTTCGGTTGGAAAACGCCTTTCAACAAAGGCTTGGGCCGCAAGCGCTATCTCAAAAAACAATGAGGTTCCCATGGCGCAACCAAGACTGTTCTTTGCAGGAGCAACCAGTTTATCCGTATCTGAGAACATCGTTTCAATCGCATTGGTCTCAAGCTCTACATCAACCTTTGTTCCGGACGCTCCCGGGACAATTTTATGAACAGTAGCAGGGGTAATCTCGGCATCTTTCAGACAACTGTCGATCGACGCGATCACGCCACCACCAGCCATATCCGGTTTGCCAACAGCCGCGGCATCATTGCTAAACCCAACACCTGTGATTTCAGCCAGAACATTGGCCTCACGCTCTACTGCAAAGGATGCAGGCTCCAGCACCAACGCCACCGCTCCTTCCGCCATCACAGCACCAGAAGTAAGGCTGCCGTCAGCGTTGTAACCAGCGTGCCACTTCAAATCGTGTAGGCCCACCTGCAACGCATCACAGAGTTCTTCAGAGCAAACTGCAATAACTCTTTTGATGTGTGGTTGAGCTAATAAGAGCTGCGCCTGATACAGAACGGCAGCACCCGAGTTGCTACTGGCGGGAACGACCTGAATCGCTCCGGTAATACCGTAATGAATGCTGGCTAGACTGGCTGGAGCATTGAAAACAGACTCCTGAAAAACGCGCGGTTTAACACCAGCAGGTCCTTGATCAATCAGATCATCATAAATCTGCTGAGTTGCTGCACCCGGACCATTGGACGTACCGAATATGATCGCAATATCAGAGGTTTTCTTCCGGCGATCCAAAACAATCCCAGCTTGCTGAAGCGCTCGATTTACTGCGAACATAGCGTATTGAGAGACCAGAGGAGCACGTGAAAGTTGACCAGAGCCGAACTCCTGTCGCATATCAACTTTATGCGCTTCAGAAGATGGGAGCCCATGATCAAAACGCTCCGCTGTTGGAAACGGTTGAGGTCCTCTCTCACATGCCGCCCACAAATCTTCAAGGGTTGTCCCAAATGGTCCAACCATCCCGATACCTGTTATTGCAATTGAGTTAGGCTGATGGATTTCCATCTGGCAAACTCCTTTATTTCTTTTATTCCCGCGCTTCTGGAAAGCATGTCCCAAGCGTTCTTTGCTGCCGTTTTCTCCCCTCTCGCTTCAAGCCTTTGTGCATAGGCAAGATAGAACTCATCCCGGAAAATTTCAGACTGAAGAACTTTCTCGTGTTGAGGGTTGCTTGATGGGTCTTCGACCCAGCTCAGCAAGGTCTGCAGGTCAGTTCCAACGCTTTCTTTCGACACAAAGATGCTTGGCATCGCAGAAAGGGTAGATGCTCGAACAAGCCGGGAGACCGGATCAAATTCATCAATCACAACGGCCTCATCCAGATACTTTTTTGCCTGCAACACGTTGTAGATCCGGGCAAATCCGGTTCCCGGAAAAACCTGCCAATTTCCTTGTATTGGATAGTCCCGTGCGATCAGGGCATAAGCAGAGCCCAACCAGGCTCGCGCCTGCGCGAACTGCGGTAGAGTTTCTATAGCTTCAAGAAACTTACCCTTTGCAGAGGCTACCCAAAGAGGATCATGCGTTAATGAGCCTATCCGATAGGCAGCAAGGCCAGCAGTAAAGGCACCCCCTTCAGGAGAGCTTTCCTCCCGCCACAGATAGGTTGCTTCCCTCAAACGCCTCTGATTCCAGCGCTGGATTGCATCTTCAGCGGAAACCTTCTGAGCCGTCATGACCAACTCAGGCAGCTTCGGGGTCCCAATCAACTGCAACTCGCTATACGCAAAGAGAACGAGGCCAAGCAAGATCCAGCAAGCTGAGAATAATCTGGCCCCTTTTCTAAAGCTGCTGCGCTTCATGCCTTAAGCCCCCCTTTGCGAGAGCAAGGCCTTTGAAGCTTTCCCAAACTTCCTGCAGCGCAAGTATCTTGAAGAACCGTTCAATTACGTAAGGCTGCAAACACTCCATCACTTCTTTGCCAGTCGAAGTCTGAGTGTCCAGACGGATTGCATCAGCAAGATCCATCACCATTGGAATGGCAGTCAGACCATACCCGGTGGAATCTTCTTCTCCGCCGGAATAGTAGCCATCCGGCATCGCATGAAAGCCGATCTTCGAGTAAAGCTTTTCCTGAAACGCAAAGCTGTCATTGACAATCGTATGGACTCTCAGCTCAGCAGACTTCTCAACGATGCATTTGAACAAGCCAATGAGCACATTTCGCTCAAGTCGGTATCGAGGCATAACGCCAAGGCGACCAACCTCAGCAACAGCCCCTCTCTTACGAAAGACAGCAGCATTAAAGTCTGTTTCGCTTTCAATCGGCAGGCCCTTATCTGCATGGTCGAGGAACATGCAGATCCCACCAACGGCTTTGCCTTGGTGCCGGACAAGAAACGGAACTTGGCACCCAGAGCGTTTTGCATCCGAATTTCGATGTTCCAATTCGATCTTGGCCTTATCGATTTTCTTGTGGCTTCCGGCAGCGCGCTGCAGATCACTTACATAGGCTGTTGCAATAAGCCGATAAAACTCGTCACGCTGCCGTTCATTCTGCACCTGTTCAAACTCAAACTTCCCGAGTTCAAAGCGAGGCTGACGACCAAACTTGGCACCCATTGTAACAAAATTCAGCCAGATCGTGCCAAAAGCTCCGAGCACCATCAGTCCCATTGGAACATAAAGGAAGAGAATGTTCGGCATTAGGTAGATGCTGGAGAACGCAGCACATACATGCAGCAGCCCCCACATCAGGGAGACGCGACAATGCAATGCATAGAACCCGTTTCCCTTGGAGTAAAAAATCGTGAAGGGTTTACCTAAGGCGAGCAAAGATAATATCAGGACTGCGAGCGCTGAATAGATAATAGGAGCAGAATAGGCAGACCACGCAATGTCTTCGACTGCAAAGCGTGCCACAGCAAGCACCATATAAAAAACGCTCATCAGGCGTGTGACCGGAGACCAAACGCCAATACGTTTTTCATAGGTCCACAATACGAGATAGAGTGCGCACGAGATAAACGGCGCAATGTAGATTGGAACAAAGTACAGGCAACTCAGCGCCAACAGCATAACAACCAAGCTCAAGAGCATCAGTCGTACGGCAGAGCGCAGGAATACCCCATCTCGGGTTGTAGTGGGTTCATCGCTGGAGCAAGCCATCAAGCGGCCTGCTCTAACGCATTGCGGACTGAAACACTAAGAAACGCTGGTGCAGATACTGTATTTGCAAGGCCTATTTGAGTTTGCAGCAGCAAACCGGGGGCACAAATGTCTTTTTGCAGGTAAGCTATAGCGACCCATTTTCCCAACGTAGGTGAGAAGAACGCAGACTGGACCCAGCCGACTTCCTGTCCCTCAACAACAAGCTGAGCCCCTGCTTCAACGATATCAGCCTCCAAAACCACCAGCATGCAGAGATTTCTGACAGCCTTCTTCTTAGCGTCCAGTTCGCTCTTCGCACGCAACGTGGTTTTCTGGAAGTCGATCATCCATTGCAAACCAGCTTCAAACACAGACACGTTCTGCGGAATATCGCGTTTGGTGTTCAAAATACGCATCTCAGCCATCATTGCTGGTAAGCCAACAGGGGACACTAGGAGGTCTTTTCCGCACTGATCCGCAAATTGACGAAGCAAGTCATCCTGTTTCTCTTTTTCGCCAAACAGATGAAGCTCATATTCTCCGAAGTAGCCAATCCGCATTGCCAGCACAGATTCCGGCAATTCAAAGACACTTAAAAAACCAATCGAATGAACATCATCGCCCAATGTATCGACAGCAAGAGTTTCTGCATTTGGGCCTGTTAGCATCAGGTGAGAGGTATCTGACTGCTTATTGGTGATCGAAATGTCGAACTTAGATGTAAGTTCTGCCAAAACGGCTTCGATCGTCTCTTGCTCTGAAGGTTCGGCAATCAGTAAATAATTGTTCTCAACTGCTGCAACCCACAGGATCGCATCAACGCCACCAGTCAGAGATGGAATAAGCGTGTTGATTGCACGGCCATCAAACAGCTCATGCATATTCGCACCAACCACACTGTCCAGCGCAGCGCATGCATCAGGCCCTGAGATTTGAGTTCTCACCCAGCAACCACAATCAACGATACCCACATCATTGCGAAGAACTTCATAGGAACCAGACATTAGGCCACCTCCTCCAAAACTGTTTTGGATTCAATAAGATCAACAATGGAATTGATGGATCTGATTTCGCGCATATCGCTATCTTCAATGCGAAGATCGAAGTTGGACTCGATTGCGACAACGATCTCCAACGCATCTACAGAATCTAGACCAAGGCCAATGCCAAACAGCAGGCAATCATCAGGGATGTCTTCTGGTTCTCGATCCAGCGCCAAACAGTCGATGAGGATTTCTTTAAGCTGAAGGGTTACTTCATGCCTGCGCGCAGTCAGGGCGCGTGCTTGCTCTAAGCTATGTGGGTTCATGTGTAAGCTCCACCGCTGATATTGATGGTTGTCCCGTTAACGAAGGTCGAGAGATCTGAACCAAGAAAAACACAGGGTCCGGCGACTTCTTCAGGAGTGCCGATGCGGCCAAGGGGGATGTTTCTGGTGATCTCTTTGTGTGCTGCTGCTGGCATCTTGCGGGTCATTTCTGTGTCAATCACACCGACATATAAGGCGTTGACCAGCACATTGAATTTACCGAGTTCTCTCGCCAGCGACTTTGTAAAGCCAACCACCGCTGCTTTAGAGGCTGCATAGTTGCACTGCCCTGGACGACCAGAAAGTGCAGAGATCGAACTGACCTGAATGATACGCCCGCTGCGCTGCTTCATCATCTGCCGTGCAGCTTCTCTGGAGCATTGGTATGTGCCTTTGAGGTTAACTGACATGACATCATCAAACTCGTCTTCTCGCATAAGCAACAGAGGTTTATCACGTGTAACCCCGGCATTATTGATCAGGATATCCAGCTTGCCATGAGTGCGAACCGCACTGTCAATCAACTCACGAGCAGTGCTCTCCTTTTCAACACTGCCATAAACAGGCGTGCAGAACGCACCGGTTTCCTCGATCAGCCTGATGGTTTCATCCATCGGCTCTGAGGGCTTCGTTGAGTTCACAATTACGTTGGCTCCGTTTTTTGCAAACTCCAACGCAATTGCACGCCCGATACCTCGGGAAGCACCTGTTACGATAGCGGCTTTATCTTCCAGCAATCTCATTGGTTCACCTCACCTGAGGCTAAGGCACGTTTGAAACTTTCGGTCACATAGCTGGGATACATGATTGGACGTAGAGTATTGCGGCAGATGCAAACCAACTCTGCGGTCACATAACAGATCGGCGTTGGCCCTCTGCGAATGTTACTGATCCAGACCGAGCTGGCAGATGCGAGTTTCTTCAGGCTTGTATGGATAGTCAGAGTGTCATCAAAATGAGCTGGGTTGCGGTATTTCGCATTGGAAGACCTCAAGACCAGCCCAATGTCCTTGTCACGGAACAAAGCACCGACATCGAGACCTAACGCACGCATTGTCTCATTGCGGCCACGCTCAGCCATTTCCAGATATCGCGGATGATAGACAATACCACCCGCATCCGTGTCTCCGAAGATCACTCGTAACTGAGTTTCAAACGGATTGTTTACGATGGGCGCATTCATCAGCCTTCTCCTTCCAGAACGAAGGCAAATGCTTCACCAACCACGTCATAACCCGCAGCAATAGAAACCTTACCATTTGGAGTGTTGGCAACCGCACAGTTCAGCGCCATGAGCGGACCTGAGGAGGGTCCATATCCATAGACCTGGTCCGGACGATAAATCTGGATTGGCTCTCCACTGAAAACCTTTGCCAGAGCTTTGCTACAAGCAGCTTTCGTGGCTCCCGGCCCCTGATCCAGCAACGTAATCTGATGAATTTTGTCTGCCGCGATCCTCGCCGTCGATAAAGCTTCATTCAGGACGCGAGCTAATGCTTCACCATCGCGTTGCAGTGAGATATCGACAGGATCCTGCGAAACCGCCCAACCTTTAAGTTTTCCCTGAACCTGTCCACCACGGGCATCTACTTCGGACCTTCGTTCAAGAGTGATTGCAGCTCCAAC
>NZ_LMCJ01000008.1:16258-54380 GCF_001623085.1 Pseudovibrio sp. W74
CACCCAAAGACTGAGCACGTCCCGGACGCTTTTCTGCAGCTTGAGCAACCACGCCAGCCTGATGATAGATCCTCTCCAGAGCCGGAGTAATCTCATCACATGACACCACTGCTGCACGGTCTTGTCGTTGGTACTTAACCAAGTCTGCAGCATAAGCAGCCGCTGAAGCTGACCCAGAAACTGTTGTTGTAAAGCCCTTGATCTGGAAGGCCAAAGATGCGGCCCCACCCGTGGCATTAAGCGTAATCATTGGAAAGAAGTGGGCATTTGCCAGCGCCGGGTTCCCAAGAAAAACACTCTCAAGATATTTTTCTGTCGGCTTTTGAGCCCCGAACACAACACCGCTAATAATGCCGGACCTTAGGTTTTCCGCATACAGATCATGCTCATCACCCAACGCATCATTGAGTGCAAGCAGAGCAAGCTTTGTGCTGCGTGCTGTACGCGCAAACGGGCGAAGCTCTTTGCTCGTAAACCGAGGGATGTTTGAGAGAGCTGACGTAAATCCGGTCTCTTCATTCAATTCAGCAAAGCATTGCTGCGATTTCAGATGCTCAGGACTAGCGTCTTTCGTGTCACCGACGCAGGTCTGCAGCCCAATCCCCGTGATAACAACGTCATCTTCAGTGTAAGCAGGCACCTCATTGGAAGCTGTTTTTCCATTCACTTCCAAAACAAGAGAACTGTTATTGCCACCAAATCCAAAATTATTGATCAGCAGCTTCTGAGGTGTAGCTGAGTTATCCGCCAGCGTGACATAGTTCAGGGGCTCACACCCTTTACGCACGTCCTCTAACCTCAAATTGGCTGGAAGTTTGTTGTCCCGAGCAAGCAGAAGTGTCGAGATTGTTTCAATCACGCCACTCGCACCGAGGGTATGGCCATAATAGCTTTTGGTGGAGCTGACCGGAACATCTGAACCAAACATGCGCTTCAAAGCGCGGGTTTCTGCACCATCATTCGCCTCAGTGCCTGTGCCATGAGCGTTGATGTACGAAATCTGTGTTGGTGTTACATCAGCATTATTCAAAGCACTGCGCATCGCATTTTCTGCACCTGCTCCATCCTGATCAGGCGAAGTTGCATGATGCGCATCTCCAGACAGACCATATCCAAGGACTTGTGCTAAACTCGCCAAATTAAGTTGCGCGCGCAGGCGGTCGCTGACCAGAACAACAATTCCCGCTCCTTCACCAAGGCTCAGGCCTATTTGAGGGGAAAATGGCGCGGTTTTCTCGGGGGCAAGCGCACGTAGCGCATTGAAACCGGCCATAACAGAAACTGAGACGGTATCAGCACCGCCTGCGACGACAACATCTGCTTGATCCGTGCGAATAAGCTCCGCAGCAACTCCAATTGCAGAGTTAGAGCTCGCACAAGCAGACGATATGGTGAGCATGCGCCCCTTAGCACCACAGAGTCGTTTAATGACTGAGGTGCTACTGGAAACGAGGGTCGCAGCTATTGTTTTTGGATCAACTGTTTCAAGTTCACCATTAAATGTCTTCACAGCTACATCTTCTGTACTGACGAGACCCGCATGAGAGCTCCCCAGACAAACAGAGATACGTTCTGGTGCAATCTCAGTCAGGTCCAAACCTGCTTGCGCCAACGCTTCATTATAGGCCGCGATCGTGAAAAGTGTTGCGCGGTCCATCCAGTCCGCGGCTTCAAGTTCCACTTTGAAATTTTTGGGGAATGCCGATGCCTGCTTACTGAGGAACACGCTCGCATCAAATGCCTCAACCGGTGCAATTGAATCTTGCCCGGAGAGCATTGCTTCTTCCAACAGAGCACAATTCTGACCCAGGGGACAATACACCCCCATGCCGACGATATGTGCTGCAGATGTGCCTGTTGCTTTGATATGCTTCATCACTGCCCTCCTCAACGCAAGAACCCACCGTCGATACGGTGTACAGTGCCATTCAGGTATGTTGAGTTAGGAGATCCAAGGAACCATGCGGTATCCGCCACTTCAGAAGGCTCCCCCATGCGAGGTGTCGCACTTGCTGCAAGCACATGCTGATACATCTTCGGCTCAAGAATTTCGACCATCTCAGTGCGGATAAAGCCCGGCGCAATGGCGTTAACGCGAACGCCTTTCTCACCAAGCTCACGAGCAAGCAGCCGAGTTTGCCCAATAAGGCCGCCCTTCGTCGTGGAATAAGGGACTTGCCCCTCTTTGCCGGTGATGCCCGCCATAGACGACATCATGATAACCGAGCCCCCACGACCAGCTTTGGCTGATTTCATCAACTCGGGCGCAGCGGCAGTCGACAAAAGCAAAGGCGCTATGAGATTACAGCTGATGAGGCTTTCATAATCAGTGGCCTTCATTGAGGCAAAAGCGCCATCAAATGTTCCGCCAGCATTGTTGATCAGCACATCCAGTGCCCGAAACTCATCAAGAGCTTGCTCAACAACACGCATGCACGCAGTCGGAGAGGTAAGATCAGCTTTGATCAAAATGTAGGATGCACCAAGCTTGTCGAGCTCTGTAGCCATACTATCTGCCATCGCTTGATTAGACCGGTAAACCAGCGCCAGATTCCAGCCTTCCTGCGCATATCGCAAGGTTATGGCTCGGCCAATTCCCCGGGTAGCTCCTGTGATGAGCACAGTACTTTTTGCATGTTCTGGAAGTCTCATGCCGCAGTCTCCATCACACCCTTACCAAGGCAGATTTGCCCACCATTCAGTGGCGCATTAGAAGTCAGAAGCTGTCGGCAAAATTCTGCATATTCCTGTACAGCGCATGGCGTGAACCGCATTGTGTAGACTTTGAGTGCATCTCGCTGACTACGCCAGATCTTCGGGTCCACACTTTCCTTGGGCGGATGACATAGGACAGAATTGTATGAGATCTTTAGGCGGCCATATTCTTTCGCCAGTGACTTAATACAGGACGAACGCATCTGATTAACGATCGGACTTTGAGGCAACCCAACAATTTTAGATGCGACATCATCAATCCCAAGTGATAACACCTGCCCCCCACCATGACGCATCATGGCCTGCGTTGCATGTCTACAAGTTTCCAGAAAGTAGCACGCTTCCGCTTCAATCGTCTGCGCAAGTTCACGAGAAGTATCCGAACCACTCAGCGTAGCTTTCAATGCAGTTGCTTCGCAGAAACTTGGCGGACTTATCACCAAAGCACCTGGCTCCTGCAACTGCTCAAGCGCAGTTTGCACACCACCATTTCGTGCTGCGTTCACACATTCCAAGCCTGCTGCGGTACACGCCTCAACAATCGACCTGCTGAGCAAGTGCTCCATATCGTCAAAGATTATCAAACTGGTAGCCCTGAATTAGAGGAGTTGTCGCTTCACCGGCTCAAGCTGCAGTTGCTTTTGAAAAGCTCATGACCGTCTGAGTTAACTGCTCAATGGTGGAGCAATTTTTCTCAATGAACTCCTGATCAACTTCAGGGAATGTAATATTGAACTCCCGCTGGACACCGGCAATCACCTCCAGCGCATCAACTGAATCCAGAGCAAGGCCATCTTCATCAAACAGCAGCTTGTCTGGAGTAATTTCATCCAGCTCAATGCCAAGCTCTTCTAATTCCAGACCTTCATAGATCACCTTCTCCGTGATGATCTTGGAAATGTCCTCTGCGCTAAATTGGAATGTCATCTTCGTCCTCCTCCCGAGGTAACCTCAAGCAACTGGCTGTAATTTGAAGCCAGCCTTCGCAATTCTCTTTCGTCCGCTCACAACGGAAACACGAAACCTGTAATCTTCGAGGGACTTTGTATTCACTGTCACAACATCCCCCGGTTTGATCGGTGCGTTAAAACTCAAAGCCTCAACACGTTTGAGGCACAGCGGTATTTCACTTTGTTTTTGGATTACTGCGAGCATCATTTCTGCGATGAGAACTCCGGGAGTGATGGGCTCCCCGGGGAAGTGGCCGCGATAAACTTCACAGTCACGGCTGGCTTGCGCAGATATGATTTCTCCCTCTTCATTCCGATCTTCCTGTAACTGGAAGATCGGTGATGCTACGGAGAAACTATTGTCTTGCTCGTTAGGACTGTCTAGGATCAGGTCATCCGACAGGTGTGTTGTGCCGCTAAGATGGGCGCAGGGGGCTTCCTCTTTGTTGTAAAATGTTCCTTCAAACTCGTGAAAGTTCGAGGAGGTCTTGCTGTATTGCACCGTCACGCGACGTACGTCTTGCGGCGTGCTCAACCATTCAAAAGAGCGTAATCCTGCAAAAACACCCCGACTTCTTTCACGCTTCAAGCGCAGCCGCATAACAACACTTATAAGTTGTGCTGCACACTCAACGTGAAGCAAACTTAACTCTAACGGGGCAGCCCACGAAAACTGCTCCAATGGGAGCTCGACTATCGCGGAAGCAAAGCCATTTTCATCAAGTTCAGCATGTTCCAAAAACAGAAACGGTGACCTGTGACGAAGGATGGTATGTGTATCGACCTGCAGCAATGAAAGCGCCTCAGTATTTTCACGATCAAAAAAATGTCGCTTTTCAAATACACACTTCGTTGATTACTGGTGGCCGATTTTCGTGAAATAGCAGGCCAAATTCGTGAAACGCTTCGGCATGTCGATATTTACTAAAAAATATTAATATTGAAAATCAGATAGATACTAGGGCAATCGCACAAAATTTATGTAATGCGCACCCATATGTATCCATCTCTCATTTTTGATTCACGCTTCGTGAAATCTTCTAACTTTTGCTGATTGAGACTCGGATATCTGAGCAAAACCACGTCTCGATAGCTATATTATCGATTCTGTGAACCTAGATATCCACATTGGTCAGATAGCTTCGTACCTGACGTAACCTACAACTTGGAAGGGCTGGATGTACGGGTTAGCTATCACAACTGAATAATTCTTATCTTTAAGACAGCAATCTGTTCCTGATAGATACTTTGCGCAAGCAACCTCATAAGAGGAACATCGTTGAAGCCGATCCTGACCAGCGTATTATCACACCACGGAAAGAAATAAATAAGAATATAGCAGCTATAAATTTTTCATAGTCGTGACAATGTATATTTTAATTGCAAATTAAGAATAACCACACAAACAACAAATCAACACATACTTATAAATATTCACCAATTGAACTACCATTCAACTTAAACGCCTCCATACTACTTTTTTACTTATAAAATTATTCATTATCTGAAATTTTTATTATATAAGATTGTAGGGATAAGTTCGTAGTTGCTGGTAGTGGAATATGTTCGGAATACTCTTAAAGAACAAGCTATACATACACGCAGCCCTTGGCTTTTCTGTCATAGCGCTGTTTTCCTTTATGGGACCATTTGGGACCTATCGAGACCTGAGCTATCCAGAGAGAATAGTTTATTGGCTCCTCGCAATTTGCATACCCTGGGCTCTTATCCAAACCACCATCTATCTATCGGTGAATATTTCCTTCTTCCAGAAATACTCACGGACAACCTGCGCACTTTATGCGGTTCTTGCAAACACCTTTCCGATCGCTCTTTTTATTTCAATCTTAGAATCTGAGTTACGAGGGACCCCACCACCATTTCATTATTTATTGGCAATAACAGCAATTATATCCGGCATATTTTCCTTTTTGTTTGTCCAAGCAAGAAATATGAGCGAGCAGAAGCAGCCTAAGCAAGTTGCTCCAATTGATGCAGCAGAACCGACCGAAACCTGTGATGGGGTACCATTTTTCTGGCGTGATCATTCTGCTAAATTTGGCAAGAACATTCTTCATGTGGCTGCACAAGACCATTATGTGCAAGTCACAACATGCAGAGGATCAACACTCATTCTGATGCGCTTTACTGATGTATTGCTCCAACTCAATGTCATTGAAGGAGCACAAGTGCACCGCTCTCACTGGGTATCAAAGAACTCCGCCGAAAAACTAGTGAAATCAAACGGAAAGCTCAGCCTACAACTTCGAAACGGTGCGAACGTTCCGATAAGCAAATCCAGATGTAATGAGCTAAAAAAACTGTGTTGGTTTGCTAAGATGTACGCATGTACTTAGGCCAACGCCTCATCAGTCAATATTATGTCCATCATCGAGTGAAATTGGGCTTTTGTACTTAGTAGCGCAAGCATTGGTTTTGGAGTATCGCCGTTTAACTATCTGTCGATATCCCAAGAGCTGTCTATTGCGTCTAATATAGGTATCAAGTTTCCAAAGCTCTCGTGATGTTGTAGTAGCCAGCAATGGGTTTGATCTACACCTCAGATAATCTATCATGTAGCAGTTTTACAGCAGGGTTCAGTTCTTCATAGTTTGGTGCCAGCGCTCGATTTTACCTAGCATCTACGAATGACGGGGTGCTCGACAGACATGCATCATATTCATTTCCTCCAGCTATTCAGATGTCCGCTAATGATCACATTGAATCGCGAACGGCCCCAAACTCAAATGCATTGGCTATGAAACTCTTACTCCCCTCCCTTCAACCCCGCCTCAAACCTCTCCCCGACCGTTTCTGAGAGCATCCGTATCGGATGTGCATCATGGTTCACATAGCGGTTGGTGATAGTCACGTTGCAGTGGCGCAAGAGATGGCTGATGAGAAAAGCGTTGCTTCCAGCTTACGCGGCAAAAGTTCCGACCATGTACTTTAAGTCATGAATGCATGCTTCTGATATGTCTGCGTGATAACATATTCGTTGTCACACATTATCAATCACCTCAATTGATATATGACTTCCAGGTCGTAGATGCAGGGAAATATATATGGTGATGCATCAATGCGAGGAATATCGTGCACACTGGTTTCCACCGGATGTGGTTTGCGTCAATTGGACTGACCTAAAGAAAATGGAGAGCTTCTGTCTCACTATTTCTTTTCTGTCTCTCGAACGCGATTGGCGATTGATAGCCTAACGACGAGTGCCGCCTGATTGGATTGTAAAAGCCCTCAATGTAAAGGCCAAGTGCCTTTTCTGCCTTCTGACGAGTTTGAAAGGCAGTTCGCCACAACATTTCAGACTTAATGGTCTTGAACGCAGTTTCCACCATGGAATTATCGAAGCAATTGCCCTTGCCGCTCATCGAAGGGGTAATCTTATTCCTCGATAAGAGCCGCAGATAAGCATCGGAGCAATACTGGCTACCTCTGTCGGAAACATGAATGAGACCATTCAGAGAAGTCCGTGTCGCCAGAGCTCGTTTTAATGCCGTTGTCATCATGCGATTGCTGGTTGCCCAGCCTACGATACGCCTTGAAAACAGATCTACGACGATCGCCAGATACAGCCAGCCTTCTGAAGTCCAGACGTAGCTGATGTCAGCTCCCCACTTCTGATTGGGGCCGGTACAAGTGAAGTCCTGTTCCAGAAGGTTAGGGGCTACAGGCTTGTTGTGATGGCTGTCTGTAGTTCTCTTGAATTTCTTTTTCCTCTCCACTTTCAGAGAGTTATCACGCATCAGGCGAACCACGCGATGCCTACCTGCATTAAGGCCGTCAGCGCTGAGTTCAGCTGCAATGCGCCGTGAGCCATAAGCTCGGTTTGAGCTTCAAACTTGTCCTTGATATGAGCAAGGAGCGCTATGTCCTCACGTAGTCTGGCGCTCGCAGGTCGTTTTCTCCAGGCATAATATCCGCTGCAACTGACACACATAAAGGCGCAGAGGCTGGCAGTTGAATGAGAGGCGTTCTGTGCATCGATAAACTGATATCTCATCGACTTGTTTCCCTGGCGAAGAACGCTGCCGCCTTTTTTAATAAATCTCTCTCTTGCCGTAATAGTTCGTTTTCTTTGCGCAAACGGCTAATTCTCTACTGGCATCCTCATGCGGCCCTGCCAGCAAATCCTGATCCCGAAACTCCTTGATCCAGCGATTCAAGGTAGCTCGTCCCACACCCAGATCGGCAGCGATTTCAGGAATGGGCCGACCACTCACTTCTACCAGCCGTACCGCTTCCCGTTTAATCTCTTCCGTATAATGTTTTCGACCCATGAAGTCCTCCTGAATTTATCGTATCAGAAGGCTCTCCATTTTTCCTGAGCTAGTCTAGTTTAGTAAAGCTTCCTTTGGGGAGCTTATTACGTTTTGAGTTGGACTTTCACTCATATCAATCTTATCTAATTATATGTCTTGTTAGCTTTGGATTTCAGCCGATCACAAATGATGTAAGGCCACGAGTTGTCCCTGGTGCTGGGTTACTTTGATTTCCATTGAGTAGAGGGTCTGCAGGGCTTTTGTTTCCAGGACATCCTGCGGTGTTCCGTGGATGGCGAGGGTGCCGTCTTTTAGGGCGATGATTTCGTTGGCGTACGCGCCGGCGTAGTTGATGTCGTGGAGGACGATGACAAATGAGCGTTTGCCTGTGTCTGCTATCTCACGCAGGCGCTTCATGAGGCTGCGAGCGTAGTACATATCAAGATTGTTAAGAGGTTCATCCAGGAGGAGGTACTTTGTCTCCTGACAAAATGCCATGGCGACCAATGCTCGTTGTTTTTGGCCGCCGGAGACTTCATCAATGAACCGGTCAGACATAGTTTGCAGATCAAAATAATCTAAAGCTTCATCTACCGCTCTATGATCTTTGGCTGTTGGGCGACCTTTGTGGTGCGGGTAGCGGCCAAATCCAACAAGATCCCGCAGAGACATACGACTGCTGAGTGCGTTATCTTGTCTTAAGATAGCAAGGGTCTTTGCAAGTTCTCTGGTGGGTGTTTGAGACACTGATTGGCCATCAAACGAGATGGAACCTGTCTGGAGTGGCTGCAAGCGGGCCAGGAGGGACAAGAGCGTGGACTTCCCTGCCCCGTTTGGCCCAATCAAGGCTGTGATTCCGCTTTCTTTTATAGAAAGCGAGATGTTTTGAAGAATTTTGCTCTTTCCGTAACTATGAGAAACACCATTAATTTCAATCATCTCATTTTTCCTCGAAAGAGAAGCAGCAAGAAGAGAAGGCCGCCGAAGAATTCTACGGTAACGCTCAGGGTAGACTGGCTTTTTAAAATGCGCTCAAAGACCGTCTGGCCGCTGACGAGAATGAGTGCAGCGATCAGGATAGAGGCCGGCAGCAAAATGCTGTGACGGTGGGTGTTCATGATAAAATGGGCAAGACTAGTCACCAACAAGCCAAAGAAAGCGACAGGACCGACCAGAGCTGTTGAGACGGAAACCAGAGTGGCGACGAGGACCAGAACAGCGAAGCTTGCCCTCTCATAGTTTACGCCCAAATTGATCGCATTGCTGCGTCCCAGTGCGATAACATCGAGGCTGTATCTAAGCCGCCAAATGATAAGGCAACATGCTGAAACGAGCAGGATGCTGAGGCCGAGCAGGTCTTTGTCTACGCTAGAAAATTGAGCAAAACTTGCACCTTGCAAAATGGCGAAGTCGTTTGGATCGATAATCCTTTGCAGGAACCCTGTCAGACTTCGAAACAATACCCCGAAAATGATACCCACCAGAACCATACGATGAAGGTCCTGCCTGTCTTTTCCCATCACTGTTGAGAAGAGCAATACGGCTGCAAGCAACATAACACCTACTTCTGCGAGAAACTTGATTTGTCCATCAAGAGCGACGTAGGTGAACCCTCCGAGCATAAACACCAGCAGCGTTTGAACCAGAAGATACAAAGCATCAAAACCCATGATGGAGGGTGTTAAGATACGGTTCCCGCTGATGGTCTGGAACAGTAGTGTTGCAACAGAAATTGAGACTGACACCAGCAAAAGTGCGAGTAGTTTTGTTCCCCGGAAAACAAGCAGGAAAACCCAGCTGCCTTTAGCGCCAAGAGTCATGAAAGCGATGCAAGCAAGTGCCAGCAAAACGCTCAGGATAATGAGCTTTTTAGCGTGCATGAGCTGGTCTCGCATACAACAGATAGAGGAAAACGAAAGATCCGATGACGCCGAGTACCGTACCAACGGGTATCTCATAGGGGAAATGCACCAGACGTCCGATAAGATCGCATGCAAGCACCAGAAGCGCGCCGAGCACTGCGACCCACGGCAAGCTGGCCCGCAGGTTATCCCCCATCAACCGGCGGGCGATATTTGGCACGACCAGACCTACAAACGGGATCATGCCCACTGTGACAACAACCAAAGACGTTGAAAGTGCCAATATAAACAGGCCGACAATCACGACTTGCTTGTAATTGAGGCCCAGATTGATGCTGGCATCTTTGCCCATGCCAATGATGGTGAACTGATCAGCCACAACATAGGTGAGGATTGCCAGTACGCCACAAAGCCACAAGAGCTCATAGCGGCCACGTAAGATGCCGGAGAACTCTCCGCTCATCCATGTCCCCTGAAACTGCAGCATTTCTGTTTGAAAAGCGATGAAGATGGTCAAGGCTTCCACGATGCCGCTGAAGATCAAGCCAACGAGTGGCACGAGCAATGGAGATGTTACGGGTAATCTGGAGATCATTGCCAGGAAGACAGCCATACCGATCATCGCTGTGATGGACGCAACAATCATCTTCACAATCAATGGGCTACCCGGATAAAGCAGTGTCACAAGCAAAATGCCCAGTGCTGCACTTTGGGCTGTGCCAACGCTGGAAGGCTCCACAAAGCTGTTTCGGGCGAGCATTTGCATGACAGCACCTGAAACAGCAAGGGATGCACCTGTCAAAACAACTGCCAATGTGCGCGGGATTCTACTGATAAAAAAGAGGTCAATGTTCTGAGGGGTTTGCCACCAGTCAGAGATGGAGATCTCTTTGACACCAACGAATAAGCTGAAGCAGGAAAGTGCGAACAGAGCGACGATAGCAACGCCGATGCTTTTCATGGGACACCAAGGAAATGGCTAGAGCTGAGCAGCGCGCGCCCAGCTCTTGGCGAGAACTATTACTTATTGAAGGCTTCGATCAGCTGATTGAAGATGCGCGTGGTTGCCTGATAACCACCTTGGGCAATGTAAGTTGCAGCCGGATCAAGATAGATCACCTGCCCCTTCTTCCACGCAGTCGTGCTGGCTACCAGTTCATTGTCCAGAACCTGACGGGCATTTTCAGCATCACTGCCGATTGCTGTTGCGCGATCCATCACCAGAAGCCAGTCAGGATTGGCCTTTTGAATATACTCGAAAGACACCGCTTCTCCATGAGACGCGACGGCAACCTCAGCCATTGCCGGTTCAATTTTCAGTTCATCATGGAACCAGCCGAACCGTGAACCCGGGCCGAATACGGAGACTTTAGGGCCGTTGGTGAGAACGAACAGCGCATTGCCTTTGCCTTTAACTGAAGCTTTTACTTGTTCTCGCAACCTGTTGTAATTGCTAGTAAGTTGCGCTGCTTCCTTTTGCTTATTAAAGACCTTTCCGTAGGCTTCCAGATGCGCGAGCAGCGTTGCTGAAACCTCTGAAGAACTTGGCGTCATATCGATGGTTGGCGCGAGTTCAGACAATGGCTTTGCCTGTTTGCTGGAACGGCCTCCAACGATGATCAGTTCAGGTTCAAGCGCATTGATTGCCTCGAAATCTGGCTCAAACAGAGTTCCGATGACGTCTGCCTCAGACTGAACGCCATCAAGGTAATCGACATACATTTTGTTGACGACGCCTGCTGGTTGAACACCAAGTGCATTCAGGTTGTCGACCGCTCCGATGTCAAACACAATCAGATTTTTGGGCTCAACAACGACGCTGGCTTTGCCATTTGCGGTGTTGATTTCGACCTGATCTGAAAGGGCTGGAGAAGTTGCGAGGGCGAGGCAGGCGAAAGCGGCAACCGATCTCGTTACACGATGAAACATTTCTAACTCCGTTGGATAGATGTCTCATGGCTTGGCATCAGAGCCTGGCTGTTGAGCTTTGTTTCTATCTAAAATCAAAAAATAAGGATGTCCAATAATACCTGAAGTTTACACTCAGATTTTTATGCAATTGCATCTAAACGGGATTTCACCCCGTCATGGAGCACCCTTCCCGATCAAAAAAACAAGGCCATCACTAAGAATGGTTTGCCACGAGAATAAGTCGTGACCTGCGGCATAGGCTTCCAGCTTCACCTCATAATTCCTGGCAATCAGAACATCTCTAAGGTGCTGATTGGACTGTAGTATCCCGCGATCTCCGCCACCTACACTCTTTTCAAAGAGCCCCGCGCTGAGGAAAAAACGGATATCTTGACGGGGAGTATTTGCAATGAGGTTCGCGACGTAATTCTCGTCATTCTCCTCTGAGTACCAGTAGGATCCGGAGATGGAGAGAACATTTCCAAAGTGTTGCGGATAGCGCAGAGAGATGGTGCTGGACGCAAGGCCTCCAAAACTGGAGCCTGCCAAGATGGTTCTTTCTGGTGTCGCGGATATACCAAGCTCTGCCTGTGCAAATGGCAATAGTTCTTCCGCCACAAACGCAGCGAACTGAGCGTTGTTAGGAAGCTCCTGAGTTCGTGTTTTTGAATCTATATGAGATACAAATACGGTTGCTAATGGCGGAATTGCGCCGTCTGCGACCATGTTATCCAGAATGTCCGGAACAGAGATGCGGTCATTATAGTGTTCTGCGTCAAACATAATGAGCAGTGGAGCAGTTGTTTTTGATGCTTCATAGCCGGCGGAACGGTATAGCCAGATATCGCGTTTGTTCCCAAGGGCTTTGCTCTCAATCTTAGAATGTGTGACCTGACCTTTTGCGACTGTCTGATTGCCGAGAAAGTGGCCAGGTTCAGCTGCTGGCAAAAGCACCGTAGAGTGTTGATTGTAAGGATCAATTGCGTCTGCTGGCCAAGGGTGCTTGTTGAGCGGGTCTGCTGCCAGAGTTGCCAGAATCGCTCTCCGTCGTTCCATCCAAGTGCCTGAAATCACTGGCACATCAACAGCAAGTTGATAGGAAAGCCGCGTGGTGTTGGGAACGACAAATGATTTGAACCAGACGTCACTGCCTGCAAGCTGCTCAAGCTCTTCATGATTGCTTGTTGGGGCACCAAGGAGGCGGACACCAGCTCTGGCGCCTCTGGCAAGAAATGTCAGGATACTCTTGTTGTTTCCGTTGTCTTCGATGAGCGGTGTGCCTTTTTGCTCAATCTCCGACCAGAAGGCATCCGTTGAGTCGCCTGATTTCAGTTGATCTGCAAGGTTGGCAATACGCGGGCTAAGGTATTCGGTTTGTTTGATATTCTGGTGTTCTGAGCCAACTTTCTTGATGATAGACAGCGTGTAGTGCCCGGTTTCAATTGCAGAGACTTTAAGATTGATTGGTGCATCCTCTACGACGAGTAAGAATGGTGAACGGCCAGCGTTTGAAGAAACAAACCTGCGGATGTGAGCACCAGTCAATCGGTTGATACTGTCCAGGTTAAAACGGCCAGAATTCACTTGCCAGCCAAGTTCTATGTAGTCTCCGGTTTCCGCCTGCAGCTCAAAGACTTCCTCCCGGCCTTGCTGAAGAAACCGTGTTTCAGTCGTACTTTCCGTTTTTGAAAGGTCGAGTGCTGACCCTGAAGACACAGTTTGAGACATCATAAAAACCACTAAGCTGATTATCGTTTTCTTAAATGAAAACATAGTGATACACCTCTACGCATTGAAGGTGAGCGTGGGCCCACCTCCTTGCTCCTTCATTATTAGAGATCAGAAACGAGTGGTGCCTGAGATGAAGTAGCGGCGACCGTCAACATTGAACTCATCCCAATCCGTTTTCAGGATCTGATTGTCCGCAATGTTTAGAACGCCAGCGCGCAACGTGAAGTTCTCATTGACGTCATAGCGACCTGTGAAATCTGCTGTGATGTAACCGTCTACTTTGCGGGCAAAGGCCATGTCACCGTTGGCGGGAACCGAGGTGTATTGCTCGCCTACGTAGTTGGCAGATAACGCGAAACTGAGTTTTTCACTGAAATTGTAATCCAGTTTAACGTTTGCAGTATGCTCTGGCTGGAAGGCAAGCGGTGCATCATTGGCGCTTGTGTTTTTTGCATCCAGATAGGTGTAGTTGGCAGAGACAGTCAGCTCATCTGTTGGACGCAGGGTCAGGTTGGCTTCTATCCCCATTGTGCGGGCTTCTTCAATGTTTTCAAACTTGAAGATCGGTTTGCCATCTGCAGTGAGGCCAACATAGTTGGAATAGGTCTGAGCAACAGCAACATCAGCTGTTCTGGCGGGTGGAAACTGGATCATGTCTTTGATCGTATTATGGAAACCGGTTAGCCCTGCACTCCATTTTGCTTCGTCATATTTGAAGCCAACCTCAAAACTGCTGCCCAGTTCCGGGTTCAAATCTTCAGCGCCTTCTAAGAAACAATCCCCTCCGCATGAGACCTGTTTCCAGTTTGGGGACATTTGCAGCAAGGTTGGGGCTTTGAAGGATGAGGACCAGCCGCCTTTGAATGTCAGGGCTTGTGTGAGGTGATAAACACCGTAAACGCGGGGGCTGGCGTTCCAGCCGAATTTTTCGTGTTTGTCCAGACGGCCTCCGAGTGTGACCTCGAAATCCTCTGTGATTTCAAGGCGGTCCTCAATGAAGGCTGCGGCTTGCCAGAGGGAACTGTCTGACCCGCCCTCGCCTACAAGCACATACTTGTCTTCGAGGGATTGATGTTGGTAAGTCGCGCCGACGGTGATGAAGTTCGGAACCAGAAGATCTGCGTCAAAGCTGACTTTGCCATCGCCATTGAAGTTATAGGCTGTGTTCGGCATGTCATCGCCAGCGGCGTTTCCGTGGCCGTAGGAGTTGTCGATACGGTCACCAAAGACACGCAGCTCAGTCTCACCAAACTCGTAGGAGCCGTGATGAGTTATGCCCGCTGAGTATCTGTCCAATGTTGTCTTATCGTGTGTGCGCTTACTGTAACCTGCGTTGAAATCGACAGAATTTTCTTGGTTCACATCCCAGGTCACAGTCGTATCAACGTGCTTGTTATCACTCTTGGCAAAGCCTGCATTGGCGCGCCCGCTTGCGCTGTCGGGGTTCAGAGTGCTTGAATCTTTGCGGCGAAAATCCCAACTGCCGTAGGTTCGCATGAAAAGTTTGTCTTTGAGGATTGGACCTGAAAGATTGAAACCCGTCCGGCCATAGTCACCGGACTTGCGGTTTTCCTGAAGGGTATATTCGTTGGTAAGTGAGCCGTGCCACTCTTCGGTTTCCTTCTTGGTGATGATGTTGACAACACCGCCAATTGCATCTGAACCGTAGAGTGAGGACATCGGACCGCGAACGATTTCGATACGTTCGACGGCTTCGAGTGGAACCCAGCCGGAATCGTAGTCGTTTCCGCGGAAGGCGTTTGGAGCGGAGGTGACGCGTTTTCCGTCTATCAGGAACAACGTGTAATTCTCGTTCAAGCCGCGGATCTGCACTTTGCTTTGATTACCAGCTCTGTTGAACGTGAGACCTTCTACACTTTCCAGAAGGGAACGAACGTCTCGAGCCCCCTGATTTTCCAAGTCATCTGCGGTGATAACAGAGATACTCGCTGGCGCGTTCTTGTAGGTCACTTCAGAAGCTGAGGCTGTGACGACCACTTCATCCAGCAGTTTATTCTCCTGAGCGGATGCCGCTGAAGCGCAAGTCAGCGCGGTGGAAACCAATAAAAGGTTTAGTGCGTTCATTTGCGTTTTTTGCGTAAAACGGGCGTTCTTAAGTGCTCTATCAACGTCGCGGCTAGACATCGAAACATTCTCCAATAGTATCCGCGCGACAGCACAGCACCATGAGCGCTCGCAGTGTGTGGCGAGCACTTTGGGCACCTCTTTACCGAGATGTTCGTGAGCTGGAAGGTCGCGCTGGACTTACTTCATTTATACGAAGTTTTAAACTTGACTTCAAAACTCATAATATATTTATGAGGGGGCGTTCGTCGATTGGAAATGCATTGGCGTGTGCGCCAAAAACATATCCATTCGCGCCAGTGAAAAGTCAGGGAGCACTTTCTGTGCAGATTGAGCAGCAGATCCGAGTCAAAGTCCTGGATGAGACGATGGGCCATCATGAAAATGAAAGTTTGGTGGAGCTCTCACCTATTTTCCAGATTTTCATTTATCTGGAAGGTCAGCAGCAGTTTTACATTGATGATGTTTATTTTGATCTGGATGCCGGGGATCGCGAAACACCCAAGCCTCAGGCTCTGCTGTTCAACCTGCGAAAACCTGCCAATTTGCGCCTGAAGCCGAGTGAGGCCGGGCACTCGCTGCGCAAGGTTGGCATTGCAGCTCAACCGGACTGGTACGGTGCAATTGGGTTTCAGGCCTCTGCTCTTTCTGCGGAAGTGCGGCGCTTTATGAATGGCCACCTGAATTACTTCATCTGGCAGCCAGATGAGCGTATGGTGGACTGTGCTGCGCGGATTTTGGCTATGACCAATGACGGGGCTGATGAAATCGGGGGCCTTCAACGTCAAGCCGAGGCGTTAAGCCTGATGTCTCAGAGCTGTGCTCACTTGCAAGGGGCAGTCCAGGCCGAGAAGCGGGAAACGGACAGTCAGTTACGGATCAAAGGATTGAAGGTGCGGGAATTTCTGCTGGAGCATCTGGAGGAAGACCTTTCCATCGAGCGAATCTCTAAAGAAACGGGCCTTAGCAAACGCAGCATTCAGCGCCACTTTAAGGAAAAGTACAATCTGACAGTCTCTGATTTCATTCGCAAACAGCGTTTGGAGAAGGCGCGGCAAGCCATCAACAAAGGCGGCATTACTGTTTCTGAGGCTGCCTATATGGCGGGATATAACAGCCCGTCCAGCTTTAGCAATGCCTTTAAGCGGATCTATGGATCTGCGCCCAAGACCTGGAGAACATAGGGCCTGAGCTCCCAAAAGGGTCATTTGTGAAACTGCTAATCACTTGCAATTGCTAAGATAATTCTTCTCAAATTGACTTTGGTCAAAGCGAATAGTTTGTAGCTCTTCAAATCTGTCTCCACAAAATTACTGATTGGAGAATCCGATGAAGCTCAACACCAAAGTCGCAGAAGCTCTTAACCAGCAAATCAATGCTGAGCTGAGTGCCTCTTACGTTTACCTCGCTGTGGCTGCCTACTTTGATTCCATTGAGCTGCCAGGTTTTGCAAAGTGGTTCCGTCTTCATTCAAAAGAAGAGACTGACCATGCAATGCGTATTTATGACTTCATCGTGAAGCGGGACTCCCGCGTTACTTTGGAAGGCATATCTGCTCCTACTGTTGAATTTGATTCAGCACAGGAAGCTATTGAGCTTGCCATGAAAATGGAAGTGAAGGTCACGTCGCAAATCCATGCTTTGTTTGATCTCGCCCATGATGAAAAGGAATATGGGACGCAGAACATGCTGCACTGGTTCCTGGAAGAGCAGATTGAAGAAGAAGATCTGTTCCGCCGTGTTCTGGACCAGGTGAAAGCTGCTGGTGATGACCGTTGGCATCTGCTGACACTTGATGATCAGATGGGCCAGCGCCAAGCTTAAATCTCTTGTTATTGTAAAGCTCCCGCTATGCTTTTAGCGGGGGCTTTTTTTGTTTTGTGCCTGGTGATCTATGAGCACCCCCCTGCCAAATTCAGCAGATACACACAGATCAGATTTTGATAAAAATTACGTAACATATTGCATTTTATAGTGATTTTAATTCATTGATCGTGTCGCAAACGTTTATGTATATAGATGCACTTGCATCTATAATTGCACTCCCATATACCCTCGCGCATAAACATGAGTAATTATCTCATATTTGATTCGCCGTAGGTAATACGGCCAATATGTGGGTGGGGATCCTAATGAAGAAACTTCGGTGGCGCTTGCTTGTTTCCGTTTGTGTTTTAAACGGTGCTTATTTTTCTACCGGGGCTGCAGCGCAGGATAGTGTGGATGCCAGCGAGGAGCTGGACCCTGTTGTTGTTTATAGTTTCAACAATGATCGCTTTGCAGTGGCTGCTGACAGAAACACCTCAATCTACGTTTCAACTCAAGCGATTGAAGCCGCTGAGATGGGTGATCTTCGTGATGTGTTTGCTGAGAATGCCTCAGTAACGGTTGGCGGCGGTATCCCTATTGCCCAGAAGATCTTCGTCAATGGTGTGGATGCTCTCAACCTGAACATGACTATTGAAGGCGCGATGCAGAACAACCGTGCGTTCCACCATGTAACAGCCAATGCCATTGATCCAGCGTTGTTGCGTGCGGTGCGTGTGGATGCGGGTGTTGCCGCTGCAGATTCTGGCCCGAACGCTCTGGGCGGTTCCATCGCCTTTCAGCTGATTGATGCATTAGACCTGCTGGAAGATGGCGAGACCATGGGCGGCAAAGCCACGCTGAGCTTTGATACAAACGGCAATACATTCTCCCAAGCTTTGACTGGTTTTGCTGAGCATAACGGCTTTGATATTCTGGCCTTCGCTAAAAACGCTAAGGGACAGGACTACACCTCTGGCGGTAACTGGGAAATCCCGGGTACCGGAGCAAACTTGCAGACTGGCCTACTCAAAGCCGGTTACACCTCACAAAGCGGGCATCGCTTTGAAGTTTCGGGCATGATGCTGAAGGATAAAGAAGAGCGGCCTTATCGTGCTAACTTTGGTGCTTTCAAAGGCAGTTCACCGACCCGCATTTACGATACGATGCGGAAGAGCTTCTCATTCCGCTATGAGCATTTGGAACCTACGGATCTTTATGATCCAGAGATCGTGCTTGGCTTCAGTGAAAGCAACATCGATGTGGAGGAGAGCAAAGGGACTTCCAACACTTTGAATGGTAAGTTGGCAAACACCTTCCATTTCAATGATGTGACAAGCTTCACCACTGGTGTCGACTTTTATCGCAAGACTTCCAAGTTCGAAGACGCCGCTCAGGACCCAACGGAATTCGCAAATAACTTCGGTGCATTTGGGCAGGTGCGATCGGAAGTTCTCTCTGGCCTTGAAGTTTCAGTCGGCGCGCGCGTCGATCATCAGAGCTTTGAAGGTATCTCAGATTTTGATGCCAGAGCGACAGGAGCAAGCGGCAATGCATCAATTTCCTATGAACTGGCAGAGGGGTTCAAGCTGAAAGCTGGATATGCCAATGTGTTTGGCGGTTATGCGCTGGAGGATAACTACCTCTTCTGGACTGACTGGAACTACACACAGTTCAAGCCGTCACGCTCTCAAAACGTCACAGCAGGGTTTGAATTTGAACGGCAAGGCCTTTCTTTCTCCGGTAATGTTTTCAGAACCGAGATCAAGAACGCTCGCGGAGAAGTGCAGGTCAAAACACCCACGAAGGTTTACCATGTTGTTTCTAAAGACGTGACGACCACCGGCTTTAACCTTGCAGCGGGCTATGCATGGCAGTCAGGTTCAGCAAGATTGACATACTCTTATACCGAAGCTGAGGTGGAAGGCAGTCACGCAAGTTCTTATTCTGCGTTGGATCTGGCAGCACCTTTAGGGCAAGTGCTTGCCTTCAATGTTTCTCACCGGTTGGAAGATTACGATCTGATAATTGGCGGTGATATCCAGGGGGCGGTTGATTATGACACCGGGGCAACCGGAGATTCAGATCGAACTCTTGAAGGATATACCGTTGTTGGCCTGTTTGCTGAATATGAGCCAGAGCAGATTGATGGTTTAAAGCTCCGAATTGAAGCGAACAACATTTTTGATGAGGACTACTCAGACCGGGGAACTTATGGGGGTGATTACAACGTGATTGGCACCCTGAAGGAACCGGGGCGTTCCTTTAGCCTTACGGCAAACTATCGGTTCTAGGAAACGAGAGGGTCGCTGTTTAGCGGCCCTTTTTTATTCGTAGAGCTTGGTCAGCAGTTTGAAAAGCTCAAACGCTTCTTTCTTGGTGAGACGTTCTCCGACTTCCTGCTGGATGATCTTGAAATAATGCGGCCAGATTTCCTCGTGGGCATGGGCGGCCTGAGGTGTCAGGAAGATCAGCTGCGCACGTCCGTCCTCTTTATCTGGACGACGCTCAATCAGCCCCTTCTTTTCCATACGGGCGATGTGCCGCGACATGCTGAACTGCGCCATGTGTAGATGGTCTTGCAAGTCAGAGGCCTTTGCCCCCTGCTCTCCCACACGTTCAACCTCCAGCAGAATTTCATACCAGACCGGGTTATCAATGCCATGCGTCCGCAAACTGCGCTCAAAGCGTGGGTAAAGATAGCGGTGGGCCCGCATCAGGTGAAACCAGACACGGCTTGCAAGCTTATCTTCAGCCTCCGTTTCAATCTCGTCGTATGTTTTCATCAACGCAAAGTCCCAGTCAGCAATCCGAAAGACCTAGCATACTGATCCCCCCTGCGGCGCTCACTCTGACAGATACTGACAGAAAGATTTGCGAAAGGCTCTCCTTGCCTACAAAACGCGAGAGTGGATTTGCTCGGCGACGGTGTCGATGCGGCTTTGGTTTTGGCCTCCAATAACGAGGTAACGATAGCCGTTGCCGGTCCAGTCTGCGGAGGCCATGCCTTTGAGGCTGGTGGATTGCATGATGGTTCCGGCGGCATCGGTGTCTTTGAGGATGCAGAATGCAACCGGGGCACCGTTGGGGTCTGCAAAGACGATCTGGATGAGTGGTGCGCCTTCATGGCCCAGAACCTGGGTTCGCAGTAGTTTCAAGCCTTCCAGATCATTGAGGTCTGAAAGGTTCAGCTGCTGGCCTACGGCGGTTGAAGCTTCAGCCAGCTCTTGTTTCAGTTCATCCTCGGACCTGTTCAGGGATGCGATTGTCTCTTTGACGTATAGCGCCTGATAGCTTGCAACTTCCTGCCGCCAGTCAGTTGCGTCATCTGTCCAGTACATGAGGCTTGTTCCGATGGCCAAGCCAATCACAAGCGTTGCTGCGCGGGTGCTCCATGTGCGGACAAGGGTTGGGGCGGTTGCATGATCGTTTGCAGGGGTTGGTTGTGCGAAGATCTTGTCTTCCAGCTGTTTGAGGTGATCTGCGTCAGGGAACTCTGCAAAGCCTTGCTGAACGACGGGGAGCAGGCCTTCAAGTGCCAGCAGGCGTTGTTCCAGGATCGGATCGCTCTCCAGATCCGCTTCTATTTGCTGCGCCGTTTCAGGGTCCAGAGAGCCAGCCAGATAAGACCGTAGGTGTTCGTCGGTGTACGTCATGCCAGCTCTCCCTTCTTCATCTGGTTGGCTTGTTCCTGTTGTAAAGGCGCAAGCGTTTTACGGGCTGCAGATAAACGGCTCATGACCGTTCCAATAGGAATACCTAAAATTGCGGCTGCTTCGCGATAGGTGAATTGCTCAACAAAGACAAGTTCCACCACAGAGCGCTGACCTTCTGGCAGTCGCATCACTTGTTTAAACACTTCAGCGGCGAAAATATTCGTTTCAGGAGATGGAGACGGGTCGATGAGGCTGGATTCGATGGCGGTGTCGAGCTGGCCGGTTTTCCTCAGGTGCTGGCTGCGCATCTCGTTTAACCAGATGGACCGACAAATGGTCATGGTCCAGGCGGCAAAGTTTGAACCTGCCTGAAACTGGCTTTCCCGTTCCAATGCCCGCAGACATGTGGCCTGCACCAAATCGTCCGCCAGATCCTTTTGCCCTGCAAGCGAAAGTGCAAAGCGCCAGAGCCGGGGCATGATGGTGATTAGGTCACTTTGAAAACGTTTCTGATATTTTTTTCCAAAATACATCGAATAAAAGCCAGCTGTCGTGTGTTCCTCAATTGATAGCAACCAAAAATCGTCAATCACATCAAATCACGAAGGCGACATACCTATGGTAAAAACCCTTTTCCGCACCTCTGCGATGCTTTTACTGTTGTCTGGCAGTGCCCTTGCACAAACCTGGAGCGTGGACAGCGACAGCTCACGCCTTTCATATGGCACCATCAAGAAAAACTCCGTGGGGGAAGTGAACAGCTTTGAGAAACTCTCCGGCTCTGTCTCGGAAGATGGCAAGCTGCAATTGAAGATCGATCTGGGGTCTGTTGAGACCAACATCGATATCCGCAATGAACGTATGCGCCAGATTGTGTTCCAAAGCATCGGGTCTGCTGATCTGACTGCACAGCTGGACGCTGCTGAGTTGAGCCAGCTTGCGGTTGGCGCAACCACTGTTGTTGATCTGGAAGCCATGCTCAATTTGCTGGGCACTGAAATCCCGGTAGAGACAGAGGTTTTTGTAGCGCGTATTTCCGCCAGCAAAGTTCTGGCGACTACCAATGACATGGTGTTTTTGGGAACTGAGGAAGCGGGTGTGAATGCGGGTGTGGATCAGCTGAAAACACTTGCCAAGCTGAACGGGATTACACGGACGGTGCCGGTTACCCTTCGCCTTGTGCTGACAACAGATGGGAAGCAGGCGGCAGCTGAACCCGTTGCGGCTCCTGCTCCGGTTCAGATGGCGTTTGCGGGTGATGTGAAGGCGGGCAAGAAGGTTTTTAAGAAGTGCAAGGCATGCCACAGCGTGAAGGAAGGGCAGAACAAAGTTGGCCCAAGTTTGCACGGTGTGATTGGCCGTCAGGCCGCTGCTGTTGAGGGCTTCAAATATTCCAAGGTTATGGCAAGTGCTGATGTGACGTGGGATACTGAATCTCTGACCGAGTTTCTCGCCAAGCCGAAGAAATTCTTGCCAAAAAACCGTATGGCATTTGCCGGTTTGAAGAAGCCAGCAGATATCGAGAACCTGCTGGCTTATCTGGACAGCGCATCAAAATAACTGCGGTTTGATGCGCGCGCGCCCGCTTGTCTTTCCACCACGAGTGGGCGCATTTATTACATGCCGATCAACAAAGACCCACTGACAAAACCTGCGCCAATGGCAGACAATAAGATTTTGTCGCCCGCCTTATAGCTTCGATTTTCCCGACACTTGGAGAGACTAAATGGGATAGTAGCAGCAGAGCTGTTGCCGTACTCCCCCAGTGTCATCAGTGTTTTATCGGCGTTTATTCCAAGATTGGTTCCGACAGCCTGAATGATCCGGGAGTTGGCCTGATGGGGTGCCCAGTGATCTACCTCTGACGGTTTGATGTCTGCTTGCCCCAGAATCTTCATGGCTGAGTCCGTGAGCGTGTTGACCGCTTTGGCGAAGACCGTCTGCCCACCTTGCAGGCTCATCAGGTACTCATTGGGGTCCATATCCGGTCTGTACGGATTGCGACTGCCACCGCCGGGGATTTTGATGAGGTCGTAATAAGCGCCATCAGATGCCAGATCGGCAGCAAGGATGCCCTGCTCTTTATGTGCCGGAGGCAGAACCACGACAGCGCCGGCAGCATCTGCAAAAAGCACGCGACTGGCGCGTTCTGCCGGGTTGATGCGACGGCTAAGGATATTGGCTGCGACGACGAGGACAGCGATGCCTTGCGCTTTGGCATAGGCATCGGCCATGGCCAGTGCGTAAAGGAACCCTGCGCAGGCTCCTGCCATATCGATGCCGCCGGAGTTTGGCAGGCCAAGTTTGTGCACCAGCAGAGGCGCTGACGGCGGTAACAGATGGTCAGGCGTGCTGGTTGCCAGCAGTGTCAGGCCGATTTTGGCAGGATCGATACCAGCGTCCTCAATCGCCATTTGAGCCGCTGGCAATGCGATATCTGTCAGAGCCTGATCAGAGGAGACGTAGCGGCGCTCACGAATACCGGTGCGGCGTTCGATCCAGCCCTCTTCCAGTCCCAAATCCTGTTCGATCTCCGCATTGAACACGTGGCGTTCTGGTGCGTAATGTCCGAAGCCGATCAGCCCACCACGGTCCTTAGAGGAGTTCATCAGCAGCCTCAGCTATTGCGTCGTAGATCTGGTCAATATCGCCTTGAGTGACGCAGTAAGGTGGCATGGAATAGAGCGTGTTGCCCAGTGGGCGCAGCAGCAGGTTCTTTGACTTGAAGAACTCATAGAGGCGCGGGCCGACATCAGACAGATATCCGTGATCCTTCACGTTGATATCCATGGCCGCGATGGTGCCCGTCTGACGGATGTTGGTGAAACGATCATCGTCTTTGAAACGCGCAAGGCCAGCGGATTGCATTTGCATGAGCTTTGCTATGCGGTCATAGACCGGCTCATTCTCCCAGATCTCCAGATTGGCGACCGCAGCGGCGCAGGCGATTGGGTTTGCTGTATATGAGCTGGAATGGAAGAAGGTTTTGCTTCTGTCCATGGAATAATGCTCATCATAGATTGCCGAGGAGCACATGGTGACGGCAAGCGGCAAAGAGCCACCGGTCAAACCTTTGGAATAGCACGCGATATTCGGCGTGATCTGTGCATGCTCACAGGCAAACATCTTGCCTGTACGGCCCCACCCCGTCATCACCTCATCAGCGATGAACAGTACATTGTGCTTCTTGCAGATCTCATGGAGCCCCCGCAGTGTTTCAGCGGAATACATGAGCATGCCGCCAGCGCCCAGAACGAGTGGTTCTACGATAAACGCTGCTACATCACCTTGGGCGCAGAGCTTATCCAGCTCATCTAGCGTGTTCTGCTCATTGCCAGCGGTTGGGAACGGCACTTTGGCCACATCAAACAGCAGCGGATTGTAAGGCTGGTTGAAAACGCCACGCTCGCCAACGGACATGGTGCCGATGGTGTCGCCGTGATAGCTGTTTTCCATAACGACAATGCGCTGGCGTTTCTCGCCCAGATGATGCCAATAGCCGAGCGCCATCTTGAGCGCCACTTCCACACTGGTGGAACCACTGTCTGAAAAGAAGACATAATCCAGTCCATCAGGCGTGCATTTGAGCAGCTGCTGCGCAAGTCGCTCTGCAGGCTCATGGGTGTGACCTGCAAAGATCACCTGATCCAGCTTTTCCGCCTGCTCCTTGATTGCGCCGATGACGTGCGGATGGCAGTGGCCGTGGGTTACGACCCACCAGGAAGCAATGGCATCAAGCAGTTTGTCGCCGTCATCCTTTGTCAGGTATGCGCCAGAACCGCCCGTAATCTTGGTCATTTCCGTCAGCACAGCGTGCTGGGTGAATGGATGCCAGATTGGTGAGTGCTTTGACATTATGCGTTCTCCCCGTTTTGCAGGCAGAAGTCTTCCAGACGGAAATTCTCTGCAAACGCTGTTCTTATTGTTTCTGGGGTGATTTGTTGCAGCAGTGGCAAGCGACCAAGCTTCTTGACACCTGCGTACTCTGCGATCGTGCGTTCTGAATCTGCCACTTCCTCACCGACAAATACAATGCCGAGCAGATTGCAGCCACGGGTACGCAGTGCTTCAATGGAAAGCAGGCTGTGATTGATGGTGCCAAGGCCGGTGCGGGCGCACAGCACAATCGGTGCCTGCCACTTTTTGAAGAGGTCGATGTAAAGCGTCTCACGCGTGAGCGGAACCATGACGCCACCTGCCCCTTCAACGACCAGCGGTCCATCGACCTGAGGTAATGCCAGGCTCTCCGTATCGATCAGGACATCTTCTGCTTCCGCTGAGAAATGCGGAGATGCGGGAACCTGCAAACGGTAAGTCTCTGGCAGTGTTTTACAACCTGTCAGACGTATTACTGCTTGTGTGTCGGTTTCTTCTTCCAGTCCAGATTGAACAGGCTTCCAGTAGGTGGCAGCTAAAGCTTGCGTCAGCGCTGCAGAGAAAATTGTTTTGCCAATACCGGTGTCGGTGCCTGTAACTACGATTGGTTTTGTCATGAGCGAACCAGCCCCACTTCTTCTGCAAGCACTTCAAACATGTTGGATACATCGGACTTGCTGGCATGCAAGGTCAACGCAATGCGCAGGCGGGATGTGCCCCGTGGAACGGTTGGTGGGCGAATGCCGCGGATGTCATAGCCGCGTTCCTGCAGTGCTTTTGCAATCAACATGGTGCGCTTGTCATCGCCAATGAGGAACGGAAGAATATGCGTTCCGCTGCCCTTTTGTCCGCACAGACGGTTCATCTCAGCATTTGCATGTTTTACAAGGTCAGCAAGCTGGTCCCGTCGTTCCGGTTGATCCTGTACCAGTTTTAGCGAAGCGCGCACGATGGCTGCGACCAGAGGTGATGGCGCGGTCGCGTAGATGAACCCGCGCGCGCGGTTGATGAGGTAGTCGATCAGAACAGCTGGCCCGCAGACAAGTGCGCCGGAGGCTCCAAGAGCTTTGCCACAAGTATGGAGCGAAATAACGTTCTCCCGGCCTTCAAACTCCGCTGCCAGGCCTTTGCCGCCCTCACCCAGCACGCCTGTTGCGTGGGCTTCATCGACCAGTAAAAACGCATCGTGCGTATCAGCGAGTTCTATCAGGTCCCTGATCGGTGCCTGATCTCCGTCCATGCTGTAAAGGCTTTCGCAAGCGATCCAGATCCGCCCGGTTTCGCCTTGTTGGCGCCACTGGGCAATGCGTACTTGCGCATCCTCAACCTGATTGTGCTTAAAGGCCATGGACTGGGCTGCACCCAACTTCATGCCGTCATGTGCACTGGCGTGGATGAGGCTGTCATGCAGGACAAGGTCGCCCTGCTGCGGCAGGGTTGAGAACAGCGCCATGTTGGCGTTGTATCCCCCACCAAAGAAAAGGGATCGCTCTGTGTTGAACAGGTTTGCTGCTTCAAGCTCAAGCGCTTCATGCTCAGGATCATTGCCGCGCAAGAGGCGCGAGCCGCCTGCGCCGAGACTGACACCACAGGCAAGAGCGTTTTCTGCCGCTAAACGCAATTCTGGCGCTGTTGTCAGCGCCAGATAGTCATTGGACGAAAAATCGCAGCCATGCGCTTTGAGCAATGAACGGGATCTGCCCCGCTCTGCCAGACGCTCGAGCGCTCCTTGGTGCTTATTCAGCAGGCTCATGCTCAGCCGCACAGCTTTTCAGCCCCATAGGGCGGATACCAAGGCGTTTGAACAAAGCTGCGTCCTTGGAGTCTTCCGGGTTGTCTGTGGTGAGCAGTGTTTCGCCTTTGAAGATGGAGTTTGCTCCAGCAAAGAAACACATTGCCTGCGTCTCATCAGACATTTCTGTCCGGCCTGCTGACAGGCGAACATGAGATTTCGGCATCATGATGCGTGCAACGGCAATCAGACGAACGAAGTCAATCGGATCAACCGGTTCAGCATCCTGAAGCGGCGTGCCTTCAATTGGGATAAGCATGTTGATCGGCACGCTGTCCGGATGCTCTTCCAGTGTCGCCAGAGAAACCAGCATGTCGAGGCGGTCCATATCTTTTTCGCCCATGCCGACGATGCCGCCAGAACAGACTTTGATACCGGATTCCTTGACCAGATTCAGGGTGTCGATACGATCAGAGAACTTGCGGGTTGTAATAACCTCGCTGTAGTAGCGCTCTGAAGTGTCGATGTTGTGATTGTAATAATCCAACCCAGCATCTTTGAGGCGCAAAATTTGCTCAGGTGTCAGCATGCCAAGCGTCATGCAGCTTTCCATGCCGAGCTCTTTGACGCCTTCCACCATCATTTCAATGGCGCGCATGTCGCGATCTTTAGGAGAGCGCCAGGCTGCGCCCATGCAATACCGGGTTGCGCCGCCTTCCTTCGCCTTTTTGGCTTCTTCCAGCACCATTTGGACTTCAAGAAGCTTTGAGGCGGACAGCTCGGTGTTGTTGCGAGCGGACTGGCTGCAGTAAGCACAATCTTCCGGGCAACCGCCTGTCTTGATGCTTAAGAGCTGGCTTTGCTGGACCTCATTGGGGTCAAAATGCTCGCGATGAACGCAGTGAGCTTTAAACAGCAGGTCATTAAACGGCAGGTTGTAAAGAGACTCAGCCTCTTCACGCGTCCAGTTCGTACGGATGTCAGATGATTTTTGCACGCAGTTCAACTCGTTGATTTCCCCTAGGGCGTGTTTTGCCGTCAATTACAGCAAAAATGTGGCGTGCACAATGATCTATTAGAGGAATTTATTAAAACTGCCGCTGATTGAACACCTTATATCCCTTCAGTTTTGCCGGGATTTTGAGCATTTCAAAACTGAAGATTTTATTTAGTTATGTCACATTGGAATAAAAAGCTGCGCCACTCAAATGATGAGATAAATTTGCTCGTAAGGGGCGAAAATGCAGGAAAACCGTTCGCTTTTGAGAGCGTTGATTTCTGTTTTGCGATTTTCGGGGAGAAAAAGTGGCGATCCCTGCAGGATTAGCAAAATCAAGGGTTTCTGTGGGTTTGAGCTTATGTTAGGGGCAAAAACGCCAAATATAGGCCTTTGAAAACTCTAACGAATTTGAGGCCGATCCCTAACAGAAATTGAGCGCCGATTGTCACTGTAATCTGATCGTTGAGCTTATAACATACATCGCTCACTTAAGAGGGTGCTACAAAGCTTGCTTTGTTTACCAAGGCACTATTGCTGGCTTCATGTCTTTACGTCACAAATTTGGGCTGCCTCTCAAGTAGAGGATATCTTCTAATTAATTTTCCTGTAGCTATTTTAATCAATTAAAAATTGCAGTAGGTGTTTTTGCAATTATTTTTAATCCATACACATGCATTTTGGAGAGCAATTTTCATGCCGTCCTCTTTTTCACTCAAACTTCTCGGAACAACAGCCCTTGTTTTTGTCGCGCTGTCCCAATCTGCGCATGCTGGTGGAAAAGGGGGGCAGATGTTTGATACAGGTACCTTTGTCGGAGGTGACGGTGCAGATGGTGTGGCAATTTCGGGAACAATCAGCACCGACATGTATGCTGGGGGTGGGGGAGCTGGAGGCAGCAACTCTGGCCCACAGAATGGTGGCAATGGAGGCTCACTGACTTCTGATGCTTCAGGATCTAATGGTGGCTTCTCCGATAGTGGCCCTACTGCAGGTAGCGGTGGGAATGGAGCTGGAGGACTTGGAGGACTTGTTGGAGCTGGAAGTGTTGGAAGTGAGGGGCAAGATGGCATAAATGCGGGTGACGGCGGCGGCGGCGGCACAGGGGAAACAGGTGGTCGCGGTGGTAGCGGTGGCGGTGGCGGTGACGCTGTTCTTATGTCAGGTGACATTAGCATCAACACCGGCGTAACCGTACACGGAGGTGATGGCGGTGAAGGTGGCCTCAACCATGGATCTGGTGGAGAAGGCGGTTCTGGCGTCACCGCTACCTCTGGAAATCTGGCACTGACGAACAACGGCTCGATCATCGGCGGGGATGGCGGTGAAAACGATAACACCAGTTACTCCCATAGTGGGGATGGCGGAGTTGCTGTTGATTTGTCTGGCGGCCCCTACACTATTAGCAATAGTGGTAATATTCACGGCGGAAACAGTTTGGTTGTCAACGCCAATGGGTACCGCGGATCTGGCGCAGCTGGGGTCAAGGGCGCTGATCTAACGATCACAAACAGTGGCAGTATATCAGGTGGACTCAACCCAAATAATCAGCGTGCAAATGCTGTTGAGTTTACCGGTGGCACAAACAGCTTCACCTATCTTGCGGGCTCAACCGTTGAAGGTAATGTTGACGCGACTGGAGGGCTCAACGATACCTTTGCGCTGGGGGGCACGACTGACGGCAGCTTTGATGCCAGTTCAATTGAGGATACGAACCAGTACAGAGGCTTTGAGACTTTTAAGAAAACCGGCTCTTCCACCTGGACATTGGCTGGCTCTGGCGATCAGAACTGGACTATTACAGAAGGCGTCCTGGAAGGTCATTCAAACAGCATACAAGGCGATGTTGTTGTCGAGAGCGGTGCTCAACTTAAGTTCAATCAAAGCAGCTCAGGCACACATTCTGGAAATATTGAAGGTGCTGGCTCGCTGATCAAAACCGGTGTAGGTACTCTCACCCTAGCCGGGACCAACAATTACTACGGCGGCACCACCATACAAGCTGGTGCTCTTCGTCTTGACAGTATTGACAGGCTAGGAACCGATGTCACAACGCTTGATGGCGGCGCTCTCTCGCTTACCCATAGCACCGGCACTGAAACAGCTTCCCAACTGGCACTTGGTGGCAATGGTGGAACGCTGGATGTTGTGAACTCGGGAGCCAGCCTTGATGTAAGCAGTAACTTGAGCGGCACTGGTGGGTTGACCAAGACGGGGAACGGAACACTCATCCTTTCCGGCGCTAACTCCTATAATGGGGGGACGAAGGTTGAGGCGGGTACGTTGCAAGGCGATATCACTAGTTTGAATAGTCATATCAACACAGCTGCCAATACTAGTGTCGTTTTTGACCAAGATACAAATGGACACTACTTAGCAATAATGTGGGGTGCTGGTTCGCTGGTCAAAGAAGGCTCAGGTACGCTGATCCTGTCAGGTTATAATAGCTACACCGGCGGAACCGTCATAAATGAGGGTAAGGTTCAGGGAGATGCGAAAACTCTGCAAGGTGATATTCTCACCGCTGCAAGTACGAGTGTCGAGTTTGTTCAGTCGGCGGCAGGTACTTATGCAGACAACATGTCTGGCGAAGGTGCGCTCGAAAAATATGGCTCTTATAATCTAACTTTGACCGGCACCAACTCTTATAGCGGTGGAACAACTATTGGGGCTGGCTCTTTGACCGGCAATACAAACTCCCTGCAAGGCGATATCAAAATGGTTGGAAGCACACATGCCATTTTTGATCAAAACATGGACGGCACGCTCTCCGGCGACCTGTCTGGCGAGGGGTCTCTGGTCAAGCTGGGGACTGGAACCATCGTACTAACCGGCTCCAACACTCATACTGGTGGAAACTATATTGTCGGTGGAACCGTCTCTGTTGATAATATTACCAAACTGGGAACAGGTACCTCGACTTTTGATGGGGGCACGCTTTCACTGAGCCATGCAACTGGCACGCAAACGGCATCAAGTCTGGCACTCCGAAACACTGGTGCAACGCTGGATGTTGTGAATGCAGGTGCCACTCTTGACGTCACCAGTGACCTTAGCGGTAGTGCCTATTTGACCAAGACCGGTGCTGGTACGCTGGTTCTTTCCGGCTCCAATACTTATACCGGTGGAACTAGTGTTGAGGCAGGGCGGCTGAAAGGCACCACTGACAACGTTCAGGGGAATGTTGAGATTGCTGCGAATGCTGAGTTGGAGCTGGATCAGGAACTGAATGGAACCTTTGCTGGGAACATTTCTGGTGGCGGTCAGCTGATCAAGTCCGGTGTTAGCAACATTATGCTGACAGGCACCAACTCTTATGCTGGAGGCACTTTGATTAACGGTGGTTTGCTCTCCGTTTCGCACATGGCGCAGTTGGGAACTGGGGAAGTTACACTGAACGGTGGTACGTTCCAGACAACTGGTAATTCTGATCTGTCTTTTGACAATTTTGATCTGGACTCTGCCGGTGGTGAGCTGGATGTTTCCAGCAAGAGCCTGGCTTTGACAGGGGATATCAGCTCAACTGGTGAGCTGGAGAAATCCGGTACAGGCAAACTGGTGCTGGATGGGGCCTCCAACTCTGTTGGCGGTGGTACCACTGTTGAGAATGGCGCTTTGATTGTTGGTAGTTCCTTCGGCAAAAGCGGGGTTGAGCTGATCAGTGATGTTAAGGTGGAAAGCTCTGGCGTGCTGGGCGGACACGGAACTATTAAGGGCAATGTGACCAACAACAATGGCCGCATTGCACCTGGCAACTCCATCGGGGTGACTACAATCAACGGCGATTACTCCGGCACAGGTACACTGGAAATTGAAGTAGAAGGCGACACCAAGCTTGCGGACAAGCTGGTGGTGAATGGCAATGTGGATGTGAGCGACACTGTCCTTGATCTGGTGCTGACGCCTGCGGACAAAGCAGACTGGAGTCTTGATCCGACGGGGCCGTTCATCATTGTTGAAAATGACGGAACCGATGCGATTACAGGCGAGTTCTCTTCCATTGAGAACAACCTGTTGTTCCTGAATGCCGCGCTGGATTATGAGGCGGGTACTGATAGTAACGATATTGAGCTGACCTTGCTGCGCAATGACATTGATTTTGCCAGCGCAGCGCGCACGACGAACCAGAAAGCTTCTGCTGAGGCCGTTCAACGCCTTGGATCTGGCAGTGCGGTTTATAACGCTCTGATCGGGACTGTGAGCGATGAGACAGCAGCGCAGGCGGCATTTGACAGCCTTTCCGGCGAGATCAGTGCTTCAGCGCGTGGTGTGCTGATTGAAAACAGCCGTTTCGTTCGCAATGCGGTCAATGACCGTTTGCATACCTCTGCTGCTCAAGCACGCAAGGCAGCTGGGGCTGAAACTGCCCAACTGGGGTTATTGGCGCTCTGGAACATGAGCTATGGCAGCTGGGGCGAAGCAAAACGTGATGGCAATACGGCGGCTCTTGATCATTCAACCGGCGGCGTTCTGTTTGGTGTTGATGGCGATGCCTTCAGCAACCTGCGTGTTGGCCTGACGGGCGGCTACAGCCGCAGCTCCATGGACGCGGATGACCGTGCTTCAGAAGCAACGGCTGATACGTACACCTTTGGCGGCTACGCAGGCACACAGGTGAATGGCTTTGCTGTGCGCACTGGCGCTGCGGTATCCTGGCATCAGATTGACACTGAACGGTCTGTCTCCATCTCTGGCGGTACGTTTACCGATAAGCTGGAAGCAGATCAGAGCGCAGCTACTCTGCAAGCCTTTGGTGAGCTGGGATATGCGTTTGACTTTGGCGCAACCACGCTGGAACCCTTTGCAGGTCTGGCTCATGTGCACCTGATCAGCCGCAGCTTTGCTGAAGATGGTGGCGCTGCGGCCCTTTCCGCTGGTGATCAGAGCACGGATGTGACCTTTACAACACTGGGTCTGAGAGCTGCCAGTGAGTTTACTCTTGGTGGTGCAAACCTGACCGCGCGCGGTGTTGTGGGCTGGCAGCATGCCTCAACTGATACGGTTGACTTCACCCAGAGCTTTGCCAGTGGTGGCAGCGCCTTTACGGTGGAAGGCAGCCCGATTGCCAAAGACATTGGCATTTTGGAAGCTGGCTTCGACCTAGCCGTAAACGAGCGGACACAGTTTGGGCTTTCCTATGCTGGGCAGCTAGCAGCTGAGAACAGCAAGCATGGTGTAAATGCTCGGCTTAGCTTTGAGTTTTAAACTCGAAATTCTTTAATGAAATAAGCCCTGCTGCGGATAAAGACGCAGTGGGGCTTATGTTTTGGTAGAGATCATCCTGCCTTGATGTGCCTATAAGAGTAAATCAACTTATCTACCTAGGTGGTCCACCAAGGTGTGCAGTGCACTATTGGCATATATGTAACCCTTAAGTGCGCCAATCCAGCTACAGCAATTATTAGTATATCCCTCTAATGAAAAACTAAACCAAAGGCCCAATTTAAATGGATTATCAAGAATCTGCAGCGGCACTATTACCTTAAATTATTTAGCTATTTAAACTGAAACTTACTGTTCTTCCCACAATCCTTATCAATACAATATTGTTAATCGATCACTTTATGTAATTAGTTAGAATTATCAATCTATTTCAGCTTACATAAAATATTTTACTTGCAGGATGACCATGCTTTGCCAATAGTTTTTGAAGTCTGCTCTTTGGAATAATGAAGAAATTTAAAAGGTAAACTCATGCTATCCGCGGCTTTAGATTTTATTGCACAGCGTTGCGAAGTCACCACCGTTGGCGAACTCATCCATCTGCATGTGACGCTCACTCAGAACGAAATGGACCGTCTAGCGCTCTTCGGAGCAACGCTGGATGACTTAGAGCCAGATGACTGGATCTGATCAAGGAACTGGATAGCCCCGTTTTTGGGGCTATCATTTTCTATTCTTGTTTGTCGTCTGCTTGTTCCAGATCTTTCAGCTGATGCAGCTTGATACGAGTGTCCAACCGTTTGTTACGGGCATCAACCCAGCGGCCATAAGCCAACAAGATTGCTCCGATTAATACTGCGAGCAGTAAGGCGAACTGAAGTACCGGCTCAAGGTAGCTAGATGCATACCCCAGAGCCCCATAGACACTCAATCCAGTGATTGACCCGAACTCTGTCTTCGGCATCATTTGGCAATACCTTTCAAGTTGTCCTGAATGCTTCCATAAAAGGACTGCCAACCCTGTTCCTTTGCATGGCAGGCTATCAATGCAGCTCTGTGCCTGATCGCATCCCGGCCTTGGTCGCCGGTTATGCCAGGGTCTTTCGTTTCGACTGTCAGATCGGGTGGAGGATCAGGAGGCTTGAACAGCTCTCCAGAGTTTTTAACGAGCTTTCCGGAATTGAAGTGCTCGCATCCTGCTAAGATAAGCGGGATCAGAAGGACAAGCGGTAATCTTGCCCCTCTCCAGCTCCAGTTCATAGTCCCTTACCTTTTCTTCAAGCGTGCTTATCTGCTGGATGCGATCCAACAGCTTTTCACTTGCTTGCTTTGAGATGATCTTGTGCGCTGTTGCTACGCGTGTGAGCGCGTTGTTATCTGCCTTCAGTTGGGCTACTTCGGCTTGCCTATCATGATGAAGGGTGGAGAAGAACCAAACCGAGACGCAAAGCAGAGCCGTTGTTGCGAGAGTAGAAAGCCAGTTGGGTGTGCGAGGTTCAAATCTAGCCACAAAGGCCACAACAGCGCCAACAAGCGCCCCATAAGCCAGCAAGGCTTCAATGCCTGTGCTGATAAACGAGGAGATGAGATCTATCATCCCTTCGCCCCTTGCATGCAAAGTTTGTATTCATCTTGCCTGCGATTAACGAGGCCCTGTACCTTCCGACCACCAGCCCTATTGAACCAAGTGGCAGCCTGACAAGCTCCCGTCCAATTGCCTGCATTCAACCTACGCCTTGCAGTCGATTTGCAAAATGCACCTGATCCGATGTTGTAAGACAGCGAAACCATTGCAAGATAGGTTTTGATTGGGATCTTTTCCGGGGCTGTCAGGCATTTACGCATCCCGGCTTCATGTTCTTTGAGGGATACATCAAGCATTGCATCACACTCGGCCTTGGTTGCTGTATCACCTAGCTTCACGCCCTTGGTTTCGCCGTAGCAAATCGTAGGTACACCAACAACATCCTCGTAGGCACTGGTTCGCAAACCTTCCCAAGCACCCACAAATGCAACAATGAGTGCCGCAGAGGCTCCAGCGAGCCTAGTTTTGGTGGTTTTCATGATTGAGTTCTCCATAAAAAAAACCGCCTATTGCGGCGGTTAGAAATACATATTGAGAAAGATATCGAGTAAGAGTTATTCCAGAACAGCGATTGGATACTTCCTTTCACATTAGCTTTGATATTTGCCAATGGACCAGGTGCGAACCATGACTTTGGTTGCTCTTTGGAATGAAAATGGTGTCGTCAAATGTGTTGCTGATACCAGACTTTCTAGCGGCGTAAATCCAAACACAGGTAGAGCAAATACACTAATTGATTCAGGCGGCAAAATGGCTGTTATTGCTGTATCGGTGAAGCCCGCTACTTCTAATGCCAAACATGTCGGCCGCTTTTATAGTTGTGGTTTTGCCTTTGCAGGCTCCACTATATTGGCTCAAAATACACATTTTATCGCAAGTACTTGTACACAAACGATGTACAGCGATAACGAGCGCGCACTCCCCTCAATTTCTCAAGTTGGAGAGATCTACTCCAAGGCAGGGGAGTATGTTGCAAAAGATCTCAACTCTCGAGAACATAAAGGGCAGTTTACGGCGCTGATTTTCGGATACTGCCCAGTTGAGGGTAACCAAGTTGTCTGTATGATCACGCCAACAATCCAAGAAGGCGTTTTTCGTATGATTAGTACGAAGATCACGCTCACCAATGGCCAATGCATTGCAATTGGCTCTGGGAAAGAAAAATTCAAGAAAGCTCTTCGAACAACGAACTCGATTGGTATCAACCAAGGGCCTATGTCTGCATTTAATCAAGTAGTTTCTGATCCGATGACTTCAGATGTTGGCGGTTTTGCGCAAATCATGATTGCCAATATCGATGGAGTAGAGATTTGCCCAGTTCTATATCCAAATCATGATGAGACGGTAGCATTGACGATCAATGGTTTTGACACCTCACTAATCGATCCTATAGAGGGAATTGCATTTGGAAATACAGCGATTGGACTTGGTTTAGAACAGTTAGCTGGACGGAATGCACTACGAGCGAAGGGTATTGATCCTGACCAAACAGTGGTAACTCGTGAACTACAAAACCTAGCATCTTTTGAGGCTGGGCTAGAGCATTGCTTTCAAAAAGAAACTAGTCTCTTTTTGGATGACGGATACACTTTAGCAAAGACCACATTAGAAGTGGGGAAGTGGTACTTAGCAACGAAGTGCGGGACATGTGGTAAAGATACCGGGATTTGCCTAGATCCGAGTGATGGCCAAAATCAGGTTCCTCTTAAGGGGCCGGGGCATATTACTACACGTTGCAACTTTTGTGACTCAGTAGTCACTTCCAAGACCGAAGCAATTTACCCCCTTTTGTGGGAGTAGTGATCGTAGGGTACAACGGACTGAAATGCTAGATCTTGACTATCCTTTCTGCTTAGCCCCTTCCCGTTTCCCTGCTCCGTCCTGGGGGTCTTTTACACTCAGGGTGGTTGCTGCTCCCCCACCCCTTGCAGCCTTGTGCGTTCTGCTCTCAATACGGTAGGTGCCGTCAATGCCTTGCTTGATCCCTTCAACGGCGCACAGAGCTTCTGCCTGAGCCTCCGGTGCGAAGTTGATAGTGATAGACCCGGAGGCCTTCTCACGCTTTCCTTGCCCTTCACGGGCCTTCAAAAGCTCCTTGGCTTGGTCTTCATCTTTGACCGTAGAGCGAATGGCATTTAATACCGGATCTTTTAGCGCAGGGTCTTCGATTTCCTCCTCTTTGTAGGGGCGTTTGATTTCAACCACCTTGCCTTTCTCCCGATCCACATAGCGGACAGAGCTTCCAGTGAAAGCCCTGCGCAGATCACGGGGTTTCAAGCGCCAAGTGATGATATTGCCGGGATAGGTGCACTTGATGATCGGAAGCTCGTTGTCAGCACCCAACAGCAGTAAAACAGCCGTCTTATCTCTGATCTTGAATGCCCCGTTCAGCTCTTTCGCATAGCGCTGGCCGATTGAATGAAAGCTCTCTCCATTTGCCGACCAGTAGTCGCGAAAGATTTCTTTGAATGCCGGGTCTACCTTGATGTTAAATCCGGCTTTCTTGGCAGCGCCTTGCAGGAATTCTTCAAGCGTAGCTTCATCTTTATGGAAGAAAAGCGGTTGCTTGACCGGTGAGCGTTCATCGAAGCCTTTCGCCTTGATTGAGAGCTTTTGTCCTCCAGAGCGGTTGCTTGAGGAAACGGGCTGGTCAGTCACCCCTTCGAAGACCTTCTTGCCTTCAAGGATTACAGATAGCCGATGGCCAGCACTCGGCAATTTGATCTGCCCTGCACGATCATCAAGGCTAAGACTACAACTGTCAGAGCTGATCCCGGCCTTATCCGTCGCTGAAATGTTCATGAGATAGGGGCGAAGATCCTGCGAGATGTCATTGCCATTCAAGATGACTTTCCAATCTACGGTCCATTCGTTCATTCGCTATCCAAACAAGTCTATTGTCGGCTCTGGTGTGATTGTGACTTCAGATGGCAGGTCTGGAATAAGCACTTCCCGGCCAGCTGCAAGAAAAGCTCCTTCGCCCGCTATGCCGGGGTTAAGGGTCAGGGCCTCGGTGATGAGATCCTGCCCCTTCCAGCCGTGCACGCGCACCAGCAGGAGGTCCAAGGTGATCCCTTCACCTGTAACGGTTACTGTGGTGGACATAGCCGCCCCTTAAAGCAGGTCGAAGACTGAAATCAGATCTGGAATGAGATCAGGTGAGACCGGGGTTTCATCCGGCAGCTGTTCAAGCCCAATCTGATAGGTGATCACAAAAGGAACACCGTCTCTTTCCAGCTCTTTGTGCGTTTGTTTTGAGGACTTGATAAAGTAGTTCCCCATTGGCTTGCCATCACCACGCAGCACCGGGAAGACTTCCCCAGTCCGTCGCATCTTGTCGGCAATCTCAAGTTCGACCAGCCCACCGATCCTGATAGGTAGCAGCTGCCCTGAGAGATTAAGGGTCTTGCCCCCATCTCCCATAAACTCACCGGGCTTCATCCCGCCCATAACGGGCTTTCTGGCCCAATCAGCCTTTGCTGAGATAGACACCTGATCCACGTTGAATGGGAAGGTATCCATCTGCAAAGCTCCAAGCATGTAAAGCATCAGCGCACCGCATATTCTCGGTCTGCATGAAGGCCGGACATCCGATCTTCGACCTGTTCAACAAACCCTTCGACCATGTCGGACGCACTGCTTGCCGCGTCTACATAGAAGGGGCCAAAATGATAATGAGTTTCGCCTGAGGGCGATTGTGAACCATTGCCGCCGAGCATCTTTGCACTCTCTGAAGCGGTGTGGACGTATCCGGACTGGCTTGGGGTCACCAGTTCGGC
>NZ_LMCJ01000008.1:54427-55842 GCF_001623085.1 Pseudovibrio sp. W74
CATTCTCTCCCACTAGATAGTTACGGCCACCCACAATCTGCCCGCCTAATGCTCGCGCACCTGAGATCTGCGGAACCTTCAGGGCAGAACCCGCAGAAGGTTTGGGGATCGGGACCGCAAGGATTTGGTTTGCCTTTGTTTGAAGTGCCTCTGCTACTTTAGCTTCAGCAACTCCATTCGCAGTCTGCGCAAGCTCGGCGTTGAGTGCTTTCAGTTGCTCAACAATTTCCTCGCGGTCTGTCTGCAAGCCTCGTTTGGTTTGTCTCTCGCTTCGGCTATCGCCCAACTCTGCAATCTGGCTGTCGATCAATGCCAGGTCTTGCTTAAGGGCCTCAACGAGAACATTGCCTTTCTCAACCGGCCCTTTGCGTACCCCAATGAGATCTTCAAGCCATTGGTTCATTGCCTCACCGCGAGCGGCTCCATCTTTGAACCTGTTCTGCGCATACTGGGCTCTATCCTTCCAACTCATGCCCCATGTATTGATTGAGTGCTCAAACTCGTTGAGGGCTAGACCGATAGCATTCAGGCTGGCTGCACCTTTCAAGAGCTTGCTAGCCTTCATCCCTTTGATGTTGGATTTCCCGCCTCCGTTATCATTGGCAGCAGCTGGCATTTTGCGGGATACCTGAGGAACACCGGTTTTCTTAACGGAAGAAGGTTTTGCGCCTGCGGGGCCAACGGTACTGCGGGTCTTACGGCTACGCCCCATTGAGATTCCGGCTAACTTGCCCGCTCTCTTAAGCATCTTTCCAACACCGAGCACGGTATCAATGAGTGTTGTTTTGAGTAGCTTTGCTGCGAACCTGAGGCCAGTCAGAGCAACTAACAGACCAACTGCTGCGGTACCCCATTTAACGAAAAACCTCAGCATTTCCGGGTTCTCTTCCGCCCATTTTGTAAACGCTTTGATGTGTGGACCGACTGCGTCCGCCAAATCATTGATCACAGGCAAAAGACTGTCACCAATTGCAATAGACGCGGCCTCTACTTTGCTTTGAAACTCCTGCAGTTTGGCCGCGCTTGTTTCCCTTCTCTTCTGGAACTCGGCTTCAGAGGAGCCAAGGAAGTTTGCCTGAATAGCCACTGCCCCAAGAGCTTTATCCAGAAGCTCTGCATTCTCAATCAGAGGTGCAATTGCGCGTGCTTCATCTCCAAACAGATCTGAGATGACCGAGGTTTGCAGCTCCTTGGGTAGTTCTCTAATTTGCCCTATGACGGTTTTAAGCGTACCCACAGCGTCTTTCTGAAGGTTCTTGGATACCTTTACCGCATCCAGCCCCAAGCGCTTGTAGGCTTTGTGCTGGCGCTTTGTTGACCCCTCACCCCGTGCTAGCGCCTTACCTGCATTTCGGAAGCTGGTGGCCGCGACATCGGCTTGTGCGCCTGATGCAATCATTGCCGAGCCAATGGCT